>BJHT01000015.1 GCA_014193395.1 Verrucomicrobiota bacterium
CATCAGGCTCGGCCCAGTTGAATGGAAACCGCTCATTACTTCCCGCGCTCCGCGACACGCTGCCGCGCAAACTCCCGCGCGGCCTCCGCGGTTGTGATCTCCTCCAGCAATTGCTTCTCGCGAATCTCCGCCAGCAACGCGCCAAGCTCGCGGCCTTCGCCCAGGCCCATCGCGATCAGTTCGGCCCCGGTGATCAAGGGCGGTCGCAGCGGCGGCTTGCGGGCCAGCTCGGCGGTTTGCGTGACGAGGTATTGGTGATTGGTCAGGTCGCCGTTGGAGGCCAGGCAGTCAAGGCGGTGCAGCTCCAGCTCGAGCGGAAAAGTGGGGCGCAGCAGCAAGCGGTTGAGCGTGGATTTGCGCATCTGCCGGACGTCCTTGAACTGCATGTGCAGCCGGACGCAGGTGACGATTTCGTCGATCTGTCGCCGGGGAAAACGCAGGCGCTGGAGCAGCGTCTCGCTCATGGTCGCGCCGACGGTTTCGTGACCGTAAAAATGAATCGCGCCCGTCGCCGGATCGAGCGTGGCGGTGGGCGGCTTGGCGACGTCGTGCAGCAGCGCGGCCCACGGCAGGCTCGGCGGCGCGTCGGCCGGGAGATTTTCGAGCAGGAGCAGAATGTGCCGGAAAACATTGCCCTCGGGATGGTACTCGGGGGACTGCTCGCAGGCTTCGGTCGCGGCGATTTCCGGCAGGATTTCCGCGAGGAGGTCGCTGTCGCGCAGGAGTTGGAGGCCGCGCGCGGCGTGCGGGGGACGCAGCAGTTTCAGCAGTTCGTCGCGGATGCGTTCGGCGCTGACAGTGCGGATGGTGGCGGCGTTTTCGCGCACCGCCGCCAGCGTCGCGGGATCAATGGTGAAGCCGAGCTGCGCGGCGAAGCGCACGGCGCGCAGCATTCGCAGATGATCCTCGGCGAAACGCTCGCGGGGATCGCCGATGGCGCGAATGACGCGCAGCGTGAGGTCCGCCCGGCCACCCACCCAGTCGTGGAGTTCCTGCGTCGTGGGATCGAAAAAAAGCCCGTTGACGGTGAAATCGCGGCGCACGGCGTCGGCCCGTGCGTCGGCGAACTCAACGTGCTCGGGCCGCCGGCCGTCGCGGTAATCCGACTCGGTGCGGAACGTGGCGACCTGCAGGTTGTGTCCGCCCTCGATCACCACGACGACGCCAAACTGCCGCCCCACCGGTACCGTGTGCGGAAACAATGCTTCAACCTCCGGCGGCCGCGCCGAGGTCGCGATGTCGTAGTCCTGCGGCTCCTTGCCGAGCATCTGATCGCGCACACAGCCGCCGACCCAGAACGCCGCGTGCCCGGCCGCGTGCAAACGCCGCAGGATGCGGAGCGCGATCTCACGCAAGGGCGGCGCGGATTTTGGCTGTGGATCGGTGTCGGACATTTGCAGCAACTGCACGGGAGTTTTCCGCAGGCCCAGTGCGGAAGCGAGAGCGGAAACAGCGGCGAAGTTCCAAGGCTAAAGCTCAAAGCTCAAGGGAAGCACCAGACCGGGCCAAGCACCAAGGACTCTGGTACGAAGCATTGTTCTCCGCTCGGTGGCGCGTCAGGTTCGTGCCGGCGGAGCGCATTTTCGTAATGCCTGCCGCGCTTTGCATGATGATTGAAACTTGGAGCTTGGCCATTCCCTTGAGCTTTGAACTTTGAGCTTGGAGCTTTTTTCCGCCGTTCAGAAACCGTTCAGCGCATCAATCAACTGCCGCAATCGCCCGTATTGGCGGCGGTCGAATCCAAAGGCGACACGCGCGAGCTGCGGCACGTCGTTATCCTCGAGTTCGTCGGGCAGCGCATTGACGACGGTGAAAGGCTGGCCCTCGATGATGTCGGCGAAGTCGCTGTTCAGCGCCGCGAGCGTCCCGGGCGAGGGTGCGCGTTGCAGGCGGATGACGAGGAGTTCTTTCACGAAACGGGTCGAGTGGAAGTTGCGATAAAAGCGCGTGATGCACTTCACGGCGTCATCCACGGTCTCGGCGATGGTGTATAGGCCGAGGTCTTCCGCCGAGATCAGGCGGCTGCGGAGGAGATGCTCGCGCAGCATTTTGTCCCACGTTTTCCAATACGTGCCGCCGGGCTTGTCGATCAACACCAGGGGACGCAGTCGGCCCTTGCCCGTCTGCATCAACGTCAGCGCCTCGTAGCCTTCGTCGAGCGTGCCAAAGCCGCCGGGGAACAGCGCCAGCGCGTCGGAATTGCGCAGGAACGTGAGCTTGCGTGTGAAGAAATATTTGAAGGTGATGAGCTTCTTGTCCTGCGCGATGACGGGGTTGGCGCTCTGCTCCCACGGCAGCCGGATGTTCGCGCCGAAGCTGCGCTCCGGCCCCGCGCCCTCGTGCCCGGCCTGCATGATGCCCGGTCCCGCGCCGGTGATGACCATGAAGCCCGCGTCGGCAATCTTGCGCGCGAACTCCACGGCCTGCTGATATTCGACCTGATTGGGCTGCGTGCGCGCCGAGCCGAAAATTGTGACCTTGCGCGTGGCCGCATACGGCTCGAACAGGCGGAAGGCGTAGCGCAGCTCGCGCACCGCCGTCTGGATCACGCGCACGTCGCCGCGATCCTCGACGTCGGTGAGCAGCTTGAGCGCGCTCTCGATGATGTCGGCGACGAGGTCGGGATTGTGCCCGCCGCCCTTGAGCGCGATGAGGTCATCGATGCGCCGCCGCAATTCCGGGTCCGCCGCTGGTCTGTCCCGTTTTTCCATGCCGCGAGGTTAGCGATTCGGGCGGCGAATACAACGGTCCGGCGCATCGCGCCGTGTGGATGGGGGCTCCGTGCGGGATGATGGGATGAAGTCAACCGGGGTGCGGGCGTCTATTGCCCGCGTTTTTCAACATGCTGAAAATTTTTCTCAACCTGATCGGGGGCGCCGCGCTGGTCGCGGCGTTTTCATTGTCGGCGGCCGAAACGAAAAAGCCGCTCGACCTCACCAAGCTGCCGCCCGCCGCGAGCGGGCCGGTGGATTTCGCGAAAGACATCCAGCCGCTCTTCGCCCAGCACTGCCAGCAATGCCACGGGGCCACGAAACAAAAGGGCGGCCTGCGCCTGGACCTCCGCCAGGGCGCGCTCGAAGGCGGCGACGCAGGCGCAGTGATCGTCCCTGGCAAAAGCGCCGAGAGCCGCTTGCTCCATCTCGTCGCGAAGCTCGATGGCGAGTCGCAGATGCCGCCGCCGGGCGAGAACCGTCAGCCGCTCACGCGCGACCAAATCGGAAGATTGCGTGCGTGGATCGACGCGGGCGCGAACTGGCCGGAGACCGCGGGCACGGTGGCGATGAAGTCGGACCACTGGGCTTACAACGCTCCGCGACGACCGGCATTGCCAGAAGTTCGCGACGACAAAGCTCAAAGCTCAAGGCTCAAAGCTCAAAATCCGATTGATGCGTTTGTGCTCGCCCGGCTGGCGCAGGAGAAAATCACGCCGTCGCCCGAGGCGGACCGTTACACGTTGATCCGGCGGTTGAGCCTGGATTTGCTCGGGCTGCCGCCCAAGGCCGAGGACGTTCGCGAGTTCGTGGCCGACACGCGGCCCGATGCCTACGAGCGCCTTGTGGACCGGCTGTTGCAGTCGCCGCATTTCGGCGAACGCTGGGGCCGGCACTGGCTCGACCTCGCGCGCTACGCGGACAGCGACGGCTACGAGAAGGATCGCACGCGCCCCTTCGCCTACGTGTATCGCGACTGGGTGATCGCGGCGATCAACGACGACGTGCCCTTCGACCGGTTCAGCATTCTCCAGCTCGCCGGCGATCTCCTGCCCGGCGCGGGCGTCCCCGAGCAGACGGCCACCGGGTTTCATCGCCAAACACTGACCAACACCGAGGGCGGCACCGACCAGGAGGAGTTTCGTTGTAAGGCCACCGTGGACCGCGTGAGCACCACGGCGGCGGTGTGGCTCGGCGTCACGCTCGGCTGCGCGGAATGTCACACGCACAAATACGATCCCTTCACGCAACGCGAGTTTTATCAGTTGTTCGCCTTCTTCAACAACGCGTCGGAGAAAAACATCCCCGCGCCGCAGCCCGACGATCTGCGCGCGCTCGAGGCCGCGAAAAGAACGTGGAGCGAGGAAAACGCGCGACTCATCCGGGCGCGCGACGCTTACGCCAGCGGGCCGGCGAGCGCGAAGTTCGCCGCGTGGGCCACCAACGCGGCCGCGAAATCGACGCCGTGGATCGCGTTGATGCCGGCCAAGACCAGCGCCGCGGCGGGCACGACGTTGAAGGCCGAGAAAGACGGCACGGTTGTCGCCAGCGGCGCGTCGCCTGCGAAGGAGACCTACACCGTGGAAACGCAGCCCGGCGCGTCACTCCTCACCGGTTTCCGCCTTGAAGTCCTGCCCGATCCGGCGGTGAAAAAAAGCACTGTGGGCCGCGCCAAGGACGGCAACTTCGTCCTCACGAAATTCGCCGTGCGCCTGCTCGCCGCGGGGCAGCCCCCGGTGCCGCTCGCATTGCACAACGCGCAGGCTGATTTTTCCCAGCTTCGCTTCCTTGTCAGCGCCGCGCTCAAGGGCGAAGCCACCTCCGGCTGGGCCGTCGCCAAGCAAACCGAACAGCCGCACACGGCGGTCTTCGAGCTGAAGGAACCGCTCGCCATGCCCGCCGGCGCGCGCCTCGAGTTCACGCTCGATCACCAATATCCGGACAACTACACGCTCGCGCGCTTCCGCCTCTCCGCCACGTCCGCGGGCGCGCCGCTCAAGCTCGATTCCCTCCCCGACGCCGTCGCGCTCGCCCTGAGCCAGCCCGCCGAGACGCGCGACGCCAAGGCCACCGAATCGTTGAAAAAATATTTCGCCACGCAGATCGATCCCGAAGGCCGCAAACTCCAGAAGGCCATCGACGACCACGCCGCGAAAACGCCCAAGTCGCCGGAGACCATCGCCGCCACGCTCGCCGAGGAAGCCGCCGGGCGTGTCACCAAGGTCCACATCCGCGGCAATTTCCTCGACCGCGGCGCCGAGGTCCGCCCCGGCACGCCCGCCGTGCTCCACGCGTTCAAGGCGCGCGGCACCCGCCCCGACCGCCTTGACCTCGCGCAGTGGCTCTTCGATCCCGCGAACCCGCTCACGGCCCGCGTCACGGTGAATCAGTGGTGGAAAAATCTTTTCGGCCGCGGCCTTGTCACGTCGGTCGCGGACTTCGGCGTCAAGGGCGAACAACCTTCGCATCCCGAGCTGCTCGACTGGCTGGCCACCGAACTGCCGCGCCTCGGCTGGAGTCGCAAGGCGATGCTCAAACTCATCGTCACGTCCGCCACCTACCGCCAGCAATCCAACCTCCGCCCCGACCTCGTCACGCGCGATCCGAACAACGTCCTGCTCGCGCGCCAGAACCGCATCCGCCTCGAGGCCGAGTCCGTCCGCGACGCTTATCTCGCCGCCAGCGGACTGCTGAATCCGAAGCTCGGAGGACCCAGCATCCGCCCGCCGTTGCCCGCGGACATCGCCGCCCTCGGCTACGCGAACTCCGTGAAATGGACCGAGAGCACCGGCACGGAAAAGAACCGCCGCGGCCTTTACATCTTCTTCCAGCGCACCGTGCCCTATCCGATGTTGATGACCTTCGACGCCCCGGATTCCAACGCCACGTGCACCCGCCGCGAGCGCAGCAACACCCCGCTCCAAGCGCTCACGTTGCTCAACGATCCGGTGTTCTTCGAGTGCGCCCAAGCCCTCGGCAAGCGCATGGCCGAAACCCCCGCCGCCACTGCCGCCGACCGCGTCCGCAACGGCTTCGAGCTGTGCCTCGCCCGCCCGCCCACGGACGCCGAGTTGAAAGTCCTGCGCCAGGTTTATGACACCCAACTCAAGCTCGCCCAAGCCAGCCCCGAGAACGCCGCGAAAATCTTCGACGGCAAACCCGACGATCCCCGCGTCGCCGAGAAAGCCACGCTCGTCGCCCTGAGCCGCGTGCTCTTGAACCTTGATGAGTTTGTGACCCGGGACTGAGCGATTGCCCGGGAAACGCAGGCAAATTATCCTCTGAACATGAGTGCCAAAGAAGAGTTGATCGAACGAGTAAAGACCCTGACTGAAGAGCAGGCTAAGATCATGCTGGAATGGGTAGAGCAAGAGCTTGGACCGGCGACGAAAACTGACGAACCTGTCGGCGCAGCCGCAGCGGTAGGGTGGAGTAAGAAATACAACCTGCCCTACAAGACCACTGCCGAATACATGAAGGCCATCCGGGAGGGCGAGGAAGGTTTCTCTAGCTGGGCTGGCCCCCGCTGGTGCCGAAACCGAGCAGACACCTTGAAGCCCAAACATGAAACCGCTGTTGATAACCAGTAACAGAACATGAGTGCCACCGAACAATTGCTGGAGCGGGTAAAGAAGTTCGGCGAGACCAAGGCCAAGATGGCGCTTGATCTGCTGGACACTCTGCCCGAGGAAGCACCCGAGCCTCCGCCCCCGTCCCCCAAACCACTGGGAGATGTCTATTCGGCGATCGGTTACGCCGAGAAATACAATCATCCCTACAAAACCACCGCGGAATGGATGAAAATACTGCGGGAAGGGGAAGAAGACTGATGGCCTGGGTGGTAGATACCGACTTATTGCTGGATGTTGCGACCCGCGACGCGACATTCTGCCGGCGCTCCGCTGACCTGCTGGCCAAACAACGTCCGCTGGGTTTGTTGGTCTGTCCGGTAACCTACGTGGAATTGGCTCCGGTTTTCTATGGAGTCACAAAAGATGCCGACGAATTTCTTGCTATGCTTGGTGTTCGACAGCCCGAGAGTCTGACCATGATTGATGCCAAAGTGGCTTTTGTATCGTGGCATCTGGCGGTTCAACGAAAGCAAAAGAAGGTCGAGCGAAAACGTCCCGTCGCCGACGTCCTGATCGGCGCGTTCGCCATGCGTTTCGATGGCTTGCTGACCCGCAACACCTCCGACTTCCGCACTTTGTTTCCCAACTTAAACCTCCTCTCCCCATGAATTCCCGCCCCACCCTCTCCCCCCAGGAAGTCCTCAACCTCACCCGCCGCGACTTCCTCGCCAGCACCGGCATGGGCACGCTCGCGCTCGCGTCGTTGCTCGCCAAGGACGGCTCGCTCGCCCACGCGGCCACGGGCGCGCCGTCCGCCACCGCCGACCCGCTCGCGCCCAAGTCGCCGCACTTCCAGCCCAAGGCCAAGAACTGCATCCTCATCTATTTCGAGGGCGCGCCGAGCCAGTTGGATCTCTTCGACCCGAAGCCCAAGCTCATCGAGATGGACGGCCAGAAGCTGCCCGACTCGATGCTCGAGAAAGTCCGGTTTGCCTTCATCAAAAAGGAAACCGTCCGCCTCATGGGCGCAAAAAAGCGGACGTGGAAAAAATACGGCCAGTCCGGCATGGACCTCAGCGACCTGCTCCCGCACATCGGCTCGTGCGCGGACGACATCGCCTTCATCCGCTCGATGCACACCACGCAGTTCAACCATCATCCCGGTCAGTTGCTGATGAACTGCGGCTCGCCCCTCTTCGGCCGCCCGACCCTCGGCGCGTGGCTCGCCTACGGTCTCGGCAACGAATCCCAGAATCTCCCCGCCTACGTCGTCCTCCACGCCGGACGCGGCTCCAGCGCCGGTGCCAGCGCGTGGACCAGCGGCTTCCTGCCCAGCAGCTACGCCGGCGTGCTTTTCCGCAATCAAGGCGACCCCGTCCTCAACCTCTCGAACCCGCCCGGCATCACGCCCGAGATGCAACACCTCGGCCTAGACGCCATCGGCGACCTCAACCGCCTCCGTCACCAACACGTCGCCGACCCCGAGATCGCCTCGCGCATCGGCGCTTACGAACTCGCCGGCCGCATGCAGACCGCCACGCCCGAGCTGATGGACCTCTCCAAAGAATCCCAGGCCACGCTCGACATGTACGGTGTCGGCCGCAGCGACCCGAACCTCAAGGCGTCGCGCGGCGGTGGGGCCGGCCAATATCATCTCTTCGCCAAGAACTGCCTCCTCGCCCGCCGCCTCGTCGAACGCGGCACCCGCTTCGTCACCGTGTTGCACGCCTCCTGGGATCATCACAGCAACCTCGACAACGAACTCGCCTTCAACACCGGCATGGCCGACCAGCCCATCGCCGCACTGCTCAAAGACCTCAAACAACGCGGCCTCCTCGACGACACCATGGTCATCTGGGCCTCCGAATTCGGCCGCACCCCGCTCGGCGAAAACCGCGGCGGCTCGACCAACGTCACCGGCCGCGACCATCACCCGTTCGCCTTCACCACCTGGATGGCAGGCGGCGGCATCAAGGGCGGACAAGTCATCGGCAAGACCGACGACATCGGCTGGAGCGTCGTTGATGAACCCGTCTCCGTCCCCGACTTCCACGCCACGATTCTGAATCGCTTCGGTTTCGACCACGAACGCCTCTCCTACCGTTTCCAGGGCCTCGACTTCAAACTCACCGGCGTCGAAGGCGCGAGCGTGGTGAAGAAACTCCTGGCGTAGAAAACGAGTACCGGCCGCCGGGAGCGCGGCCTTCAGGCCTCGGAAACGTCCGCCAACAGCAGGAGTCCGGCTCCCCGTCATCCCGTTCCCCCACCCACAAATTCCCCTGCCAAGTTCGGCCCTGCTCACGAACGAGCGCGGGTTCCCAGCCGCTTCCTCCGCATCCACGGCGCGCAAGCAAACCGACGACGGCTGGAGTTTCCACTGCCCGCTCCGGCCCCACGGAATGCCACCACGTCGCTCGAACTCCGCGCCGATGCTGCCTCCTCGCTCGGAAGTGATCAGACGATCGGTCCGCCCACGCGTCCGCTCACTCCTGCCCCGCCTTCAACTCCCACTGCTCACCAAAAAATCCCGCCGCCGCGATGCCGCCCGGCAGCCGCGCCGTCACGGGCTGGCTGATGTCCACCACGGTCCAGTCCGGCAGCTTCGCGATCTGCCGCGCGTTGTTGAGATAATCGTATTCGCGGAACGTGAAGCCGCTGTTGAGCACGACGTATTTCTTCGGGTTCAGCGGATTCGGATACACCAGCACCGCGACGTGCGTGCCCGCGCTGAAGCTCTTCGCACCGGCCTTCACGCTCTCCGCGTCCCACTTGATCGGCAGCTTGTCAGCGATGCGCTTGAGCACCTGGTTGCTCGCCGGATCGCCCCAGAGCACAAGGTTGTGCGCCGCGATGTCGGCATCCGTCACCTTCGTGTCGTCGAGCACGCGCGCCTCGCCGCGATACTGCCGCCGCCAGTGATCGATCGCATGCGCCTGTTCGGCGGCGACCCATTTGCCGGCCTTCTCGTTCAACGGCTGGCCCGTCGGACGCACCATCACAAAACTGTCCATGAACGCGTCATCAATCGGCCCCTGCAAACCGTGGCGCTTGCGCAGACTGCCGTCATCCGCGCTCGCTGCGACTTCCCAGCCCGCCGCGCCTTTGCGGAAATGCACCGTCCACGAGCGGTCCGTCTCGGCCGGGGGCGCGTCGAGCTTTTTGCCGTCGAGGATGACCTGCGCCTTCTTGTTCGGCGGAAACGGATAGCGCCCCGGCGGAATCGCCAGCGTCAGCGCAGTCACATTCTTCGTCGCCACCTTGAAGCTGTCGTTCTCGTTGTCGATGTCCGCGTCCACTCGGGCGCGCTCCCAGTGCTCCGCCATGCCGTCCACCGTGACCCAATGCGAGGTGTTGTAGCGCAGCGTCCACGTCGTGAAGCGCACATGCTCGGGCAGAGGATCGCGGCCCTTGTCGGCGATGGCGTCAATGCGGCGGTTGATCTCGACCTTCGCGTCCTTGTGATAGCTGTGGCCGGTCTTGGGGCCGATGATGTGCGTGAGCTTGAGACCCTCGGCGGCGAGCGCTTTTTCCATGATGTCGGCCGCCTGCTTCTGTTTGTCGGTTTCGCCGCTGTAGGCCACCGTCGGCAGGTTGAAAAAGTTCACCGCGTAATCGGTGCAGTCGTACATGTGGTACAGCTTTTTTTCGAACCAGGTCGGCTTCACCTCTTCGTTCTGAAACACCTTGAGAAAATCCGGCGTCTCCGAAAAACCCGCCCCCGGCGCGGCCGCACAGAAGAATCCAGGATAATGCGCCGCGAACTGCCAGCACCCCGCGCCACCCATCGAGAAACCCCGCACCACAATGCGATTGTCATCAATCGAATAATTCCTCTTCGCGTGTTCCAGCGCCTCGAACAGATCAATCTCCCCCGCGAATTTGTTCGCGCAGCAATAGCGCCCGTAGAGATGCAGCACCAGCGCGCCCGGCGGCGTGAACTCACCCGGCGACTTCGAGCGCCCGTCGATGAAACTCAGTTCGCTCAAGGTTTCGCCACGCCCGTGAATCCAGAAATCCAACCGCGCCGGCCGGGCCGCACCGGTCGCGTAGCCAGCCGGAATCACCAGCCCATACGGCTGCACCGAGCCGTCGATTTTCGAGAGATACCCGCGCACCACCAGACCCGTCTGCGTGGTCCACGGTGCCTTTCCCTCGCGCAATGCCAGCGCCCGCTCACCGCCAACCTTCAGCAGATTGCGCCCGGCGGCGACCTCATTGGTCTTGAAGAACTCGTCATACTTCAGCGCCCACTCCACGCCTTTGTGATACACCTGCACGTCCGGCAGCAAATCGAGCAGCGCCGGCTTCCCCTTCAGCGAATTGCGCAGCCCCTCGATCTCCTTGCCCAGAGCCGCGACGCCCTGCTCCAACTCGGCCCGGTCGGATTCGGCGATCTTCACGCCCGGCGGCGGCACGCGACGGACCTTGTCGGCGAGATTGTCACCGGGACCGTCGGCGCGCAGTCCGAAGGAACCCAACAGAAGCAGGGACGAAAGCAGCAAAGTGGTTTTCATAAAAATGGACGTTGAAGGGGCGACGATACCGGCCCCCACCAAGCGGGGAAGGCTTTTGTTGGCGGATGAATGCCATCGGCAGCGCGGCCGGCCCGACCGCGCGTGTCAATTGCGGGGGATGACGTTGGCAGCCTCTATCCCCCATATAAAATCAATCGCCAAAATGAGTGTCCGGTATTTGCGATGAACACCGCCCGAAAACCGGTCAAGCCAACCACTGGCAGCTAAAAACCAAAAAATTATCATCGTCACTCGCCTCCCCCCGTTTGTCTGCAAAATGGGGTGGGGCTTGCTCCTGCTACGCATCCACATCGGCGACGAGAGTTCTCCAAGAACCTCACACCCATTCAGAGTCATCCGCCTCTCACCCCCCCATCTGTGGTCGCCCTGAATCTGCGGGAGGTTCCTGTTTGCTGGATCGCCGCGCCACCACCTCACCGCGACAACGCCACTCCCACTCCGATCAGCCCCAGCACGAACAACACCAGCAGTAGTATCTTCACCCAACTCTTCGGATACTCCCCCGCAATCGCGCCCGTATAACCATTGATGACCACTTGGAAGGCGCGCGCACCGTAGTTATAGGATAGCAGCCATACCGGCACTAAGATGTGCTTGAAGGTCTGTCCCGAGTAATCCGCCGTGACCTCCAGGTTCCGGTGCGTATCTCCCGGCACCTGGCGCGCACACATGGCCTGTAGCTTCTCATCCATGATTTCCCGTGACTTCTGCGCCGCCGCCACCAGGTCAATCTGATACCGCTCGACCACCCAGCCGGAAAGATACCCCACATCGTAAGGTGCTAATTCCTTCGTAGGAAACGGCTCGATCCGGCGCAGCTTGTCGAGACTCACCCCCTTGGAAGCCGGCACCAGTTCATCATCAAAAAAATGATCGAGTGACCCCGAGCTATACTGCCATCGAATTTTCTGCACCTGCCGCGAGCGCGTTTCTCCATTGCTGTCCCGGTAAGTCTCCGTCTCGTAATAATAGTAGCCCGACTCCGCCGTCCAGTCGGCGTGGACCTGTGCATCGAAAGTCCAATACGGCAGGTACACCCCATGCACCGTGTCCGTCATCGCGGAGTTCTTGAGCTTGTTCGGCGCGAACCACCGCTTGCCATACCATTGCCGGATCGTATCCCGCACCTGCGTTTCACTCAGTTTGAAAGGCAAGACACTCTCAGGCCGAAACGCCTCCTTGATCTCTTGATACGCCACCAATGCCGACGACCCGCAGAAGTCACACCGTTTCCCCACATGCTTGGGATCAAACACCGATATCGCCTGACAACTCTGACACTTGACCGTCGTCTTCTCCCCCTGCCATCCGCGTTGCTCGTCGGGAATCTTCCGCAACGCCGACACCAAGTCATGCTCCTGAATCGTTCCGCCGACCTCTCCACCCTCGATCTTCGCGGGCGACACCGCCCCGCAATAAGCACAGACCAGCGCCTGCTTGGCGGGCGTCCACACCGCCTCCCCGCCGCACGTCGGGCACGAGAACTTCTGCCGCGCTGTCGCTTCGGCCATAGCCTAGCTCTTCAGAAACTCATCCAACGCCACGCGTGTGATCCGATACGCCGCCCCAATCTTCTTCGCCTTGAGCGAGCCATCAGTGATGCTCGACATCACATCCGCCTCCGTCACTCCGAGCGCTTTCGCCACATCCGCCGGACTCATTAGCTCCGGCAGCGCCCCTGCCGCCCCCGCCGTCATCGGTGGCGGCGCACCCGCCGCGGTCCCGAGCACCGGCGGCGTGCCCCCGGCCGGCGGCGTTGCCTGCGAGCCGAGCAATCCGCCCTGCTGTTGCATCATCTGTTGCGCCATCGCCATGCCCACGGCCATTTCCGCCGCCATCCCGCCCGAGCCGCCGCCCTTCTCCATGCCCTGCGCCATCTGGAATTTCACATAGTCATTCAAGTTCCCCACCGCAGCCATGCTCGAACGCTTGTCAATCGCCGCCTCTACCTCCGGCGGCACCGACACATTCTCCAGCACGAAACTCTTCATCTCGATGCCATACTTGCTGGTGAGAATGGGATTGATGATCGGCAGCAACGCCTCGCCCAAATCCATGTACCGCGTCGCGACATCCAGCACCGGAATGCGCGCCGTCGCCAACGCATCACTGAACACACTCACCAACCGCGACCGCATCGTGTCCGCAAACTCATCCAGCCGGAAATGCTCATCCGTTCCGGCGACCTCTTTCAAAAACAGCTTCGGCTCCACGATCTTGAAATCATAAGTGCCAAATGCCCGCACCCGCACGATGCCAAAGTCCTGGTCCCGCATCATGATCGGGTTCGACGTACCCCATTTGTTCCCCGTGAACAACCGCGTCGTGACGAAGTAAACGTCCGCCTTGAATGGCGACTCGAAGCCATACTTCCAGCCCTTGAGCGTGCTTAGCACCGGGATGTTATCCGTCACCAGCGTGTGCTTGCCGGGGCCGAACGTGTCACCGAACTGCCCCAGATACATGAACTGCACCACCTGCGACTCACGCACGATCAACTGCGCCCCTCGCTTGATCTCCTTGTCCTCGTCCGGGTACCGATACGACAGCGTGTCCCGCGAATCGTCGTCCCACTGAATGATCTCGAGCAACTGACCTTTGATGAAATCCATTAAGCCCATAAGTGTTTTTGGTTGAAGTTTGGCTGACTATCCGACGCGTCCGCTCCGTTGTCCAACCCAAACCCGCCGCCTCCCAATCCCTGTAGGAGACGACGTGAGGAGACTCTGACCTCCCTTTTCCCAACCACTCCCCGCACTCACGAAAACGTGCCGCCAGCCCGGAGCGCCGAACTCCCGTCCGGCGCGCCCCACCCACCCCCACACGCCGATTTGGAAATTGACGCTCCGCTGGACCCGCACCCCAGGAGTGCCGGCGCCCGCCTCACGCCCAGCCTCCACCGCAACCATCCCCCCAATTCCCCATCTGTGGTCGCCCTGAATCTGCGGGAATCCCCTCATAGACCCCGGTTCCATCGTGCATCCGAATTCCAGGGAAGTGTACCTTCACCGCTCGGTCACGGCTTCATTTTTACGCACCAACATTCTCAGAATGTCCCTCCGCCATCTGGTTGCATCCTCTTTCGTCACGGTGGACAAATCTAGCCAGCGCCAAGGTCCACCCCGACCAGCCAAACTCACTTTCACCGCCAAAAAACGGCGCACTCAGCGGCATCGCTGCGCCGCCGAGCACCCATTCATCCGGCTTTCGCGAGCGTCGATTCCCCAACTTCGCCGCCGCCATCGCCCCGTGCATGAATCCCTTTCACGCCTGCCGTGAATTCTTAGCTACGCTCCGCACGCATCAGCTTCGCGGGTCTGGCACGCCCGCCGCTGAGAGGGAAGTTGCCCGCAGGCCGCTGGGTAACTACCTCGGCACCGGCATCGAACTAAGTGCCAACACTATCTTAATGAAATCGCTCTCTACCAACAAACCTCAGTCACTCACCCGCCGTAGCTTCGTGCGCAACTCCAGCAAGGCGCTCGGCCTGGCTTCTCTCTTTGGTGGCCTGCCCCGCGGTTGGGTCGGCGGCGCTTATGCCGGCGACGGCCCCGAAGTCTCCCAGCTCCGCTGCGGTATCATCGCCTTGACCGACTGTTCGCCGTTTGTCATTAGTGCGGAGAAGGGGTTCTTCAAGAAATACGGCCTCGACGTGACCATCGCCAAAGGTGCGAACTGGGCGGCCATCCGCGACGCTCTTTCGTCGGGTGACAATCAATTCACCCACATGCTCATCGGCATGCCCCTCGCCAGCACGATGGGCCTGCTCGGCGCGCCCAAAAAGCCGATGGTCATCCCTTGGCTGCTCAATCGCAACGGTCAGGCCATCACCCTCAAGTCCGACCTCAAGGGCAAGGTCGGCGCAGACCCGAAGGCGCTGAAACCTTTTGTCGAGAAGGCCAAAAAGCTCGGCGAACAAATGAGTTTCGCCATGACCTTCCCGCCCGGCACCCATGCCATGTGGATGCGCTACTACCTTGCCGCCGGTGGCATCAATCCCGACAAAGATATCTCTCTCATCACTGTCCCGCCTCCGCAAATGGTCGCCAACATGCGCATCGGCAAGATGGACGGCTACTGTGTCGGCGAACCGTGGAACGCCCGCGCCATCGCCGACAAGATAGGTTTCACCTCCGTCACCACGCAGGACATCTGGAAGGATCACCCGGAGAAGGTCTGCGCCTTCACCGCCGAGTTCGCCGAGAAGAATCCCAAGACCATCAAAGCAGTACTCAAAGGCCTGCACGAAGCCAGCGTGTGGCTTGATGACATGGGCAACCGGCCCGAGCAATGTGCCATCGTGAGCAAGCCCAACTACATCAACTGCGACAAGGAGGTCATCTTGGGACGCCTCCTCGGCAAACTCAACTACGGTGACGGCCGGCCCCCGGTGACTGATGAGTTCCCCATGCACTTCAGCAAGCGCAACTGCAATTACCCGCAGCCGGCTTTCGCCAAGTGGTGGCTCACCCAGTTCCGTCGCTGGGGCATGGTCTCCACCGCGCCGGACTACGCTGGCGTCGCAAAGCAAGTCATGCGGGGAGACATATACGCCGAAGCCATGAAAGAACTCGGCGTCACCGACCGCACTCAGGATGACACCGGCTGGGAAATGTTCGACGGCGTGAAATTCGATCCGAAGGGAGACCTTGAGGGGTACGCGAAAGGGTTTGCCGTGAACAGCGTGAAGGAGGGGAATTAGTAATTAGTGATTAGTAATTAGTCAGACCGGACCCGCCCATGAACGTCTGGCCTACCTTTTCCCCACTTATCACACATTCCGAATCACAAACAACGCCGCACTCTCTACTAATTACTAATCACTAATTACTAATTACTATTTCACCCCTGCCGCTCCCATGCCACCAGTCACTCACCACACGCCACGCCCGCCGCTGCGGATCGGTTTCATGCCGCTCACGGACTGCGCACCCATCGTGATGGCCCATGAGTTGGGGCTGTTCGGAAAGTTCGGCCTACAAGTTCAGTTGCGGCGCGAGCGCGAGTGGACGGCCCTGCGCGATAAGTTGATCAACGGCGAACTCGATGCCATCCAGGCCCTCGCCACCATGCCCTTTGCCCTGCAACTCGGTCTCCATTGCGAACCATGCGCATGTGTCACCGGTATGGTCCTCAGCCTGCAGGGCAATGCAATCACTCTTTCCGAGGACCTCCGCCGTCGTGGCGTGGTGGGCTGTCCCAGCCTGCGGCGGGAAGTATTCCGCACCTTCGGACGCAAGACCCTCGTCTTCGGCGTGCCTTCGGCCACCTCCACTCACACCTTGCTGCTCCGCCACTGGCTTAAGTCGGCCCAGATCAACCCCGACCACCACGTCCGTATCATTGCGCTCTCACCGTTGGAAATGTATCCGAACCTCAAGCTCGGCAACCTCGACGGCTATTGCGTGGGCGAACCGTGGAGTTCCCTGGCCGTGGACGCGGGCGTGGGCTTCTGCGTGGCCACCAGTACCGCGCTGGCACCGCTGCATCCGGAGAAAGTACTGCTGGTGCGCCGCGACTTCGCCGACGAGCGGGCCGACGAGCATGTGAGTCTTATCGCGGCACTCCTCGAATCCTGCCGTTTCTGCGATGACCGCACCAATTGGGGCGTGTTACGCAGCGTTCTGACTCACCCAAACTACGTCAACGCACCCGTCGAATGCCTCCTCTCCGAACTGGATGTGCCCGTGGATGCCCGGCCCTCCGTGGTGCGGGCCTTCCACGATCAGACCATTTTCCATCGCTACTACGCCAATGATCCCTCACTCGCCCGGGCGGACTGGATTATCGGCGAACTCGTCGCTAGCGGCCTCGTCAGCAGCTTCCGCGTCGCCGCCCTCTATGAAGAACTGCGGAAGACCTTCCGCCGCGATCTCTACTGCGAGGCCTTGGAATTGGTCCCGGACGAAATCCGGCTCGCGGTGAACGACTAAGAACACTCGACTCACAACTAACATCCATGAAATCATTCAAATGCGACTGGCTCATCCTACCCCTGCTCGGCCTCGCCTTGGTCATGCTTGCGTGGCAGATCTCCAGCAAGACTTGGGCAAAGGAACTCCCCACGCCCCAGAAGACGTGGGAAGTCAGCAAAGACTATGTCATCAAACCCTTTGAACGCCGCGGTGAGATGGACCAGGGCATCCTGCGGTTCACCTGGTATTCTCTCGTTTTGGTCGGGAAGGGTTACGCCCTCGCGCTGCTGATCGGAACACCGATTGGTTTCTTCCTTGGACTCTCGAAGGCCTTCACCAAGACCTTCGATCCGATCATTCAAATTTTGCGTCCAGTCTCGCCCCTGGCTTGGTTGCCGCTGGGGTTGGTGTTGTTCCTCGGCGCGGGGAAGCAGGCTTCCGAGCTGGGCGCTCTCTTTACCATCGCCATCTGCTCCATGTGGCCGGCCGTCTTGAACACTGCCGTCGGTGTCCGCGCCGTGCCCCAAGACTACTTGAACGTGGCGAAAGTCCTGAAACTCTCGCGCTGGAAGACCCTCACCAAAGTGCTCATCCCCGCAACGCTACCCTATATGTTCACTGGCTTCCGTCTCAGTCTCGGTATCGCGTGGCTAGTCATCGTCGCCGCCGAAATGCTCACGGGGCGGCCCGGCGTCGGTGGCTTCCTCTGGCAGGAATACAACTCCCTCATCTACGAACACATCATCCTTTGTATCATCACCATCGGCCTCGTCGGCTTTGTCCTCGACCGCCTGATGAGTCTGGTAGAATCACGTTTCAAAACGGCCTGAGAAGATTTATGCCTTATGACTTACGATTTACGACTGCGGGCGGTCGTGCGGGTGGCGTTGAAGATTTTGGTCAACTCTTCGGCCTCATTGCGAAGCGCCGCGAGCCGTTGTGCCGGGATAAGCTGGGCACGCTCGGCCAGTTCAATCCAGAGTTCTGTTTCATCCGCCTCCTCCAGCACAATGGTGATCTTGTTGATGAAGTCCTTCCGGGATTTGCCGCGCAAGGCCGCGCGATAATTGGCGGCCACGGAACAACCACTCCGCGCAACCTGATTCGCAATGGTCCGACCCGACGGCTTGCTTGGCAGCGCATCGGCCAACTTCAGCACCCGCACCGCAAACTGCATCGTCCGCTCCTTCAATTCAGTAGTATTCATACCGATTGAGATGCCGCACCCGTGAGAAATCATCAATCATAAATCATAGATCATAAATCCTGTGACTTACCTCGAACTAAAATCTGTCTCCAAAGCCTACGGCGCGAATGGTTCCCGCACCGAGGTCTTACGCGACGTCAACCTATCGATCGAGCAGGGCGAGTTTGTTGCGATCGTTGGCTATTCGGGCGCGGGCAAGACTACTCTCATGTCCATCCTTGCCGGACTAATCCGTCCTGACACAGGTAGCGTGACACTTGAAGGTCAGGAGATGACCGGGCCGGGGCCGGACCGCGGGTTGGTGTTTCAGAATTACTCGCTGCTCCCGTGGCTCACGGTGTTTGAGAACGTGAAACTCGCCGTGGACCAGGTCTTCCCTGAGAAATCCCCGGCCGAGCGTGCCGCTCACACCACCGAGTTCATTGGGCTGGTTAACCTCGCCCCCGCTCGTGACAAGCTCCCCCGCGAGCTTTCCGGCGGCATGAGACAGCGTGTCAACGTCGCCCGCACACTCGCGACTAATCCCAAAGTACTCCTGTGTGACGAACCCCTGAGCGCGCTGGACGCCCTGACCCGCGCGAATCTCCAGGACGAGATCACCCGCATCCGCACCTTGCACAGCCAGACCGTGGTCCTTGTCACCAACGACCCGGACGAAGCCATCCTGCTCGCCGACCGCGTGGTGCCACTCACCGCCGGACCCAATGCGACCCTGGGTCCGTCCTTCGTGGTAGATTTGCCGCATCCGCGGGACCGCAAGGCGTTGAACCAAAATGTGCGCTTCCGTGAACTTCGCCGGGATCTTTCCAGCTATCTTCTCAACTCCCGCCACGAGCGTCAGGCGACTGTCATTCGGAAGCTGATCTTGCCTGACATCGAACCGGAAGATTTGAACATTCCTCGCAATCAAGTTGGTCGAAGCCGGCCGCTGCGCTCCAGCGAACTTAAAACTGCCACGATCGAAGTCTCCCACTGACATGAGCCATCACGTCGATCTTAGTAATCTCTCGAAGGTCTATTCCACGCCGAAAGGTCCGGCGGTGATCGTGAAGGACTTCAACCTGCGCCTCGCCAAAGGTGAGTTTGTCACTCTCATCGGTCACTCGGGCTGCGGGAAATCCACCGTGCTCTCGATGCTCGCCGGCCTCAACGACATCACCCGCGGGGCCATCATTCTTGCCGGCAAGGAACTCGTCGGCGCCGGTCCCGACCGTGGCGTGGTCTTTCAGTCCCCGTCACTCCTGCCGTGGTACACCGCCTATCAAAACGTGATGCTCGGGGTGGAGCAGGTCTTCTTCACGGCCAGCGCGGCCGAGCGCCGGGAGATAGTCGAATATTACCTCACCATCGTAGGGCTGGCTGACTCCATGCACAAACGCCCGGCGGAACTCTCCCAAGGCATGAGACAGCGCGTCGGCATCGCCCGTGCCTTCGCGCTCAAGCCCAAGATGCTGTTGCTCGACGAGCCGTTCGGCATGCTCGATTCCCTCACGCGCTATGAGTTGCAGGCCGTCCTGCTCAAGCTCTGGCGCGAGAACCGCATCACCACCCTCATGGTCACCCACGACGTGGACGAGGCGCTCTATCTCAGCGACCGCGTGGTCTGCATGACCGACGGCCCCGAAGCCGAGGTGGGTGAGGTGCTGGAAGTCAAGTTCCCCCGTCCTCGCGAGCGGCAGGCCGTGCTCGATCATCCCGACTATTATCAGTTGCGCGCGCAGCTCATTACCTTCCTCGAAGATCGCGCCCATAAACATCGGCGCGTGCCCACATTGACCAATGTCCCGGTCGAGCTGGCAGCCGTTCAATCTCTTGCCGTCGAAGCCACCAACCGTTCAGCCCCGGCCCTCGCCGGTCGGGTCTAAGTCCGGCCCAATTACTTTCCGTCGTCTTGATCCAAATCAACCTCAACCCCTCATAGTAAATCCAAACTGCAACCCAACATGAAACTGCCTCTGTCTAAACTCTCCGCTGGCGCGCTGGTGATCGCCGCCGCCAATACTGTGTATGGTCAATACACGCCACCCGCGCCGCAGCCATTCCAAGGCTTCGTCAACGAATGGCTGCGCAAGGACAATCCCTACATGAATGCGTGGGACATCGGCGGCTCGGTGCGGCTGCGGTATTAGACGCGGGATGGCGGTGGTGTGACGGCCTCCGGTGCCGGTACTGACTTCCGACGAAACCTTGCGCCCGGCACTGACAACATCAATTCGTTCTTCATGGACAAGGTGCGCGTCCGTCTCGGTTACACCGACAAGTGGTGGAGCGCGCTGGTGGAAGGCCGGAGCAGCGGCACCACGGGGGACGACCGCAATCCCAACGCCGAATCCGATGGCGTGGTGGATTTGCATCAAGCCTACGTCACGGTCGGCAATCACAAGGAATTTCCCCTGTCACTCAAGGTCGGGCGGCAGGAGCTATCCTATGGCGAGGAGCGGGTCATCGGTGCGTTCGCTTGGAATAACATCGGCCGCGTCTTTGATGCCGCCAAGCTGCGCTGGCAGAACGAATACTTCGCCGCCGACTTCTTCTCCAGCCGCGTGGTGCTGCCGAACGACAACCACTTCAACAAGCCGAATGACTACGACTGGTTCTCGGGCATGTATGCGACCTCGAAGCTGATTCCCAAGAACTCATTGGATTTCTATTTCCTATCCCGCAACACGAGCGCCGGCTCACTCACGGAGAAGACCACCACGACGCCGACGGGCAGTGTCGGCCCGCGTGATATTTACTCCATCGGTTTCCGCCTGAAATCGAACCCCGACGACTGGGGAAACTGGGATTACACCGCGGAGGCCATTGGCCAGTTCGGACATTTCAATGACGGCGCGAAGGGTAGTCTCGAACACCAAGCCTACGCCTTCATTCTCCAAGGCGGCTACACTTGGAAGGAGGCCGCCTGGAAGCCCCGTCTTGGCCTCGAGTACTCACACGGTTCCGGTGACAGCAACGCGAGTGACAGGAAGCACGAGACCTACGAGAACTTGTTTCCAACCAATCACAAGTTCTATGGCTACATGGACTTTGTCTCGCCCCAAAACATCCACTATGTCCGGCTTTCTTACTCGCTCAAGCCCACCGCCAAGACCAGTGTGTCTCTGGAAGGCCACGGCTTCTGGCTCGCGAACACGAGTGACAATTTCTACAACGTCGGCGGAGCGCGGCGGGGCGGGACTGCCGCCACGCCCGGCACCGGCTACGGGATCAACTCGGGTTCCAGCAGCTTCGTCGGCTCCGAAGTCGATCTTATCGTCGGCTATAATCCGACCAAGTATCTAAGCTTCGAGGCCGGCATCGGCCATTTCTTCCGGGGCGACTATATTAGGAGTAGTCTGGTGAGAGTCGGCAGCCGCGACGCTGACTTCGTCTATCTCCAAACAACCCTGAGTTTTTAAAAGATCGCGCCTCACTTGACGCGATAGCCTTTGGGCGCCTCCAACAATTGAATCTGTGAAACGTCATGTCCGCTGCGAAGAGCGACGCCGCGGGCTGCATTCGCTTCGACGTCCTCATTGCCCCATTGCTGCCATCCGGGACGTTCGAAGCGGGCGAACAGTTCGAGATAGGGACCGGGAGAGCACGATTCAATCAGTTCGTAGGCTTCGTCCGGCTTGCGCGAATGCTCGCGCTTGCGGGTGGCCAGAAAATTTACTTGGGTGCGACCGGGTGGTAGCGTGCGCATGCTGCCCCGTACTCCGAAAAGAAGGAGCTCAGTCACGTTGCGAAAATAAAACCCAACGCCGCGTCCGTCGGGCCCACCATCCTTGCGGATTTTGTGCCAGACAATGTTCGATTTATAGGTGAAACCCCAGCGGCGCATAACCTCCAACCCTTCGGCCAGCAACGCATTGGGAACCCAGAGATAAAGATGCGAACGGGCGGCGGCCAAGCGCGGGATAGGCAGCTCGAAGATTTCCTCCAATTCCATTGTGGGATAGCGGAGCAAGCGCTTGTGTTCCGGCGCCATCTTGCCGGTGCGGTTCTGAAACTGCCACGGCGGATCAGCCAGAATGGTCGTGAACTGGCCTTCGACTTTGTGTTGCAGAGCCTCGGTGGCGCTGCGTTCGGGAAGACTATAGATGGTCGGCATAGAGTGACTTTTTAATTCCAAACACCAAAATAGGACACCCCGCGCCGCCGCCGCCCTGAATGCGGGGAAGCAGCTTGGACATGTGGGTGGTTGATGCGCCATAGGATGAGCCGCGCCCCAATTCGTCGAAGATGTCCTGCAACCCATCGCTCCGCGTGATGATGACGCCCACGGAGATTACCCGCAGGTCAAACAGCAAACGGAAGTTGTTTAGGTCGCGGTCGAAGAAGGGGTCCTTGTTGTTCCACTCGATCTCCAAGGCAACCCGGTTCTTGAAGCAGTCCACCTCATGAGTGGGTGATTCATAAATGTCGGCGTCGACCGTAATCTTGGTGTCAAAGTTCTTGGGTTTCCAGCCGTATTGGAGCAGTGCGCCATCAATCCATTCGGAGACTTTCGATTTGCGGCCGCCTCCGACGGTAATCCAACTTTTCGCGAGCCTGAAACGGGAGAGGACATCAACCACCTCGGCGAATTCTTCCGGGAAATCCTGACGGAGGATGGCGAGGGAATGTCGCCATTCGTGAACCTCGTAGTTCTCGATAATGACCTGGGGGAGTTGTGCTGCTAACATTGTATCAGTGTGGGATATGGGAAGCGGGCGTCAATGCAAGAGACGCAAAAGTTTCAAGTCTCGCTGCTGAGTTCGCAGCACTCGTAGTATTGGTCACTTTCTCGCCTCCGGCGTGACGGTCAGGGTTACGCGCTTGCCGTCGCGGAGGACGGTGACTTCGACGGGTTGGCCGATTTTCACGGCATCGAGGGCGTAGGTGTAGTCGTAGATGTTGGCGACCTTTTGTTTGTTGAATTCGACGATGATGTCGCCGGCTTTGATCCCTGCTTTGTCGGCGGGGCTGGCGCCGCGGACACCGGAGAGCTTGAGGCCGACGACTTCGGTGGCGTAGTCGGGGATGGTGCCGAGGTAGGCGCGGAGGTTGTCGCGGCTGCCGCCTTTGTCACTCTGGGCGACAGTGAGATAGTCGGGGCGGTCGGTGGCTTTGACGAGGTCGGAGAGGAGGGCGCGGGCGAATTGGGCGATGCGTTCCATGCCGGGGTAGTCGAGGGTATCGGCTGTGTCGGCGGGGCGATGGTATTCGGGATGGCTGCCGGTGAAGAAGTTCAGGACGGGCAGTTTCTTGGGATAGAAGGAAGTGACATCGGTGGGAAGGTAGGGATCGTCTTGCAATACCAGGCTGAAGCCGGCGGCGACGTTGCGTTTCTCGAGGAGGCGTCGCCAGGCGCTGGAGGAGCCGATGCCTTGCAGGGTGAGTTTGTTTTCGCGGAGGCGTCCAACCATGTCGAAGTTGACGTTGGCGACGATGTTAGTCAGGGCGGTGACGGGTTTTTCGGCGAAGTGATGGGAGCCGACGAGGCCGATTTCCTCACCGGACCAGAGGGCGAAGATGAGTCCGCGACGGAATAAGTCGGGGCGCTGCTGGCGTTCGGCGGCGAGGGCGGCGGCGAGTTCGAGGACGGTGGCGGTACCGGAGGCGTTGTCATCCGCGCCATGGTGGATTTTCCCCTCGTCTTCCTTCCCGGACATGGAACCCATCTGACCGCGGCCAAGGTGGTCGTAGTGTGCGCCGACCAAGACATACTCCTGCGGTCCGTTGGTGTTGGCGGGCGGGAGGAGGGCGATGACGTTGCGGTCGGTTTGCTTGAGGTTTTGGAGGGCGGTCTTGAGTTTGATGCGGTAGCCGGGGATTTCAAAGCTTCCTTGGGCATGCGGGTCTTCTTTGTCGAGGGCGCTCTGGATGGCTTTTAGGTCTTTGCCGGCGGCGGCGAAGAGGGCGTGGGCGACATTGGTAGAAACGGATGCGGCAAGGATGCCGGAGCCGGAAAGACTGCTGTCAAAGGTAAGAGCGGCGAGGGAGCCGGGGTTGGGTGAGTTCGGGCCGGAAACCACCAGGATGCCACGCGCGCCGCGGTTGCGGGCGAGCAGGGCTTTGTAGCGCAGGCCGGCGTAACGGTTGAGTTCCTGGCGGCGTTTGGCATCGGCTTCCTCGGGGACATAGCGAAGGACCAGGACGATCTTATTGGAGACATTCAGGCCGGCATAAGAGTCATAGCCTTCGCCAAGCTTGCCGGGGACGAGGAGACCGTAGCCGGCGAAGACTACATCGGCCTCGATTTCTCCGGACGCGGAGAAGGAGAGAGGGCGAAAGTCTTTTTCGATGGTGTAGGAGGTTGGCGGGGATTGGAGGGTGGCGCGGGTGAGGGTGAGGTGGTTGTCGTTGGTAAGAATGCGGACACCGGCGCTGAACTCGAAGTTTTGAAAGAAGGTGCCGTTGTCACCCAAGGGACGAAGGCCGGCGGTCTGCAGAGTTTCGGCGATGAAGTCAGCAGCGCGCTTGGCTCCGACACTGCCGGTGAGTCGGCCTTCGAGACTGTCGGACGCGAGATAGGTGACTTGCTGGCGGAGATCGGCGGCGCGGATTTCGGGGGAGAATTGGGTGACATCCAAGGCGGGGGCGGCGGGCTTGGTAGAGTCGGCTGGCGCGTGGACGTGGGCGTGTGGGTCAGTGAGAGCGGGCTTGCCGTCCGTGCGGGCGGAGGCGCTGGCGAGGGCAGCGAGGGCGGCATCGTGATTCCAGTCGGCGAGGAAGAGTTGGGATTTGCCGTCGGTGGTGCGGTTGGCAGTCCAGCAGAGTTTCTTGCCATCGGGCGAGAAGACAGGGAGTCCGTCGAAGCCGTCGGTGTAGGTGATGCGGACGGGTTCGCGGGTGCCCTCAGCGTCCACGAGATAGAGTTCGAAATTGGAGAAGCCGAGTTTGTTGGAGGTAAAGATGACGTATTTGCCGGTAGGATGGTAGTAGGGTGCCCAGGACATGGCGGCGAAGGTGGTGACGCGACGGACATCGGAGCCGTCGAGTTTCATGGTATGCACGTCGGCGGTGGTGCCTTCCTTGTCGAAGCGCCGCCAGATGATGCGCTGGCCGTCGGGGGAGAAGAAGGGGCCGCCGTCGTAGCCGGGAGAGAAGGTAAGTCGGCGCTGGTCGGAGCCATCGGCGTTCATGATGTAGATTTCGGCGAAATAGGCGGGATCGACTTCGAGTTTCTTCTGATCTTCGGCGGAGAGTTTCTCGGGCGGGTAGGCGTCGCGGATGGAGGAGAAGACGATCTTGGAACCATCGGGGGAGAAGGCCCCTTCGGCGTCGTAGCCGCGGGCGGAAGTGAGTCGGCGGAGGTTGGAACCGTCGCGGCGGGCCACGAAGATGTCCATGTGTTCGTCGTAATCCCAGGAGTAGCGGCGCTGTTTGCCAGCGGCGCGGAAATCGAATTCATCCTTCTGCAGCTTGCGGGTGTTGGGATCGAGATGGGTGGAAGCGAACAGGACGTCGTCGGAGTTAGGGCGAAAGAATGAGCAGGTGGTCTTGCCAGAGCCGGGCGAGACGCGGTTAATGTCACCGCTCTCGAGGTCGAGGACATAGATTTGGTAGAAGGGATTGTCGGCCTCGCGTTCGCTCTGGAAGACGAGGGCCTTGCCGTCTGGGGAGAAGTAGCCTTCGCCGCTGCGGCGGCCTTCGTAGGTGAGCTGGCGGGTGTTAGTTAGGAAGCGAGCTTCGCTATCTGCGGGGGCGGCGGTGTTGGGTAGGGCGGTTAGGGTGGTGACCAGGGTCAGGAGTAGAAGGAGGGGTTGTTTCATAAATGTGAGTGGGAGAGTGACGGGCAATTAGGAAGGGCTGCAGAACACCGCAGGGATTGGAAAGGCGCAGAGAGGGGTGCCGCAGGTGTCTCGCCGCCCGTTCCGACTCGGGTCGAGACGCCCCGCAGACTCGCAGGCGGAACGCCCGCCGCACCCTGGCGCTGGGTGGAGCATCCGCATCC
This sequence comes from Verrucomicrobiota bacterium, assembly GCA_014193395.1. Taxonomy (GTDB): domain Bacteria; phylum Verrucomicrobiota; class Verrucomicrobiia; order Limisphaerales; family BJHT01; genus BJHT01. The sequence continues at coordinate 25,865 of BJHT01000015.1, forward strand.
TCACGTCGGCGGCTGCGAGATTCAGGTTCATGCGAACGGCGCGGCGGGCGTGGTTCAATGGCGGTGGCCGAGGCGGGGGCGGCTGGAGATGAAACCCCAGAGGGCGCCGATGACCAACCCGCCGAGATGCGCGCCATTAGCGACGCGGGGAATGAATTCGAAGAAGCAGACGAAGAACCAGACGAGCATGAGGACGACGGTCTGTTTGTCGAGGAAGAGACCGGAAGCGGGGTCGAGTTTGCCACGGACCCAGATGAAGCCAAAGAGGCCGTACACGACGCCGGACATGCCACCGAAGCCGGGTCCGCCCCACCAGTATTGCACGAGGTTGGAGCCGATGGCGGTTCCGACGACGAGGACAAGGAGGTAGAGGGAACTAACGCGGGTCTCGATGAGGCTGCCGAGGTCTTTCAGCCAAAGCATGTTGAAGAGCAAGTGCAGGAAGCTGGAGTGCAAGAGAGCGGGCGTGAAGAGGCGCCAGATTTCGCCCCGCATAACCTCGGGCAGCCAGCGGGAGGCCGGCAGGAAACGTCCGCTGCCGGGATGCTCGGACATCAGCAGCGGGGCAATCACCGCGCGGTTGTCGCCCATGCCAGTGACCAGATAGATGGCGATGCTGGCGAGGATCAGCCCAACGGAAATCAGGCCGAGGGTGACTACAATCTGCTGCGGAAAGATGCGTTCGCGTCCCCACTGGCGGCGGGCGGCTTCTTCGGTTTTCTCAAGTTCTTCTTTCCGCAGGGCGGCGGATTTGCGCGTGTCCACCTGAAACTCCGGGGCGGTGGAATTGGCGCGGAATCGTTCGAGCATCTGAGCGGCCTCGGCGACTTGATCGTCCTCGATGATCCACAGCGCCCAGCGGCCGTCCGGCTCGGGTTCAACCTCGTTGCGGATGCCGCGAAGGTAGAGAAAATCGCCCAGTTTCCGGGCGTCGGGTTCGGTGGCGAGATGGCCGATATTGCGCATGTGCCGTGGAAGGTAGCGGGAGGCGGGGCGGATGGGAAGGGGGGTGTGTTTGGGAAAGTAATTAGTGATTAGTGATTAGTGATTAGTGATTAGTTCGTGGCTTCGCGGTGGGGCGGGGTGGTGGGGCGTGAGGCGTGATCCGTGATGCGTGACTTCACGTTCTGTTTCCTGCCCCCTGTCCCCTGTCTCCTGTCTCCTGCCGCTTCCTCCTGCTTCCGCGCGCCGGATTTTGCGGTTGTTTGATGCACCCGCACCGCTAGCTTCGCGGCAATTCGCCCCGTGAGAGCCATCGTGCTGGTGCTGAGTTTTCCCGGGGCGGTTTACGAAAACCATGTTTGAAGCTGCTGAATTGGGCCGGTCCGTTTCCAAAGAAGACTACGAAGCCAAGGTGCCGAAACTGCGCGCGGGCCTGCTGGAAGCGCAGTTCCGGCTGCGGTCCAGCAAGCTCCCGGTCATCATCATCGTCACCGGTGCGGATGGTGCGGGTAAGGGCGACGTGGTGCATCGGCTCAACGAGTGGCTCGACCCGCGCGGCATCGACACCCAGGCGTTTTGGCTGACCTCGGACGAGGAGTCCGAGCGCCCGCCGTATTGGCGGTTCTGGCGGGTATTGCCGGCCCGCGGACGCATCGGGGTTTTCTTCGGCTCCTGGTACACGCGGCCGATTGTGCGGCGGTTGGCGGGCAAACTGAAGAATCGCGAACTGGACGCGGAATTGGATCGTATCGCGGGCTTCGAGCGGATGCTGGCGGAGGACGGCGCGGTAATCATCAAGCTGTGGCTGCACCTTTCGGTCGAGGAGCAGGCGCGGCGGTTTCGCGATGTGGAGAAAAACCCCGAGAAACATTGGCGGATTCTGCCCACGGACTGGCACAGCCCGAAGCTGCATTCGCGCTTCCGCGAGATCAGCGAGCGGGCCGTGCGGCACACGGATTCCGCGGTCGCGCCGTGGCAGGTGGTCGAAGCGGGGGACGACCGATATCGCGACCTGACGGTGGGGCAGATCGTGCTGAGCGCGCTCCGGGCCGCGCTAAAACAAAAGGTGATGCACGGCCCGAAAGTGACCGCGAAACGAACACCCAGGGCGGCGGGCGTAAGCGTGCTGGATCGGGTGGATTTATCGCAGGCCCTGGCGGAGGACGACTACGCGCGAAAACTGGAGAAATATCAGACGAAGCTGAACAGGCTGACCTGGGCGGCGTATGAGAAGCGACGCTCGATGGTGCTCGTGTTCGAGGGCTGGGACGCCGCGGGCAAAGGGAGTTCGATCCGGCGAGTAACGGAGGCGATTGATCCGCGGTTGTTTCGGATTTTTCCGGTGGCATCACCGACGGATGAAGAGCGGGCGCATCATTATCTGTGGCGGTTTTGGCGGCATCTGCCGCGCGCCGGGATGATCCGCATCTACGACCGCTCGTGGTATGGGCGCGTGTTGGTGGAGCGTATCGAGGGCTACGCGCGAGAGGACGAATGGAAGCGGGCCTATCATGAGATCAATGACTTCGAGGAGCAGCTCGTGGAGGACGGCATGGTGCTGGGGAAGTTCTGGCTGCACATCAGCAAGGAGGAACAACTGCGGCGCTTTAAGCAGCGCGAGGAGGTGAGTTTCAAGCGATATAAGATCACGCCGGATGACTGGCGGAATCGGGCGAAGTGGGATCAATACTCCGCGGCGGTGAATGAGATGGTGCGCCGCACGAGCACCAAGTCCGCGCCGTGGACCTTGGTGGCTGGGAATGACAAGAAGTTCGCGCGGATACAGATATTGAAGACGATCTGCAAGAGTTTGGAGGAGGCGCTGTGAACGGGAGGAATGGCCGCAAAAAACGCAAAGCGGCGCAAAGCGATGGAGGGCATGGTTCAGATTATCCCGAACCGGAATTGGCAGAGGAATGGGGGAATTCATTTGTCCCTGTCAGTCTTCACGAAAGACTGTGCAGTCCGCACCGCGGCCTCCGTCTCCCTCTCCCCGTTCGTGCCTCACGGGGCGAGGGAGACGGACGCGCTACTCGTTACGGCGGCTCCGGGACAAATTTTCGAAACTACTAATATTCCCTTCTCCCCATGCCTTTGCCTCAATTCCTTTGCCAATTGTTTTGCATCTAACTTCTTTTGCATCCAATCGGGATGGGAAACGGGCTGAGCGATACTTTGTTTTTGGCTAACATCAAACGAGAGAGATAATTCGAGTTATGAGTGACAAGAAATTGAACGGACGGGTGGCGGTGATCACGGGCGCGAGCAAGGGGTTGGGCAAGGCCATGTCGCTGTCGCTGGCGGCGGAGGGCGCGAAGATCGTGATGATCGCGCGCAATGCCGGACCGCTGGAGGAAGCGGCAACCGAGGTGCGGGCGCTGGGTGTTGAGGCCATCACGATCACGGCGGATGTTGCGGATGAGACGCAGGTGGAGCGGCTGCGGGGCGAGGTCGTGGCGCGGTTTGGGTCAGTTCATATTCTGATCAACAACGCCGGGATGAACCTGCGTAAGCCGCTGGCGGATTTCACGCTGGCCGAGTGGCGGCTGGTGCTCGACACGAACCTGACGAGCGCGTTTCTCATGTCGCGGGCGATGATCCCGCATCTGGTCAGCGGCGGAGGCGGGCGGATCATCAACCTGACTTCGATGATGAGTCACATCAGCCTGCCGGGGCGCGTGCCCTATTCGTCGAGCAAGGCGGGCCTGCTCGGTTTCACCAAGGCGCTGGCGCTCGAGATGGCCCCGCGCCGCATCACCGTGAACGGTATCAGCCCCGGTCCCTGTGCGACCGAGATCAACACACCCATCCTGAACAATCCCGAAGTCAGCCGGCAGTTCACCGAACGAATCCCGCTGGGCCGCTGGGGCAAGGTCGAAGAAATCGGCGCGCTGGCGGCGCATCTGTGCTCGGATGCGGCGGAGTTTATCACCGGGACGGATATTGTGATCGACGGCGGCTGGACGGCGCAGTGAGTGGGCGGGCCGCTTGCGCGCGAGGCCGCGGCATCTGTGCCGCTTCAGCGCGGGACGTCGCAGCAGGCGCGGTTGGGCTGCGACGTTCGGCCGTCGGCGATCCTCAACCCGGAGCGAACACAGGGGGAATTCGCCGACGATTTCCCAGTTCACAGTTCTCCCTGCTGTTTTGTGGCAATTAGTCAGTCGATGGCAGCTTCAAGTCCCCTGGTTAGTTGGAGGCAATAGTAGAGTGGGAGCGCACCGATGACTCCGAAGGAACAGTCAATCAAGCGCCAACCCATCGGTATCTCGCGGATGGCGCCTCAAATCAGCGCCAATGGAATGACCAGCGCGCAGGCGATGAGGCCGGCCTGCAACACCCACACATTTCTCACCGGGTCGCGGAAGGGGCCGATGAAAAAGACCGCGATGGCAAGGTGGGCAAAGGCCAGCCAATCGGTGCCGTAAGCCAGCCACGGATGCCGGGAATAACTCTCCCGGAGACCGTCTCTGATAATGAGTATCCAGCGGTCAAAGGCAGTGCTGGCAGCGGCGGGCGCGACGTTTTCGAGGCCGCGAATCGTCGCGATCTGCTCCAACTCGAGCTGGAGGGGAAACGCGGTGATGCCGCTCAGGATGAGAGCGAGGATGAAGAGTCCGAGAGTCCAGCGAAGGCGACGGAGGATTCGTAGCTGATTGGGTGATGGGATAGGTGGCATAGGTCGGTTGCTCTTTGGTTTTCTTAACCGCCCTCTCATTAGCACCTGGCTTCAGCCGGGTGTTTGGGCCGGGTTGGCTCGCAACCGCTTCAGCGGTTTTCCGTCCGTAGAGTGGGAAACCGTTGAAACGGTTTTCCCTTCGCCCACCCGCGAACACCCGGCTGAAGCCGGGTGCTAATGAGAAGGGGACAGCATCCGACGCGGAAGGTTGCGAATGCTCCGGGTCAGGTGTCATCCGACCTCCTGACCGGCCAATTGGTGATCGCGAAAATGAGAACCAAGTAACTCACCAAGGCCATGTCCAACCTCAAGCCTACGGACTGATGGCCAGTCTCAGGATTGGTAAATGTCTGCGTGAGACCCCAGTCGGCTCCGTAAATCATGGTGAGAATGCTGCCACCGGCCAGCGCCGCCGCCCAGAACCAACTCGAACGCCAGAACCGACTCATTGGTGGTATGCGAAAGATGCAACCGGCGAGCAGGCTAACACCGACTGCCACGGTGCTAAAAACCACCGCAATGATGGGCTGGAAAATCAGTGATGTGATGCCGTCGTAAACCGTCATCACCATAGCGATCATGTAAACCAGCCAGCCGAGACTCCACGCGGCTATGACGCGGATTAGACGGTGCATAACTTTTGCTACGGCCCAACGCCCAAGTTCAGGAATCTTATGCGGTTGGCGCGACCGCAATGCGGCGCTTGGTTGTCAGGTGTTCCGGATGTATTGGTTCCAAGCATCTGACTCGGCGGTGGCCTTGATGACGCGGTTGCGATCGATGAGGAACGATCGCATGTAACGCTCAAGAAAAAGAAAGTCCGCGAGGCGCCCAAGAATGCCGAGTGGAGACTCGTAGGTGAACACGTCGCGCATGAAAGTGCCAGAGGACGAGGACTCGAAGTAGTGGTGATGTTCCATGCGATAAAACGCACCTCGAAGCATTGTATCGGCAAAGTGAGTCGGACGCTCGAAGGCTGTAATTCGCACCGTAAGAGACTGCCAGATGCCGAAATGACGGCCTCGCCATGTGACTTCCTCGCCGGGACCGATGAGACCCGAGGTGACTCCGCCGACGGCGCGCTCGCCGGTGCTGGAGGAGGAAGCGATGTGCAGGTCGATGCTACGAGCCAGGTCGAAGACGCGATCAATCGGAGCGGCAATGAAAGTTACGAGTTGGATCCCTGGCATCGTGAAATCTCGGCTTGGAACGTTGAGTGCGGGTCGTGGCGACTGACTACTTCTTCCCCTCATATCCCGACTTCGCCTTACCATTTTCCTCCAGCTTATCACACGCCCAGAGGAGGCCGCGGGCGACGAGGTCGAGATAGACGGGGTCTTGCATGGTGGCGTTGCCGTGGCCGAGGGTGGTGCCGAAGACTTTGGCTTTTCCGTAAGTGTTCACCCAGATGACCATGTGGTCTTTCTTGGTGTCCTGTCCGTAGGCTTGGGCGAGGGGGATGGTGTTGGGCCAGATTTTTTCGTTTTTATAGAGTTCGTCCTTGGGATCAAGCCAGGTGGCGGGGAAGCCAATCATCACGGGGTGCTCGGGCTTGAGGACTTTGACTTCGAGGTCGCGGTTTTTCTCGTGACTCATGGAGGTCTGGCCGATGAGTTTGCGCCACTCATCTGTCTTGGCGGCACGATAGCTGTGGGTGGAGCAATGGAGCATCACGGCGGGCACGCCGTCGTAGTGCGCCTTCGCGATACGCTCGACGAAGGCGACATCGGTCACCGCGCCGAAGCATTCGTTGTGGAGGGCGACGTCGTAGCCTTTGGCCCAATCGGGGGAGTTGTAGAGGGGGATCATGGACTCGCGTTTGTCGCCGCCATCGTGGACGACGGTCCACTCGACGTTAGCGCGCTGGCTGATGCCTTCGGTGAGGATTTTTTTCTGGCGCTCGTAGTCGTGGCAGCAGCCGCCGCAGACGAGGAGGGCTTTGATGGGCTTAGTCTCGGCGGCATCGAGTGAACCGGGTAATAGGATGGCGGCGATGGCCAGAGTAAGTGAGTGGAGCAGGGAGGATGGGATTTTCATTGGGTGAGTCTCGGGGTTGATAGTCTCGTGATAATAAAAAGCGCGCCGAGGGAAACCCGGCGCGCTGGATTGGTTCAGGTGGCTGGCCGGTGGCTGTTACTTCTTCGCGCCGTAGCCCGCTGCGGGCTGGCCGTTGTCGTCGAGTTTGCCGCAGGCCCAGAGGAGGCCGCGGGTCACGAGGTCGAGATAGCGGGCGTCTTCCACGGTGGCGTTATTGTGGCCGAGGGTGGTGCTGAAGACACGGGTGTTTTTGCTGCCGTATTCGTTGGTCCAGACGACGACGGTCTCGACGTCCTTGGTCGCGCCGTCTTTGCCCTTCACGGTCTGTTTGCCTTTGGCGAGGGGTTTGCCGGTGAGGACCTGGATGTTGTTGTACAGCTCTTCTTTGCCGGTGGTCCAGTTTTCGAGGCCCTTGGTGATGGGGGAGGCGTCGGCGAGGAAATTGATCGCGATGGGTTCCTGCGGGCCGTGGCCGGTGGAGTGGAGGCCAAGATAAGCATACCAGACGCCGTTGGGCGCGCCGGCGGGGACAGGCTTGCCGAAGTCGCCGAAACGGTAGCTGTGCATGGCGCAGTGGAGGTTCACGCCGGGGATGCCGTCTTGATGGGGCTTGAGGACGCCGGCGATGACGGCGGGGTCGCCGATGCTGGCGGAGCATTCGTCGTGGAGAACGACGTCGTAGCCCTTGGCGTAATCGGGATTGCCGTAGATGGGCAGCGGCGGCTTGGTGCCTTTGTCATCGCTGTGAACCTGGTCCACGACGACGTTGGCGCGGGCTTCGAGGCCTTTTTTGAGGATGTCCTTTTGCTTGGCGTAATCGTGGCAGCAACCGCCGGTGATGAGCAGCACGCGCAAGGGTTTGGCATCGGCCGCCGAGGCGACGGATGCACAGAGGCTGAGGCCGGCCACGGCGGCGACAAAGTGGCGAAGGGAAGTTTTCATAGTTTTATTGTGGCGAGATTAGACAGGCGATGCCGGAGGGATTCAAGGAAACACTCGGCGGAAGTGCGGCGGTGTGCGCAGCACCAGCCGGGGCGCGTGGAGCGGAGGGGGCGCGTTCGAGTCAGCCGACGGTCGCGAACGTGCGGAGCTGCTGCGGCTGGTCTGCGACACAGCCGCGCTCCGGGGGCAGGGCTGCGGAGTGCGGCGGTGTGTCGGGGAATCAGCGGGTGCGCGTGGAGCGGAAGGGGCGCGTTCGAGTCAACCAACGTTTGCGAGCGTGCGGCCGTCGCTGCGGCCGGGGACGGCCGCACTCCGCGACCGCACTGCCGCAGTTCTCCGGCGCGTCGGCGTTCCGTGTGACTGGCGACCCCGCGGTCGTTCACCACCAACTTTGGGATGCGCCTTCGCGGCACCGCGTCCGCAAACCCCACCATTGACACCGGTGCCGTCCGGGCGAAACCTCCGCGCCCGACCATGCCATTGCTGGAAATTTCACAGCTCCAAAAATCCTTCGTCGCACCCGACGGCGCGCGGCAGCGCGTGATCGACGTGCCGGCGTTCTCGCTCGACGAGCGCGCGCAGGTGGCCTTGAGCGGCGAGAGCGGCTCGGGGAAGACCACGTTCCTGCATCTCATCGCCGGCATTCTGAAACCCGACTCCGGCTGCATCCGCATCGGCGGACGCGAGATGTCGGCGCTGCCCGAGCCGCAGCGCGACCGGCTGCGCGCGACGTCGATTGGCTACATTTTCCAGACCTTCAATCTGCTCCAGGGCTACACCTGTCTGGAAAATGTGCTGCTCGGCATGTCGTTCGGCCCCGGCGCGGATCGCGAGTTCGCCACGGCCTTGCTGAAGCGCGTCGGTCTCGAATCGCGGCTCAAACATTACCCGCGGCAGCTCTCCACCGGTCAGCAACAGCGCGTCGCCGTCGCGCGCGCGCTCGCCAATCGCCCGCGGCTCGTCCTCGCCGATGAACCCACCGGCAACCTCGATTCCGCCAACGCCCGCGAGGCCCTCGCGCTCATCCGCGACGGCTGCCGCGAGAACGGCGCGGCCCTCCTGCTCGTGAGCCACGATCGCGATGTGCTCGAAAAATTTGAGCACGTCGCCGACCTGCGCCAGCTCAACCGCGCCGCCGCCGCCGCGCCGATGGAGGTGCGCCCGTGACCCTCGGCCTCATCGTCCGCCGCAGCCTGCGCCAGCACGCGCTCTCGACCGGCGTCACGGCGGCCTCCATCGCGCTGGCGTGCGGTTTGATGCTCGCCGTGTGGGTCGTGAAAGACCAGTCGCACGCCACCTTCACCGGCATGACGGGCGGCTTTGACGCGGTGCTCGGCGCGCGCGGATCGAAGCTCCAGCTCGTGCTGAACACGCTGTTCCACCTCGAGGAATCGCCGGGCAACCTGCCGTGGAGCGACTATCTCGAAATCAAACAAAACCCGAACGTCGAGTTCGCCCTGCCCATTGCTGTGGGCGACAACTACCGCGGCTACCGCCTCGCCGGCACGCTCCCCGAGTTGTTCACCGCGGTCGAATACCGCCCCGGCCGCCGCTATTCCTTTCGCGCCGGCCGCGCCTTCGACCCGACGCTGCGCGAGGCCGTCGTCGGCAGTTTCGCCGCCGCGCAACTCGGGCTGAAACCGGGCGACAAATTTCATCCGTACCACGGCCTGATCTACGACGAGAAAAACGAACACGCCGAAACCTACGTCGTGGTCGGCGTGCTCGAACCCTCGAACACCCCCGCCGACCGCGTGCTGTGGATTCCCCTCGAGGGCCTGCAAAAAATGAGCGGCCACGATCCCAAGGCCGCCGCCGATGTCAGCGGCGTGCTGGTGAAGCTGAAGGCTGGCGCGGCCGCCGCGGGTTTCCGCATGGACCTGATGTACAACAAACAAGGCAACCGCCTCACCTTCGCCTGGCCCGTCGGCCGCGTGATGACGCAGCTCTTCGACAAGATCGGCTGGTTCGACCGCGTGCTCACGCTGGTCGCGTATCTCGTCGCGCTCGTGGCGACCAGCTCGATCCTCGCGAGCATCTACAACTCGATGAACGAGCGCCGCCGCGAGATCGCGATCCTGCGCGCGCTCGGTGCGCATCGCGGCACGATCTTCGGCGCGATCGTGCTCGAGGCCGCGGCGATTTCCGCGCTTGGCGTGCTGGCGGGCTTTGTGGTTTATGCGCTGGTCATGCAGGCCGTCGCCGCCATTATGCGCGCGCAAACCGGCGTGGTGCTCGACCCGTTCGCGTGGCATCCCGTGATGGTGCTCGCGCCCGTGGCGATCATCGCGCTGGGCGCGCTCGCCGGCGTGGTGCCGGCGGTGAAAGCCTATCGCACCGATGTCGCTGAAAACCTGGTTCCGCAATCCTGACCGCTCATGAAAAAAATCCTCGTCCTCCTGAACGTCCTCGCCCTCACCCTCTGGACCGGCTGCGGTGAAAAAGCAGAGAAGCCCGCCGCCCACGGCCACCACCACGAAGCCCCGCACGGCGGCACCGTCGTGGCGCTCGATCACGAAATCATCAACGTGGAATTCGTCCTCGATGCCGCGGCCGGCAAACTGACCGCCTACATGCTGGGGGGGCATCTCCACGGCTTTGTGCGGCTGCCGGTCGAATCCTTCGAGGTCGCCGCCGAGGTCGCCGGCCAGCCGCAGCCGCTTCTTTTCAAAGCCGTCGCCAACGCCGCCACCGGCGAAAAAGTTGGCGACACCGCGCAATACGAAGCCTCCGCCGACTGGCTGAAAACCGCCAAGACCTTCAAGGGCACCATCCGGTCCCTCGCGGTGCGCGGGAAAAATTTCGAGGGCGTCGCCTTTGACTTCCCCGAGAAGCCCTGAAGATTGTCGGCGGCTGAAGCCGGCCGGGTGCCGCCAGTCGAGCCGCGTTGGCCAAACCGAAAACGGATTATGAAAACAACCGTGACCGCAAATTTTCTTCCCGCCCTGACCACCTGCGCCCTCGCCACCGCGCTGCTCGTCGGCTGCGAGAAACCCACGCAGACCAGCGCCACGCCGCCGACTGAAATCCGCGGCGAAGCCATCTCCGCCCCCGTCGTCGCGCCAGCCAAGGTCGCAGCACAGACCCCACCCGCGCCCGCTGCGCCCACGGTTGCAGCCGCCCCCGCTACCGACCTCGCTACCGCAGCGCCCGCGATCACACCCGCTCCCACCGCCCCTGCCACGGTCGCAAAAACTGCCGCTCCGACCACGCCGCCCGCCACCCCGCCTTCAGTCCCCGTGCCCGCTCCCACGCCCACGACGACCGTTGCTCCGACCCCGCCGACCCCGCCCGTCGCCGCTGCGGCTCCGGCCGCGTCCGCCGCCGCCCCCGTGGCCGCCAAGGGCAACGACAAGCCCGGCGATTACCTCGTGGTCGGCTTCGACAAACTCTCCTCCTTCAACTTCGACGTGCCCGACGAAACCCCCGTCGGCACGAACAAAACCGCCGCCGCCATCGTGCCCAAACCGCCCGAACAAATCCCGCCCGCCGTCCTCGCACTCGACAAAAAATTCGTCTCGCTCAAAGGCTTCATGCTCCCGCTCAAGGTCGAGAACGGCCTCATCACCGAGCTGCTCATCATGCGCGACCAGTCCATGTGCTGCTACGGCGCGGTCCCCAAGATCAACGAATGGGTGAGCGTGAAAATGACCGGCAAAGGCGTGAAGCCCATCATGGACCAGGCCGTGACCATGTACGGCCGCCTGCACGTCGGCGAAGTCCGCGAGAACGGCTACCTCGTCGGCATCTACACCATGGACGGCGACAAAATCACCGGCCCCCTCGACCTGTAACCGCCCTTGTAGGAGTCGAGGTAACGAGACTCAAACCTCCTTCTCCGCGCGGCCCGCCCAAACCTCCGGAGACCGCCGCCCGCGTCGCAGCCGAACTCCCACCCGCTCTCTGCCAAGGCCGCTTTCGCGACCTCGCCCGCGTCTCGTGTGGAAAAGGTTAGAGTCTCGTTACCTCGACTCCTACAAGGGTGGGTTCGTCCGCCCCATTTTCGCACGGTAGGGACGCGTTGCGCGCGTCCGTGACCTCTCCCCGAACGCGCCCTTACCAAATGACGCCGTCGAAATCCTCTACGCGCCAATCGGGAAAAAGTAAGGGCCGGGCGCAGCCCGGCCCTACCCTCGTTTGGTAGGGACGCGTTGCGCGCGTCCGTCGCCTTTCCTCTCTGTCGCTCGCATCCGCACAATCCGGGTGATAGCTCTCCGCCAGCTTACCGGTAGGGCGCGTCTGTCCCCAGCGCGCCGCCGCACCAAGCGTATGCCCCACGGCGTGCGGGGACAGACGCGCCCTACCCACCGCCGCCGGCTCACGAGTTTCCGGTGAGAACTCTGCATTCGAGGGATTTTCCCCGTGCCGGAGCGGGCACGGATAAGGAAGGACCACCGCCAGTTTTCCAGCTCCTTGGCCCGAAACCGCAACGCACCCCAAAGCCGTGCTAACCGGGGCGCGAACGGGAGAGGAACCACCAGAGGACCAGGCCGGCTGCGAGGACGCCGGCCAGCGGGAGATAGGGAAAACTGCGCGGGGAAGTATTCTGCGCTGCCTCGCCGGCGGCTGGGGCGGACGCAGAAGCCACGGCACCACGAGAATGACCACTGGCCAAGGCACCGTTCGCGGACGCCGGCGACTTTCGAGTCAAGGCTTCCAAACTCGGACCGCTAGTCCCGGTGGGCAAATCGTCAGGCAGACCGAGGAATGGATTTTGACCGCGATAGGCAAGAGTGACGAGCTTATCTCTGAGGATAACATCATGGACATTTCGTTTGAGAGCTGAGTTCATGACCCGGAGATCCTCGTCCGACATACTGAACCGGCGTTGCACGAATCGTGAAAAGCTAGTTTCGATCTTTTGAAGATTGTTGTCCCGCTCCGGAGAGAAATGAAAATAGATACTTCGAACCCGGTGATTTTCCTCGTGAGTCTCAATGTTTTTGCTGAAAGCCGCGCGGAGAATTGGATCGGTGATCGGTCGTGCTAGAACTCCATTCTCTTGTGGCACTCCCGCAGGCACCTCGGGCCGGGATGGCAAAAATGTTGGTACTTTGGCTGGATTGATCGAACCCATCTGCGTCTCCGCACGCTGAATCAAACCGAGATAGCTGTCCAGTGACTTTTCCGCAGGCACCAAGTCAAGCAGGCTTGGTTGGGAAAGGGATTCCAGCAAGGCGCTTCGGTCCAATCCTCTTAACGCCCGATCCGCAGCAATCGACGATGCCTCACCCAAGCGATCTAGAATCTTCTCTGCCCACTGAGCCGACAATTCACGCGCCACCGAGTTAGTGGTCAGGAGGCGGAAAAGATCGTAGCTGACGGTGGTGACTAGCCCAACATAAAACTCCGCCTCCTTTACCGACCACTTTTTCTCCAAATCAATCGCAAGCCGAATTCTATCCTCTGCGGATAAAGACGGTGATGTGTCCACCCAATGAACGACATCATTGTTGGCATCTATTTCGCTTGCGGATCGTTTCTGCCGACGTTCAATCGGGTCCACACCTTGCGCGTTACCGGGTGGAGTAGCGCTACAGAAAATTAATGCGATGAGGCAAAAAATTTTCATGGATCATTATAGTCTTTGCTCGGAGAACCAAACAATACTGGACCGAAAGTGACATTTTTCTTCGTAACGGTTACATCGCCGACGTTGTTTACATCCGCGCTGAAATTAGCTGTCGCAAATGGCCGCCACCCACGTCCGGGGTCAGTCTTGAGCAAATAGTAGATTGGAATCGGACAACGAGAGAAATTAACATCGCTGAAAACAATACCCTGATCAGGGTAGGGGTGATGATCAGGACTACCGTACGAACATGTGTCCAAGGCCACGACCTGCCATTTACCGCCAGAACGCACGACGTCGTGCGGGTCGCCCTTTGCGTGATTAACTGGGTTTTGGAAGAATGCACAGTATCCCTGTCTTTGGTAGGGTTCCTCCCACTCGCGTACCTTCATATTCTTCCAAGCCACATGTTCTGGATGAACGAACCACTTAACGTACCGCCCGGCGGTGGTTGTATTGATCAAATGCCAAATGCTGCTTCCATACACGTTTCCCGTTCCGAGGTCTGTGTACGGGACGGCAAGCGAAGCATATGAAACATCGGTAGGAAGAATGTAGGCAAAAGTGATTTCAGCGCGGAAAACCCCGTTTCTCCCTTGCACCATACGAAGCTTGAAGTTCCCTGCATCGCCAACGCCTGAGAGCGAACCAGTGGTAGTGCCGACAGGGACTGAACCGGCGGGAGGAGTTCCGGTTCCGGTGGCGGACACTGCGGCAGCGGCAGAACCTCCTGATCCCGTAGTTGCCACGCCACCCGAACCGCTCGGCAAACTTGGGGTAAAGGTTGCCGAATACGGAAATTCAGTCCGCCACTCCAAGCCCACCACATCCATTGCGAGATCGGACGGCGTCATCGTGTTCGTGACGGTGATCGTTTCGCCAATTCCAAATTCCGACAGGCTGCGGCCATCAAAATTTTCGTCCGGCGCGAAGGTCAATTCACACTTATAGACAACTGCAATGACAGTCCCGCTTGACGTTCCGCAACTGGCTACCGCCGTCTTGAAATCGCTGATGGAGGTCGAAAGTGTTCCGAAGGTTCCCGGTGCGTCCGGACCGGTCGTGGTGGTTCCGTTGATCGTCCACTGCGGTTGATTCAGCGGCCAGGCGGCACCCTCGGGAGCGGCGGTGGCGGTGAAGGTATAGCTGTCGTTCTGATAGATGTAGCGAACCGCGCCCGCCAGAACCGGTCCGTTGTAGTCCGGGCCGCTCATCGAAACACTGCCAATGCCCACCACCGTCGCCCCGGCGTACTGCTCCGTGCCACCCATTTTTGCGGAAACGCTATAGTAGCCGGGGGCCGGGTTGGCCGGGCTGAACGTGGCACCGGTGGCGGTAATGCCCTGCCAAACTCCATTCACGAACCACTCAATCGGCGGCGGGCTGCCTCCGGGCGGGTCAATGGTGGCTGTGAACGACAGCGGGTCGCCCGCGGCCACGAGGCTCCTGGAGGCGGACACGCCGGTGATTTGATAAACGGTGATGGGCACGGTGACGACACTATTGCCGCAGGTGGCGGTGACTTCAACCACGGGAACGAGGGGCGATGGCCACCGGGTCATCACCTTGGTGTAGGTCTGGCCGGTGGCTGGCCAGCCGTTGCCCGGCCACCATTCCCACCAGACCAGATCGAAGGCATTCACCGGAGTCATGCTGGCGGTGAAGGTGACGGTGTCACCCTCGGCGACATGGTACGCGGAGGATGAATTGCCAGTGGTCACTGCCGGGGTGACCCCGGTGAGACCGACCAGCGTCACTTGCCGGGTAATGGTGGTTTCCATCCGTTCGTCGGGGGCTAGCACTCCGTCGAGCGGGTGTCCCGGCCCCGGCCAGGCGGGGAACAGGGCCTCGACCCAATCCGCGGTGCTCGCCCGCGCCACCACGTCGTAAACTCCGGGGGTGTCGCCGCGGGGGGTGGCGGTGACCCCCGCACTCCCCCAGCCAAACCACAGCGGCCCGCAGGCGGTCGGCGTGACCAGCGGCGAGGAGATGGAGAGCACGACCGGTTCCATAAAATTCCAGAACCGGGGATTGATGATCCGCGCATCCGCGTAGATGGCCCAATCCTGGCCTACGGGGGCGATGCTGGAAGAGAGGGTGAACTGCAACTCGGGCGACGGCACGGGTTGCGCACGGGACGCCAACGTGGCGGCGAGCAGGAGGGCGGCGCACAGGCCGGACCGGAAGACGCGGCGGTGGTTGAGTGGGAGAGAGGCGGGTTTTTGGTTCATGTGAATCCTTGGGTGACTTGGCGTGCCGCATTGATGGCAGAAGTCCCCCCCCCCCCCCCCCCCCCCGCAAGCCTTTTCTTTGCGGTGCGGGGAAATGGGAAAAAGGTGTCCGCCAGCACGGTGAAACCGGTGCAAATCTCCGCGCTCCTCCGTAGTCCGATTTCTCTCTTCCGTTTATTCGGCCCGTTTCGGCACGGCCAACCGACGACGTGAGGATGCGATCAGCTCCTCGCCGCCGCTGCTGAAATGGTCAGGGCCGGGCGCAACCCGGCCCTACCAAGATTTGGTAGGGACGCGTTGCGCGCGTCCGTGACCTTTCCCTCCCCACACCGCTTCCGCATGAAAAAAAGCGGCGACGAAATTCCCCACGCACGCGGACGGGAAAAGGTCAGGGCCGGGCGGCAGCCCGGCGCTACCGCGCCGCACGCCGCGCCCGCGCCATTTTCGCACGGGACAAACGGGCGCGGCGGTGTTCGACTCGCGCGGCCCCGAATTGATGAACACCGCGTCCACGACCGCCGCCAGCACCGCCGCCAGCACTGCTTCCTTCGCCCGTTACGCCTGGTTCCTCGTCGCGTTGCTCTGGCCGGTGGCGCTGCTCAACTACCTCGACCGCCAACTGCTCGCGGCGATGAAATTCTCGCTGATGGCGGATGTTCCCACGATCGGCTCGGAGGCGAACTGGGGCCTGCTGCCCGCGGTGTTCAAGTGGGTGTATGCGATTCTCAGCCCGGTCGGCGGCTTCCTCGCGGACCGCTTCGGCGCGCGGTTTGTGATCGGCGGGAGCCTGCTGGTCTGGTCGGCGGTGACGTGGGCGACGGGGCACGTTCACACGTTCGATCAACTGCTCGTCACGCGCGCGCTCATGGGCATCAGCGAGGCGTGCTACATCCCGGCGGCGCTGGCGTTGATCGCGAATTATCACACCGACCAAACGCGCTCGCGCGCCGTGGGCATTCACCAGATGGCCATCTATGTCGGCATCATGATCGGCGGCTTCAGCGGCTACGCGGCGGACAATCCGTCGCTCGGCTGGCGCTGGGCGTTTTCGGCGGCGGGCCTGACGGGCGTGATCTACGCGGTCCCGCTGCTGTTCCTGTTGCGCAACGCCCCCTCGCGTGCCGACGCCGCGACCGTGCCGCGGACCGCGCCGCTTGCCGCCTTTCGCGAATTGCTCACCAACCGCTCGTTCATCCTGCTCGTGCTTTTTTTCACGCTGCCCGCGATGGCCGGGTGGGTGGTGAAAGACTGGATGCCCGCCATTCTCAAGCAGCAGTTCGGCATCGGGCAGGGCCGCGCAGGCGTGTCGGCGACGCTCTTCGTGAACATCGCCGCGCTGCTCGGCGCGATCCTCGGCGGCTGGCTCGCGGACCGCTGGATGCGGCGCTCGCAGCGTGGGCGCATCTACACGAGTGCGCTCGGGATGAGCCTGCTGATCCCCGCGTTGTTCGGCGTGGGTAACGCCGGCACGCTCGCGGTGGCGGTGTTTTTCCTCGTGCTGTTCGGCCTCGGCTGGGGCGCGTTTGATTGCAACAACATGCCCATCCTCTCGCAGATCGTGCGCCCCGAATTGCGCGCGACCGGCTACGGCGTGATGAACCTCGTGAGCATCAGTTGCGGCGGTTTCGCCGACGTGGCCTTCGGCGCGCTGCGCGACCGGCACGTGCCGTTGAATCTCATCTTCGGCGTCTTCGCCAGCACCGCGATGCTGTCGGTGGTGCTGGTGCTGTTGATCAAACCGAAGCTCAGTGACCCGCGTGAATGATTGAAATGAAATGAAGCTGAAAACTTTTTCCCTCGCTGTTTTCCTCTGCGTTTTCTGCGCCTCGCTCTTCGCCGCCGAGCCTTACGCCTGGTATCGCGCCGACGCGGGTTTGCAGTCGAGCGGCGGCGTGGTCACGAGCTGGGAGGATGCAGGCAAGGCCAGGTCGCTCACCCACATTTTCGGCACGCCGCGCGTGTGGAAAGTGAAGACCCCGACGGGCGTGACGGAGGTCGTGCGCTTCGATGGCAGCGCGGCGGTCTGGCAGCCGGCGCAATCGTGGGGCCGCCTCGAGGGCGCGCGCACGGTGCTCGTGTTCGCCCGCATTCCGCGCGGTGCGGACGGCGTGTTGTGCGACGGCTCGACGCGCTCGGGCGCGGATGCCATCCGCGTGCCGGGCGACGACCGCGGCTGGCAGGTGCTGCGGTTCGAGCGCACGGCGGGCGCTCTCGGCGGCTTCATCCTCGGCGCGGACGTGGCGACGAAGAACGGGTTGAAGTGCGACGTGGCCGAGGTGCTGGTGTTTGGCGCAGCGCTCAGCGAGGCGGAGTTCGCGGCACAGGCGGCGCGGCTGAAGCAGAAGTGGGGCGAGCCGGTGGATTTGCCCGAGGCCGACCAGGCGCAGCCATTCGCGCCCTTTGCCGGACTCACGACGAAATACTTGCGCAAGAGCGGCGAGGACGGCGTGAACACGTATCGCATCCCCGGCCTGGCGACCTCGACGAACGGCACGCTGCTGGCGGTGTTCGATCTGCGGCACAACAACGGCGGCGACCTGCCGGGCAAGATCGATGTCGGCCTCACGCGCAGCACGGACGACGGCGAGACGTGGAGCGCGACGCAGCGGGTGTTGCACTTCGACGGCAGCGGCGTGGGCGATCCGACCGTGTTGGTGGATCGCGAGACGGGCAGCATTTTCGTGGCGGCGCTGTGGTCGAAAGGCAACCGCGCGTGGAACGGCTCCGGGCCGGGCATGGCGCCGGCGGAGACGGGGCAGTTCGTTATCACGCGCAGCGACGACGACGGCGTGACGTGGTCCGCGCCGCTCAGCATCACCGCGCAGGTCAAGCAACCGGAGTGGCGTTTGTGTTTCAACGGACCGGGCCGCGGCATCCAGCTCCGCGACGGCACGCTGGTGTTGCCCGCGCAGTTCCGCGATGCGAAGGGCACGCCGCATTCGTGTTTCGTTTCCAGCCGCGACCACGGCACGACGTGGAAAATGTCGCCGCCGTGCGTCGGCCCGACGAGCGAGTCGCAGGTGGCGGAGCTGTCCGATGGCGGCCTGCTCATCACGCTGCGTGACGAGTCGCGCAGCGGACAGCGGCTGTGGGCGAAGTTTGACGGGAAGCAGTGGAGCGAGCCGTGGCGCGCGCTGCCGGACCCAACCTGCCAGGCGAGCCTGCTGCGGCATCCCAATGGCACGCTGCTCTTCAGCAATCCGGCGAACGCGAAATCGCGCCGGACGCTCACCGTGCGCACGAGCAACGACGACGGCAAAACGTGGAGCGACGGCCGCGTGGTTGACCCGGGCGCGGCCATGTATTCGTGCCTGACGGTCATGCGCGACGGGCGCGTCGCGATGCTCTACGAAGGCGCGGGCGGCTTGATTTTCGCGCGCTTCGCCGTCGAGGGCGCGAACCTCGCGGCGCTGTCGGAGGGGCGTTTCGAGACGACCGGCAAGTTCGGCTGGTGGCCCGCGCGGCACGCCGCGAAGGTCGCTGAAACCAAAGCGGGCGTGGAAATTGTCTTCCTCGGCGATTCGATCACGCAGAACTGGGAGACGGCGGGCAAGGCCGTGTGGGAGCAGCACTACGCCGGACGCAAGGCTGCGAATTACGGCTTCGGCGGCGACTCCACGCAGCACGTCCTGTGGCGGCTCGACCACGGCGAGTTCGACGGCCTGAAGCCGCGTGTGTGCATCCTCCACATCGGCACCAACAACGCGCGGCACGGCGATTTCACACCGGCGCAGATCGCCGAGGGCATCCGTGCGGTGCTCGACAAACTCGCGGTGAAATGCCCGCAGACCCAGGTGCTGCTGCTCGCGATCTTCCCGCGCGATGCCGACGCGACCGGCGAGATGCGCCGCAAATGCGAGGCCGTGAACGCGCTGCTGCCCGCGCTCGCCGACGGGAAGCGCGTGCATTTCCTGAATCTCAACTCCGCCTTCCTCCAGCCCGACGGCACGCTCACCCGCGCCATCGCGCCCGATCTGCTGCATCTCAGCGCGACGGGCTACGAACGCTGGGCCAAAGCGATGGCTCCGAAGTTGAACGAACTGCTCGACCGCAAATAATCTCCCCGACCATGCACCGCGTCCTCCTCTCGCTCCTCGTTCTCTGCACCGCCGCGAACATCAGCGCCTTCGCCGCCGCGGCCGCCAACGCGCCGCGCAACATCATCTTCATTCTCAGCGACGATCATCGCTGGGACTTCCTCAGCTTCATGCCCGAGGCCCCGAAGTTTTTGGAGACGCCCAATCTCGACCGCCTCGCCAAGGAAGGCGCGCACCTGCGCAACGCCTTTGTCAGCACGTCGCTCTGCTCGCCGAGCCGCGCCTCGATTCTCACGGGGCAATACATGCACCACCATCGCGTGGTCGATAATCAGCGGCCCGAGCCGGCGGGCATCCGCTTCTTTCCCGAGTATCTGCGCGCGGCGGGCTACCGGACCGCGTTCTTCGGCAAATGGCACATGGGTGACGACAGCGACGCGCCCCGGCCGGGCTTCGACCACTGGGCAGCGTTTCGCGGGCAGGGCGAATACTTCGATCCGGCGCTCAACGTGAACGGCACGCGCCAGACCTTCAAAGGCTACAGCACCGACGTGCTCACCGATCTCGCGCTCGAGTGGCTCGGCCAAAAGCGCGACCAGCCGTGCTTTCTCTACCTCTCGTTCAAGGCCCCGCACTACCCGTTCGAGCCAGCCCCGCGCCACAAGGGCCGCTACGACAAATTCCCCGTGCCCTATCCGCCGACGATGGCGAACACCGAGGCCAACTACGCCTCGCAACCGCGCTGGGTCCGCGAGCGCCGCTACGGCATTCACGGCGTGGACCACATGGAAACGGGACGCTTCGACCACGACCCGGTGCCGTCGTTTGAAACTCTCTACCGCCGCTACTCCGAGGCTGTGCATTCCGTGGATGAAAATGTCGGACGCGTGCTGAAGGCCATCGAGGCCGCCGGGCAGCGCGAGAACACGCTGGTGGTTTACATGGGCGACAACGGCTTCGCGCTCGGCGAGCACGGCTTCTATGACAAGCGCGACGCCTTCGAGACGAGCATCCGCGTGCCGCTGCTGGCGTGGGCACCAGGCGTGATCCAGCCCGGCACGGTGGTCACGCCGATGGTGCAGAACATCGACATCGGCCCGTCGCTGCTGGACGCCGCCGGCGCAGCCGCTCCGGCCAACACACCGCGCATGGACGGCCGCTCCTTCTGGCCGTTGCTGCAAGGCCGCGCGACGCCGTGGCGCGATCACATTCTCTACGAGTATTACTGGGAATGGAATTTCCCGGCGACGCCTACGACCTTCGCGATTCGCACGGACCGCTGGAAATACATCTCCTACCAGGGCATCTGGGACCACGACAGCCTCCACGATTTGCAGACCGACCCGCACGAGCGGCACAACTTGATCAACGTCCCCGCCTTCGCCGCACAGGCCGAGAAGCTGCGCGCGCAACTCTTCAATGAACTCGGCGCGTCCGGTGGTTTGCAGATGCCCATCTTCCCGCCCGCCGGCGAAGCGTTGCACGATCGCAAGCTGCGGCGCTGATCGCTGAGTCCGCCAGAGTTGCGCGGCCCGGGCGAAAAACGCTCGGGGTGAGGTGGAGTTGCGTTCAGGTCGCTGCGAAACGGGAACGGAACGGACGTCCGAACCAACGAGCCCGGTCGCCTGCGGCAGCGCGTCCGATGGTCGTGACCTGCGCCGGTTTCTTCATTTGCCCATCCGGCCGCCGCGCCGCTCGCTCGCCGTCCGCTTCTCAATTTTTCCCTCGCCAACGGCAAGTAATGAGCGGCATTCCGATGAACCGACGCCGAACTGAAATCGTCGTACCCGTCATACGTGCCGATCGCTTCGCACGGCTGTGGTTTCGGTAATCGCTAAATCTGGCAGAGGCCTTATGAAAACAATGCTGCGATCCCCAGCGGAGAATCCCCATCCGGTTCCCTCACCAGCCCCACCGCGAGATTTTTCCGCAAGTGCAACGCCGCGGCGATTGAAGGCGCTGGCCATTGCGCTGGCACTGGTGCTGCCGGTGGAAATCCCGGTCCGCGGCGCGGCCGGTCCGCGCGGCGGGGCGGGCACCAACGCTCCCGCCGCCACGGCGGGTTCGCCAGCGCGCACGGTCTATCGGCTGGCGGAAATCATCGAGGTTCACCACGAAGGGAACTACCTCGCCGCGATGAAGGAATACAACCAGTGGATGGCTTCCGGTGGCGCGCCGGATAAGCCCATCCCCCAGGCCATCGTCGAAAAGATGTACAAGGCGGCGGGCGAGGGGAAGACGGCCTTCAAGACCGTGGCCAGCCTCATTCAGAACGGCATCGACCTCGACGACGCGACCGCGACCAAGGAAGGGATCACCCACAAGAAAATCCTCGACCAGCACAACGTCGGCATGGCGCAGATGCGTGACACGATGATTGATGCCGTGATCAACGAGGTGGCCCAAAAGAACGGCTGGATCATCGGCCGTTCCGACTCGGGCAACGTGAAGGCGGGCATCAAAAGCGATCTCGACCAGACCTTCTACGTTTTCGATGCGAGCGATCCGAAACAACTCAAGCGGCTCGAGCTCAAGGACGGTGAGTTCATTCAGAAGTTCAAGGACGCCTGGAAGGAAAAGCACCCGAACCTGTCGATTGAGATGCTCGACATCGCCTCGATCGAGGGGCGCAACCGGTTCCCCGATCCGCGGCAGGCGCGCGGCGATTACCTCTTCGAGTTCGACCGTGTCATCCGCGACCTGCGCGCCACCCCCGGCGCGTACACCACGCAGGGCGCCGTGGTGCAGCAGATGCAGTTCCGCGCGCTCGAGGGCATCCTCAAGGAAAACCCGCGCATGTTTCAGCTCTACGGCCCGGTACACGATGAGCACGGCAAACCAATCCTCGGTGCGGACGGCAGGCCGAAGTTCGACAAGTGGCCGTTCGAGGGCGACACCGCGGTGAAGTTCATGTTCGGCACGCATCCCGAGCTGCTGCCGGGCCTCGCGTTCGGCGCGGCGCTCGCGAATTTCCTCGAGCTCCAGCACTACCTGCACGCCGAGAAGTTCGAGGTGAAGTATCATCTCCGCACCTACGAGGATGCGCTGATCGCGCAGTTTCTCGCCGCCGAGGGCTACGATAAACGCGCGAAGCAGGAATACGCCGACATGGACCGCGCGCTGCGCAATGACCTCAACGACTTGTTCCTGAACAAGCTTTTTCCCAACGACGCCCACAAACGGCAGTTGCACGCGCTGGCGATGGACATTTCGGCGGACTTCCGGTTGCTGCACAAAAACAAACCGGAGGACCGGACGAAACTCAGCGAGGCCGTGCAGAAGCTGACGCCGGAGCAGTTGAAGGATCCGAAACTGGTCGAGGCCGCCATTTTCGACAACCTCGCGAAGAAGCTCTACAAGACCGAGCAGCCCACGCCCGAGCAGATCAAGAGCGCCGTGGAGATGCACCGCAAGCTCGCCAGCGAGTTTTGTCTCGAGTCCACCTACCACACCTCGGCTGAGGCCTTCCGCCTCCTGCTCCAGCCCGACGGCGCGGGCGGGCATCACTTCGACATCGAGCGCTATCGCTGCCTGCTGCCGCGTATGGAGGACGCGCAGTGGGCCGAGTTCAAAAAGCAGCAGGGGCAGGGCGTGCTCCTCACGTTTCTCTACGGTCTTTACGATCTCGGCTGGTCGCGGGGAAACCAGTTGGTGGACCGGCTCATCCGCCAGAACCCGCGCGAGTTCGGACGCTTCCTTCTCGAACGCCTCACCAATCCCGCCGAGCTGAAGGCGCTGCGCGGCCCGGCCATCGTGCTCGTTTCCGACCTCGCGACGAAGGCGCACTCGCAGGTCGCGTGGGTGCTGGGCCATGAACACTT
>BJHT01000016.1 GCA_014193395.1 Verrucomicrobiota bacterium
TGGCGCTGCGCTGCCTCCACGCCAGCCGCCGACTCGCGGCGTTCTGGAAAGAACGCCTCAATGCTCACAGCGCCCGCAACGACTGCCTGGCCCTCGCGGCGTGACTGAAGAATTCTGTCATGCGCCCCAATTGGTTTTGTCGAAGACGCTCGACTTGACAACCTGACATACTCAACCTCCCTCCCGCATGGCTCAATCTGCTCCCGAAAATGTTGATCTCTCGCGTGTCGAACAGGCCCGCGCCACCCGTGACCGCATCCTCGTCGAACTCCGCAAGGTCATCGTCGGCCAGGAGGATTTGATCGATGAAGTGCTGCTGGCGATGTTCGCGGGCGGCCATGTGCTGCTCGTCGGCGTGCCGGGTCTGGCGAAGACGCTGCTGGTCAGCACACTGGCCAAGGCGCTGTCGATGAACTTCAAGCGCATCCAGTTTACGCCGGACATGATGCCGTCGGATATCACGGGAACCGAGGTGCTGGAAGAAGATCACGCCACCGGGCACAAGCAGTTCGTATTCGTGCAAGGCCCCGTGTTTACGAACCTGCTGCTCGCCGACGAAATCAACCGCACGCCGCCCAAGACGCAGGCCGCGCTGCTCGAGGCGATGCAGGAAAAGAATGTCACCGTCGGCAAAAAAACCTACGCGTTGCAGGAGCCGTTCATGGTGATGGCCACGCAGAATCCCATCGAGCAGGAGGGCACCTATCCGCTGCCCGAGGCGCAGCTCGACCGCTTCATGTTCATGGTGTGGGTGGATTACCCGTCGGATGCCGATCTCAAGACGATCATCAAGCGCACCACGGCCGGCGCGCTCGAACAGCCCAAGCCCGTGCTGGACGGCCCCGGCGTGCTCGAACTGCGCAAGACCGTGCGCATGATTCCCATCAGCGATCACGTCGTGGATTACATCGTCCGCCTCGTGACCGCCACGCATCCGAACGACACGCGCGCGCCGGAGAAGGCGAAGAAATATCTGAGCTGGGGCGCGGGTCCGCGCGCCGGGCAGTATCTCGCGCTGGGCGCCAAGAGCCGCGCGCTGTTGCGCGGCAGTTTGCAGGCGACCATCGAGGACGTGAAGGCCGTCGCGCTGCCGGTATTGCGGCATCGCATTGTCACCAACTTCGCCGCGCAGGCGGACGGCGTGAACAGCGATGGCGTGATCAAGGAACTGCTCCGCATCGTTCCGGAAAGCTGAGCGCCTGTATGGAGAATCCTACTTGGGCGGAACCGGGGTGGCGACGGCCCGTCGCCACAGGCTTGGAAAGGAAGAGCGGTTCCAGAATGGAGAATCAGGGGGCGTTGCAGGCTAGCGGCGCGTGCGGGGTTTCGCGTGCAAACGCGCGCGGTTTCAAGCATGAGGCGACAAGCTGTCGCCTCCCCGGACGCACGGGTGCTTGCGCGGAACCGGGGTGGCGACGGCCCGTCGCCACAGGCTTGGAGCGGACGAGTGGTTCCAAATTGGAGCACCAGTGGGCGTTGCTGGTCAGCGGCGGGTGCGGGGTTTCGCGTGCGATGCCGCGGGGTTTCGAGCTTGAGGCGACAAGCTGTCGCCTCCCCTGGGGCGTGTCCCTCCGTTTCGCATGACTGGCACGTCCCCCACGCGTTTTCTTGATCCGCAGATTCTGCGGTCGATTGCGCGCATTGAGCTGAAGGCGCGCCTGCTCGTCGAGGGCCTCTACGCATCGCGGCATCGCTGCCCGTTTTACGGCTACAGCGTCGAGTTCGTGGATCATCGCGAATACGCCCCCGGCGACGAGCCGCGCACCATCGACTGGAAAATGCTCGGCCGCACCGAGAAGTACTACGTCAAGCGCTTCGAGATGGAGTCGAACATGAACGTGGTCTGCCTCGTGGACGCCAGCGGTTCCATGGGCTACCAGCCGCTCGATCCCGAGCGGATGACCAAGTTCGATTACGCCCGCTATTTCGGCGCGGCGCTGTGCTACCTCGCGCGCAAGCAGCAGGATGCGCCGGGCATGGTGCTCTTCGACGAGGGCATCCGCGAATTCATCCCGGCGCGCCAGGGTCAGCGGCATCTCTTCACCATCCTCGCGCGGCTCGAACAGGCACAGGCCGCCCGCGAAACGCGCCTCGGCGACGCGCTGAAACAAATCGCCGAGCGCCTCACACGGCGCGGCATCATCGTGGTGATCAGCGATTGCTACGGCGAACCCGAGGCCGTGCTCGACGGTCTGCGGCACCTGCGCGCGCGCGGGCACGAGGTCATCAATTTCCAACTCATGGACAAGGATGAAGTCGAGTTCCCGTTCAAGGCGCTCGCCAGCTTCCGCGATCTCGAGACCGGCCGGCAGGTCGTGACCGATCCGCTGCGCCAGCGCGCGGTTTATCTCGAACGCTTCGAGAAATTCCGCCATCGCATCGCCGAGGGCTGCGCGGCGGCGGGCATTGATCATCGCTTCGTCGATACCGGTATGCCGATTGAGGAATCGCTCCGCAATTATCTCCTCTACCGGCGGGAGCGCGCGCGATGAACTTCCTGTTTCCAGCGATGCTCGCGGGCCTGGCGGCGCTGGCCGTGCCGGTCATCTTGCATCTCATCGCACGGCATCGCTTCTCGGTGCAGGAGCTGCCGACGATCCGGTTCCTCGACAAACAGGAGCGCACCAACGTCCTCGCGCCGAAGCTCGTCGATCCGTGGCAACTGCTCCTGCGCCTGCTCGTGCTCATCCTGCTCGTGCTCGCGATGGGCCGCTGGTTCGCCGGTTGGAAAACCGGCGCGCCCGCGCCGCGCAACGTCATCCTCGTCGTCGATACCTCGGCCAGCATGAGGATGGAACTCCCGCTCCCCGGCGGCGCGGGCAAGGCGAACCTCCTCGAGCACGCCCGCCGTCACGCGCGCACCGTCATCGCGGACCTCGGCCCCGGCAGCCGCTGCGGCCTGATCGCGGATCGCGCCGACGCGCCCGCTGATCTCGCGCCGACCACCGAGACCGCGGGCATCACGGCGGCGCTGGAAAAACTCGAAGCCATCGACGGCTCCGGTCGCGGCCTTGTGCGCGCCGTGGCGGATGCGTGCGATCAGTTGCGCGGCCGGCGCGAGGTGAAATCCCAGATCGTCGTGCTCACCGACCTGCGCGCGACGGCCTTTCAAAACCGCGATCAACAGGCGCTCGAACGCATCGCCGCCGCGCAGCGTGATCTGGGCAAGGCGCTCGAGATTCTCTTCGTCGATCTCGTCGGCCAGGCGCCGGATAATTTCGGCATCGTCAGCGCCGAGATTCGCGGCGGCGACGCGAAGGTCGGCGAGGACGCGCATCTGCTCGCGACCGTGCTCAACAGCAGCGCCACCAATCGCACCGCCAAGCTGCGACTCTCGGTCTCGGGCCGCAAAGAACCGCTCCAGCGCGCCGTCAACGTGCCCGCCAATTCCCGCGCCGTGGTGGACCTGACCGCCCGCGCCAACCGCTCGATGCAGACCGTCGCGCAGGCCGAGTTGGAGGGCGACGCCTTCCCCGGCGACGACACGATGGCCGTGCCGCTGAACGTCCTCGACGCCCGCCGCGTGCTGATTGTCAACGGCGTGGAATCGCTCACCGACCCCGCGTCGGCCGCCGCGCGCGCGCAGGTGAGTCAACTCTCCGGCGACGCCGCGCGTCCGGCGGGCGCGGCGGCGGCGCGGGTGAGCGAGGAGAAGACCATTGATGGCGCGACGATCCTGCGCTTCGCCTTCAATCCCGGCCGCGAGATGGGCCTGCCCTACGGCACGGGCATTGACGCCACGCTCACCACGCCCGACGCACTGGCCGCGCAGCCGTTGAGCAAATACGAGTTCATCGTGCTCTACGATGTCACGAGCCTCAGCGAGCGCGCGATGGATGATCTTCGCACCTACGTCGAGCAGGGCCGCTCGCTGCTGATCTTCTGCTCGGAAACGGTGAACGCGGTGAACTTCAACCGCACGCTTGCTTCCGGCGGCAAGGATCGTCCGCCGCTCGCGCCCGCGCAGGTGGGCAATGACAAGCCGTTCGATCAGGGCGTCGGCTTCCGGCTCGGCGGCGAGCTGCCGCTGCTGCTCGCGCCGTTCCGCGATCCGCTCAAGGGCGATCTCTCGGTGGTGCGTTTCCAGAAGTTGCGGGAAATCCTCTCGCGCCAGGAACTCTCGACCGTGCTGCTCTCCGGCAGCGGCGGCGAACCGCTCGCGATCGAAATGCCGCTGGGCCGCGGGCGCGTGGTGCTCGCCACGTTCGGCCTCGAACTCGCGCGCGGCAACCTGGCCCGCACGCGCGTGTTTCCGTCGTTGCTCTGGCGGCTCACGGATTATCTTACCGGCCGTTTGCGCCAGCGCCCGGCTGACCGGCTCGTCGCGCTGCGGCCCGCCGTGCTGGAAGTTTCCGAGCCGTCATTCGCGCTCGTGCAGGAACTCGATCTGACGCCCGTCGCCGTGCCCGTCGCCGCCGATGCCGCGCCCGCGCCGCCCGCGCCGAAACTGCCGCCGTCGCAGCGCCTGAAAGTCGGCAGCGACGCGACGGTGCTCGTGCCCGCGCTGCCAGCGGGACGTTATCAATTGCACAAACCGCGCGGCCCCGGCGAGACCGGGCCGATCTTGGGCTACTCGCGTTTTGTCACGGTTCACGCCGACCCGGCGGAGAGCGACTGGACGCCGCTGGACGCGGCGGAAGTGCCAAAGGTGTTCGGCAGCGCGGCGCGCGTGACGGGTGCGGATGGGCTGTCGAAACTCGCGCCGACCGGCGGCGAGCTGACCCGCGCGCTCATCATTGCGCTGCTGCTGTTTTATCTGATCGAGGCGGTCGCGGGCTGGATCGCGAGCGTGCGCAAGGAACGGCGGCGGACCGAGGAGGTGGCCGCGTGAAACTGATCTACTGGCTGTTGGGAATGCCGGAGGCGGGCAGCATCGCGGGCGCGAGCGGCTGGCAGTTCCGCGCCGTGTCGCCGCTCGGCGACGGCTGGATCGCGCTGATCGTCATCGGCGGTTTGCTGGCGGCGGCGCTGAATTTTCTCCCGCACACCGTCGCGCCGTGGCGCACGCGCATCGCGCTGGCGCTGATCCGGCTGGCGGGCTTCGGCTTGCTGCTGGTGCTGGCGTTGCAACTCGAGGCGAACCTGCTCGTGACGCGGCGCGAGAAGCCCGTCGTCGCCGTGCTCACCGACGCGTCGGGCAGCATGGGGCTGGCGGATGTGGATGGGAAAACGCGGCTCGCGGCGGCGCGAGAGTTTGAGCAGCACCGCCTGAGCAAACTGGAGGAACGGGCGCGCGTGGTGCGGTTTGATTTCGATTGGGAACTGCGCGCCGCTGGTGCCGCGGGCGATCCAGCGGGCTTGACGCGGCTCACGCACGCGATTGCGGACGCGGCGCGGCGTGAGGGGGATCTGCGCGCGCTGGTGGTGCTGACCGATGGCAATGACACGGGCGGCGACCGCGGCCAGTTGCTCGCGCCGATGCTGGCGGCGCGGCGGTTGCCGGTGTTTCCGGTCGTGTTCGGCACGACGACGGCGAAGGGCGTGGCGCGCGTGCAACTGGCCGGCGGCGGTGGATTCGTCCGGCTCGGCGACGAGCTGCGGCTCAACGCGACGCTGTCCACGACGGACATTCCCGAGCAGACGATTGCGGTGCGGTTGTATGAAGTCGGCCGCAAGGAGGCGCTCGCGGCGCGCGAAAATCTGCGCGTCGGCAGCGGGCCGGTCGCGGTGGCGTTTGCGATCCGGCCCGAGAAGGCGGGGCGGCGGACGTATCGCATCGTGGCCGAGGGGATCAAGGGCGCGATCAGCCAGCAGACGTTGATGGCCGAGCGCGAGGTGGATGTGATCGATGCGCGGATCAAGGTGCTCTACGTCGATATTCCGCGCGACGAACGGAAGATTCTCGCGCACTGGCTGGCGCGCGATCCGGTGATCGATCTGGCGACGCTGACGTTGCTGCCCAAGGGCGGCTGGTACGCGCAGGGCAACGTGCTGCACAAAAATGTCGGCGAGGGTTTGCCGAACGATGAGGCCGAGCTGTTCCGCTACGATGTGGTGATTCTCGGCGACATCCCGCGCGCTTATTTTCGCGAGGGCGGCGATCTGGCGGAGACGAAATTGCAGCGGCTCGTCGAGTTCGTCGGGCGGCGCGGCGGCGGGCTGGTGACGCTCGGCGGGCGCAGTGTTTATGCGGCGGGGCTGTATCAGGATTCGGCGCTGGCGCGGGTGCTGCCGTTCGCGCTCGACGTGAAGGAGGACGCGCAGATTCCGAAGCCGTTCCGCCTGCGCGTGCTGCCCGCGGGCTTCAGTCACGCGGCGATGCAGCTCGAGGGCGATCCCGCGGCGAACCGCGAGGCGTGGCTCGATCTGCCGACGCTTGATGGCTCGAACCGTGTCGGCCCGGCGAAGGCGGGCGCGAGCCTGCTGGCGGTGCGCGACACCGAGAGCGGCCCGATCCCGATGATCGCGGTGCAGAACGTCGGCAAGGGCCAGGTGATGTCGCTGGCGATGGACACGACGTGGCGCTGGGAAATGATGCGGCCGGCCGAGGGTGAGGATTATTTCCGCAAGTTCTGGGGCAGCGCCGTGCGCGTGCTCGCGCCCGATCCGCGCGTTGCGCCGCAGCAGCCGCAGATCGTCAAGTATCAGTCGCATCCGGCGGTCGGGCAGAAGCTCACGCTGGCGACGCGGCTGGTGGACGACATTTTCAAACCCATCCAGGGCGCGGAACTGCTCGTGAAGGTCACGGCGCCGTCCGGCAAAATCACGGCGCTGTATCCGCGCGACGGACGCCAAAGCCCGGGGTTGTACGAATACGACGTGGTGCTCGATGAACCGGGCGCGTGGGAAATCAGCACGACCTACGCCGACAAGACCGCGGTCGAGCGCATCGTGGCCGGCGGCACGCCCGAGGAACTGGACGATCCCCGCGCGCGGCCCGAGGTGATGGCGGAGTTTGCGGCGGCGACGGGCGGGCAATCGTTCACGCCGGACCAGGGCGATGCGTTGATCAATTCGCTGAACCTCGCGCCGAACCGCGTGACGCGGCCGGCGACGGTGGCGCTGTGGAATCTGCCGGCGACGATGGTGCTGCTGATATTGCTGGTGTGCGTGGACTGCTACCTGCGCAAACGGAGGGGCATGGCATGAGCGACGTGCGCGAATTGCGGGAGAGCATCGTGGCGGGCGTGCGGCGGTTCGGCGCGTTCCGCAAGCGGTGGATCATGCTCGAGGGCGGCGCGCGGTTCGTCGTGGGCTTCCTCGGCGCGCTGCTCGTGTGGTTCCTGCTCGACTGGGCGATCAAGCTGCCGATGTGGCCGCTGGTGCTGCTGTTCGCGGCAATTCTCGTGGCGGGCGTGGTGCTGCTGATCCGCTTTGTCATGCTGCCGTTGTTCCGTCGTATCGAAACGGAGCGCGAGGCGCTGTTGCTGGAAAAACTGCACGGCCGGCTCGACAACCAGATCATCGGCTCGCTGCAACTCGGCGAGGAACTGGCGAAGGCGGAGAGTCCGGCGACGCTCGGCTATTCCACCAATCTGGTGCGCGAACTCGTGCAGCGGACGGCGCGCACGGTGGGCGATCTCCAGCCGGCGGAGCTGCTGGATTTGCGGCTGGCCGAGCGGTTGCTCGGCGGCGCGGGCGGGCTGGTGGCGGTGGTTTTGCTTTTGCTCATCGCCGCGCCGGGCGTGGTGCAGCAGCGCGTGGATCGCTTGCGCGATGCGTATGCGGGCGTGCTGGACACGCTGTTTCCCGTCGAGCTGAAGGTCGCGCCGGGGGATGTCGCGGTGCTGCGCGGGTCGCCGGTGAAGCTGAGCGTGCAGGTCGTGGGCGCGCGGCGGCGACAGGTCGAGTTGGTGCGCGTGGATGACAAGAGCAAGGCGGTGACGACCGAGACGCTCGCGCTGGCGGGGCAGGCGGCGCAGTTCGATGTGGCGGCGGCGGAGAAAAGTTTCAGCTACCAGTTTCGCTACGGGAACCGCATCTCGAAACCGCACTCGGTGCGCGTGGGCGACCGGCCCGAGTTGAGCGCGATGCACTACGAGCTGGCGTATCCGGCTTACACGGGCGTGCCGGCGCGGACGATCGTGGGTTTTGTGCCGCGCTTGCAGGCGCTGTCGGCGACGGCGGTGCAGGTGAGCCTGGCGGTGGACAAGGCGGAGCTGCACCCGACGCTGTCGCATGTGCGCTGGCAGGATGGCTCGCGGCAGCCGCTGAATGTGAGCGGACGGTTCGCGACGTTTTCGTTCAGCATCGACCGGCCGGAGCGCGCGACGATTTTTCTCGCGAGCACGCTGGGGCCGGGCTTCGAGATGAAGGAGCCGGTGAGCTTCGAGGTGCTCGTCGATCGCGACCAGGCACCGAAGGTGGAGATTCTGCTGCGCAACCGGACGCTCACGATGTTCGCCGACGCGGCGGCGGGCTTCGGGCTGAACTACGTGGCCGAGGATGATTTCGGCGTGGCGGAGGTGGGCCTCGAATATCGCATCGACACGGTGGACGCGTTGCTCGGGCGGTCGCCGCGCAACGGGACGATGTCGCGCCTGATCGAGCCGGCGCGCGACCGGGTGAAGGGGAGCTTCACCGAGATTTTCAAGAGCCTCTCGCCGCCGTTGGAGCCGGGCGACCGCATCACGCTCACGGTGACGGCGAAGGACAACAACACCGAGTCGGGTCCGAGCCTGGGCCGCAGCGCGCCGGTGCAGATTGTCATCGTGCGGCCGGATCTGGCGGGGTTTCAGGAGCAGCAGTTCGGCTTCGGCGCGGAATCGGCGCTGGGCGGACTGAAGAAGGTGAAACGCGCGACCAACCTGCTGGTCGATCCCGAGAAGAGCATCCGCAAGGAAGCGGCCATCAAGGTCGAGCGGCAGGAACTGAAAGCGCGCGCCGGGCAGGAAGGCTTCCCCAGCGGCGCAGAGGAATCGATCGGCGACTACTTCCGCCTGCTGTCAGGGGAGAAGTGAGATGGGGCGGGCGGTTTGACCACGGATGGACACGGATGGGAAAGGGGATTCTGCATCATGCTTGTTCCCCGAGCGCCGCGGGCACCTCGGCGTCAGCGCCAACGGGGTCAGGCCTGTCCCGGTCTCGACCCCGTCGTCTGCTGGTCGAAGCCGAACGCTTTCGCGGCAACAGCGCCTGCGGTCGCGATCCTTCGGCGTGGAAGGCGGAAGCCGGAACTTGCCAACGTTTATGAATTGCCGCCCTTGCAGCGGCGAACTCCTTCTCTCGACCGCGCCCGTCCCTGCCGTCCGCGGCGGCATCCACCTCACGCTCGAAGCCATTCCCGCCTGGGTCTGCGGCCAGTCCGGCGAACCGCTGATGGTCGAGCGTGCGGGGTCCCGCGCAGGTGCAATTCCGGCCGGGCTTTTTCCCCCCTCCTCCGCCGGACCGCCCCCCCGTTCAGCAACCCGGCCGGTTCATGAATGTCCCTGAACGAGCTGGTGTGCGCGCGGCCTGCGAATCGTGGTAGGGACGCATTGTGCGCGTCCGTAACTTTTCCCGGCCCGCGGCGCCCACCAGCAAACCGACGCCCTCGCGATTCTCCACGCATCCGGCCGGAAAAAGCTCAGGGCCGCGCGCGCAACGCGGCCCTGCCACGGTGCCCGCGACGCCCAAACTAAAAGCCGGTTGCTGTTGCGGAGGCGGGTCGGTAGCGTCCGGCAGTTTTTCAGCCACCGATTTATGAAGCTTTGCCTGGATGTTTCGCCTGCCGCGACGGTTTGCCCGCCGCGGTGGTTTTTCCGTCGCGTTCGCACGGCCCCGGCTTCGTCGTGTCGTTGAATGGCCGCGCTTCCTCACCGCGGTAATCGGCTCTGTCCGGCATGACTTTTCTCCAGCCAAATCTCCTGTGGGCGCTCCCGCTGGTGCTGGTGCCGGTGGTCATTCACCTCATCAACCGCCTGCGCCACAAGCCGCAGCCGTGGGCGGCGATGATGTTTCTCGTGGCGGCGAGCCGGGCCTCGACGAGTCACGCGAAACTGCGGCAATGGCTCGTACTCCTCTTCCGCGTGCTGGCGGTGCTGGCGCTCATTTTGTTTCTCAGCCGTCCCCTCGCCGGCGGCTGGCTGGGCTGGGCGATGGCGGCGGCACCGGACGTGATCCTGCTGGTGCTCGATCGCTCGGCGAGCATGGAAACCAAACCCGGCGACGGCCAGCCGACGCGGCGCGAGCAGGCGCTGCGGCTCTTCGCGGAAGGCGCGAAGCCCTTTGAGCGCACGAGCCGGCTGGTGCTGCTGGACAGCGCGAGTCGCGGCGCGCAGGAGGTCGCGTCGGCCGAGAGCCTCACGCAGGTCACCTCCGCGCTCGCGAGCGACACGGCGGCGGACCTGCCCGCGATGTTGCAGACGGCGCTCGACTGGATCGCGCGGACGAAGCCGGGCACGGTGGAAATCTGGCTCGCCTCGGATTTGCAGCGGAGCAACTGGCAGCCGGACAGCGAGCGCTGGGCGGCGCTGGCGGCGCAGTTCGCCGCATTGCCGCAGGGCGCGCGGCTGCGACTGCTGGCGCTGAATCAAGCGGGCACGGCGAACAACATCGCGGTCTCGGTCGCGGAGCTGAATCGTCGCGCGGGCGCGCAGGCGGCCGAGCTGGACCTCGTGCTGCAATTCGAGCGCAACACCGCGACGCCCGCCAAGGTGCCGCTGGCGATCACGCTCGACGGGCGCGTCTCGACGATCGAGGTGACGCTCGAAGGGCAGGAGGCGCGCTACCGCCACCGGCTTGTGCTCGACAGCCCGACGGCTTCGGGTTGGGGAAAAGTGGAGCTGCCGCCGGATGCGAACGGTCGCGACAACACGGCGTACTTTGTGTTCGGTCCGCCGCCCCCGCTGCGCACGGTCGTGGTGGCGGCGGATGGCGCGAGCGGGAGATTTCTGAAATTCGCCGCGGCCCCGCTGCTCGCGGACACGAACCGCGTGGCGGAACTGGTGACGCCCGAGAAGTTCGCGAACGTGAGTTTGCCCGAGACGGCGCTGGTGTTGTGGCACGCGCCGCTGCCGGCGGGCGGCGTGGTGGAGAAGCTGCGGCTTTTCGCCGAGGCGGGCGGGGCGGTGCTGTTTTTCGCGGCGGGCGAGGCGGGGCGTTTTGAAAGTTCGGGCTTCGGACAGGTCGAGACGGCGGCGGAAGACAAGCCGTGGGCGATCACGAAATGGGACGAGAAGGAAGGCCCGCTGGCGCGCACCGAGGAGGGCTTGAACCTGCCGCTGGCAGACCTGCTCATCGCCAAGCGACAGGTGGTCACGGGCGAGCCGGGCGCGGTGGCGATGTTCGGCGATGGCGGGGCGTGGCTCACGCGACGCAACGTGGGCAAGGGCCAGATGCTGTTTTGCGCGACGGCGTTGTTGCCCGAGTGGTCGAGCCTGAGCGAGGGCACGGTGCTGGTGCCGCTGGTGCAACGGCTGTTGCTTGCGGGCGGGCGGCGCTTCACGGAATCGGCGCTGCTGGCGTGCGGCGAGACGACGTTCGGCGAGGGCGAAGCGTGGACGACGGTGGACGCGGCGGCGGCCAAGGACATCCGGCTCGAAGCGGGCGTTTACCGGCTCGGGCCGCGATTGGTGGCGGTGAACCGGCCCGCGCGCGAGAGCGACGCCGAGGTGCTCGAATCGGAAAAGGCGCGGCAGTTGTTCGGCAAGATTTCGGTGCGGTTGTTCGATGAAGCGCGGCAGGGCAAGGCGGGCTTGCAGTCCGAGCTGTGGCGTTTCTTCCTGCTGGCAATGGGCGGATTTCTGCTGCTCGAGGCGGCGCTGATCCTGCCGCCGAAAACGCGTGAGACGGCCGCGGGTGCCGGCCCGGAGGTGCGCACCGCATGAGCCACTGGTCTTTCTCCGCGTCGGTGCCGATGACGCTGCTGGGCCTGGCCGTGTGGCTGGGCGGCGGGTGGTTGTGCTGGCAGAACTGGAGCCGGCGCGGCTCGACGCGCGGCGTGGGTTTCCTTGAGGCGCTGCGGTTTCTGATCATGACGCTGATTGGTTTCACGCTGCTGCGGCCCGAGTGGGTGAAGCAGATCGTCCACACCGAACCGCCCGAGATCGTGGTGCTCACCGACGCCTCGGCGAGCATGGGCACGCGCGACGTGCCGTTGAGCGCGACCAATGTCATCAAGCGCGCCGAGTGGCTCGCGCAACAGCAGGCGACGAAATACTGGGCGCCGTGGGAGAAGCAGGCGCGCGTGACCTTCGAGGAGTTTTCCGCGCCGCCCGTCGCCGACACCAACGCGAACGCCGCGCCCATCGTCGCGCCGGGCCGCGAGGAAGGGAGCGATCTGAACGAGGCGCTCGACAACGTCCTGCTGCGCCACAATCACCTGAAGGCCGTGCTGCTCTTCACCGACGGCGACTGGAATCTCGGCTCGTCGCCGGTGAGCGCGGCGACGCGTTATCGGGCTCGCGGCGTGCCGGTGTACACGGTCGCGGTCGGCAGCGAGACGCCGTTGCCCGATTTGGTTTTGCAGCATGTCGCCGCGCCCGCATACGGACTGCTGGGCGAGCAGATTTCCATTCCGTTCAAGATTCAGAGTCATCTGCCGCGCGAGGTGCGGACGACGGTGACGCTCCACGCGGGCGAGTCGGTCGAGGCGCGGAAGGAGATTGTGATCCCGGCGTTCGCGCAGTTTCAGGACACGCTGGTCTGGCTGCCGCGCACGATGGGCGAGAAAACGCTGAGCTTGCGCCTGCCGGTGCAGCCGGACGAATCGTTGAACGACAACAACGAGCAGGAATTCCGCATCGCCATCCGCGCCGAGAAGCTGCGCGTGCTGGTCGTCGAGTCGCTGCCGCGCTGGGAGTATCGCTTCCTGCGCAACGCGCTCGAACGCGATCCGGGCGTCGAGCTGAGCTGCCTGCTGTTTCATCCGGGAATGCCCGTGGGCGACGGGCGCAACTACATCCAGACCTTTCCGCCGACGAAGGAAGCGATCGCGAAATACGACGTGGTGTTCCTCGGCGATGTCGGCGTGGGCGAGGGCGAATTGCGCGCGGCGGACTTGGAATTGTTGCGCGGCCTCGTCGAGCAGCAGGGCAGCGGATTGATTTTTCTGCCGGGCGCGCGCGGGCGGCAGTTGAGCCTGACGCCGACGCCGGTGGGCGAGTTGCTGCCGGTTGTCTTCGACGACGCCAAACCCGCGGGCACGGGTTTGCCCAATGAATCCGGCCTGGTGCTCACGACCACGGGCAGGGCGCATTTTCTCACGATGCTCGCGAACGACGAGGCGGCGAACGAGGTCGTGTGGCGGAATCTGCCGGGGTTTTACTGGAGCGCGCCGGTGCTGAAGAGCCGCGCGGGGTCCGAGGTGCTGGCGGTACACGCGGCGTTGCGCAACGCCAGCGGGCGCGTGCCGCTGCTGGTGACGCGGCCGTTTGGCAACGGCGAGGTGCTGTTCATGGGCACGGACAGCGCGTGGCGCTGGCGGCGCGGCGTCGAGGACAAGTATCACTACCGCTTCTGGGGACAGG
Source organism: Verrucomicrobiota bacterium (assembly GCA_014193395.1). Taxonomy (GTDB): domain Bacteria; phylum Verrucomicrobiota; class Verrucomicrobiia; order Limisphaerales; family BJHT01; genus BJHT01. The sequence goes on from BJHT01000016.1 coordinate 13,389, forward strand.
TCGTGCGGTGGATGTCGCACAAGCGGCATCTCTCGGAAGGCAAGGGCGTGCGGCTCTCCTACAGCCCCGAAAATCCGCAGGTCGGCGAGAGCATTTTCCTGAACGCGGCGGTGTTCGACGCCGCGGGATTGCCGCTGGAGAAAGGCCCCGTCACCGCAACGATCGTCGCGCCGGGCGGGCGCACCGAGCGGATGGAACTCGTGTCCGTACCGGGCGGCTGGGGCTTGTTCAAAGGCAGCTTCCCCGCGACCACCGGCGGCAAATACAAAGTGACCGTGACCGGCGACAAAGCCGCGCGCGGCCTCGACACCGAAATCATCGTCACACAAATCCGCCGCGAGAAACTCGGGCAACCGGTGAACGGCGCGATCCTCCGCGAGATCGCGGAACTGACGCGCGGGCAGAGCGGCACGTTCCTCGATCTCGCGCGGCTCACGCAGCAAATCGCGGTGCTGCCCGAGGTGCAACCCGAGGAGCGGCGCTTCCAAATTTGGGCGAGTCCGTGGTGGGGCGGGTTGCTGCTGGGTTTGCTCGCGCTGTACTGGATCGGGCGGAAGATCGTGGGGCTGGTGTAGGCGGAGCGTGGAAAGTTCTGAAGATCAAGAGCCGCCTTGGTCCCATTGCCGCCGGTCGCATCGAGGAAGCAAATCTGTAACCCGGCCGCGCCGCTCTGGCTCTCGCATCGTGGCAGCCTCGACACTTCGCGCTGGACGGGCTATTTCATTCCTCCATGAGCAACACCCTGACGCTGGAATATCCTGAGTCGCTGCCGGACACGCTGCACATGACCGCGCCGGAATTTGAGCGCGAGGCCAAGCTCTCCATGGCGGTGAAACTCTACGAGACGGGCAAGCTCTCCTCCAGCCAGGCGGCGGCGTTGGTGGGCATGCCCCGAGTGCATTTCCTGTACGAACTCGCACGCTACGGCGTTTCGCCCCAGCAACTGGAAGCCGGAGAACTCGCGCGCGACCTTGCCCATGCCGAACAAGCCCTTGCTGGTCATTAACACCAGTCCGCTGGTGGCAGGATTGCACGGACTGCGCGTCACCGGCTCGCTGGGACTGCTGCTCGCGCTCCACCGCCACGGATTGGTGCCGTCGGTGTGGGTGGCCTGAACGCAACTTGGCGGTGGTGCGGGATGGCCGCGGCTTTCCCCTTGCGATCGCGCTCCACGGCACCGCACCATCCGTCATGCTCCTGTGGCACCAAAAACTCCCGTCGGACTGGCTGCCCAAGGTGCTGGCCCAACTGCCGGCGGTGCTCGTGGACCACGCGCATCTCGAGCGCAAGGCGGCCACCACGGCGCTGAGTCTGGAGAAGTACCGCGATCTTTTCCCGCGCGTCGAAGAACTGAATGCCATCGCCATCGAGGAGTTGCAGCACTTTCAGCTCGTGCTGGGTCTGCTCAAGCGGCGCGGCATTCCGTTTGCCCAGCCGCATCCCAGCCCGTGGATCACTGGTCTCATGCGCGGCATCCGCAACGGCAGCCGGCCGCAGGTCATTGACCATCTCATCTGCTGTGCGCTGATCGAGGGCCGGAGCTGTGAGAAATTTCAACTGCTTGCCGGCGCGCTGGCCGAGCGTGATCCCGAGCTGGCCGCGTTCTATGCGAGCCTCGTTGAGTCGGAGGGGAATCACTACGCGACTTATCTGCTGATGGCTCGCGCCATTGATGATGCCGAGGCCGACCGGCGGCTGGACTTCTACCTTGAACTAGATGCCCGGCTGATCGTGCAACCGCACTCGCTCCCGATCCTGCACTGAGACAGAAAGACGGGGACGGACGGCAGAAAAATGGGGGCAGAAAAATGGAAAGGGATCACGAGGACGGCGTGAGCGCCGCGCGCCCGCCATGCAAACGTAGTCAGCCTCCCCCCTATCTTTCTGCCCCCATTTTTCTGCCGGAGATTTTCTGCCGGTTGTTTTCTGCTACTTCCCGTCTGCCCGCAGGTGGCGGTCGAGGAATTCGTAGGCCACTTTTCGCGCATCCTCGGGAAACGAGTGTGGGGCCTTGGGATAATACGCCTCCAGTTTCGCCGCCGCCCCGTGCAGCTCATACACGCCGCGCGCCGCTGCCATCACGTCGCGAACGCCGCTCACGTCGAAGTCGTTGTCCTTCTCCGCCGCGCACGCGAGAAACGCCCGCGGCGCAAACGCCGCCACCACCTCGGTGAAATCAAACGGCATTTTCGCCACGTCGTTCCCGAACTCCGCCTTGATCCGCGGCATATAGACCTTGCCGGTCCAGCTCGGCAGGTCGTCCTTGCGAAAGGTCGTGAAGCCGCAGCTCGACACGATCACGCGCAGCCGCGGCTCGAACACCGCCGTGAACATCGCGTTGTGCCCGCCGAGCGAATGCCCGATCACTCCGATCCGCGCCGCGTCCACCTCGGGCAGCGTCTCGAGCAAATCCACCGCGCGCACGTTGTCCCACACGGCCTTCATCGAGCCGCTCGCGTAGCCGTGCTTGGGGTCGAAGTCATACTTGGAATCGCCGAAGCTCGGATAATCCGGCGCGAGCGTGACGTAGCCGCGCTCGGCGAGATGCAGCGCGTATTGCTTCTCATTGGCAACGATACCGGCGGACTCGGCCTTGCCTGCGCGCGTGGTCTGATGCAGGCACAGAACCGCGGGCACCCTGGCTTTTGCGGCCGCTTCCGGGACAAACAGATACGCGGCTACGCGGTCCGTGGCGTCGCTCTGGTAGGTCAGCTTCCGCCGCACCAAGCCGCCGGCGAGCTTCACTTCCTCCAGCACCTTCACATCCAGCGCCACGCGCCGCGCCGGATTCGGCAGCGGACCCATCACGCGTTCGAGCGCCGCCACGATGTGCCGCCGCCGCGCCGCCCATTGCTCCGCCGTCTTTGCGATCACACCCGTGCCGCCGCTGCTGCCGGGGCCGTCGAGCACGCGCAGCAAATCGAAATGGTCCGGATAATTCGGCGCCGCCGCCGCCGCCTCGAACCGTCCCACGGGAAAACCCGCCGCATACGAAATCACGAACACCCCGTCGCTCGTAGCGTAGCGCACCTCGTCTCGCCGCTCGAAATCCGTTTTGCCCGCGCGCACCAGCGCCTCGGCGCTGTCCGCGCGCAGCCATTTCCCCGCAACGTGCTGCGGGATCAGTGTGCGATTGCCCAGCGAATGTCCGGTCGAGGCGAACACTTTGCGATCCACCATTTCCTTCGTCACCCACACCGGCACGATGTCCAGGCCCGCCCGTTGCATGTTTGTCACCAGCTCGCGCCCGTCCTCGAGACAGGTGTGGTCCTCGACGCCATGCACCATCACCACGCGCGTCGTCGTGCCCAACCGCCGCATCTCGGCCAGGTGCGCCGGATGCCCGACAAACCGGAGTTCCTGTGCGCCCGGCGACAGATAATTCGGACTCGCCGGATCGCGGCTCCAGCGCCCGTCCAGCCCGCCCGCCGCCGGCAGATTGTACGCCAGCGCGTCGCTCAGTTTTTTCATCCCGCACATGTCCACCACGCAGGTGAAGGTCCGCGGCGCGAGCTTGTTCGCCATCAACGTCACGTTGCCGCCGCCCGAGCCGCCGGTGGCGAAAATGCGCCCGCGGGCAAAGGGTTTTCCGCCCGCGTCCAGTTCGTGAAACACCAGCCACAACGCCCGCAGTGCATCGAGTCCCTGCAGCCAGCCGAAGTCGTACGGCTCCGGCCCCTCGATGGAATCCTTCGCGCCGCTCTGCAAATAATTCACGCACAGCGCCACGACGTTCAGTTCGCGCGCCAGCGTCCCCGGGTCCGCCGTGCCCACACAATCCGACCCGCCCCAGTTGTGCAGCGTGAGCATGATCCCCGTGCGCTCGCCGACGCTCGCGCGCGTCCCGCCGGGATAATGCACCCGCACCCGCACCGTCCGCGGCCCCGGGCGGGCCGGCCATTCCTGCGCGGGAATCTCCACCACGCCGTCCTGCTCCGGCAGCCGGGGCCAGTTCGAGTCCGCCGCCAGGGACGCAGTAGCGATGATAGCCAGCAGAAACAAAGGGCGCAGCGTGAGCATAGGTGGGTGCAGCAATGGTTCGCCGGAGAATCGACACGTCCCCAAACCGCGCAACTGCAAATTCGCAGCGGCGGACGCGCGGACGGCCGCGATTTGCGGGTAATTTCCTCCGGGCGCGCTCGCGTCGAACCGCCACGGTCCGCAAGTCCCCTGACAGCGTGAAGTTCAATTTCTTGGTTCCGCAGCGGGGCAGCCGATCCGGCTCCGGCCGGCCGGGAGTTTCGCGCGCGAGTGCGGCCCGGGAATTCCATAGAAAATCCGGGCCCGCGTCTCTACCGTCCCGGCCCATGTTCATCGTGTCCGGCACTGGCCGCCGACTGTTCCGCGAGCTGCTCGTGGCGCTCGCGCTCGCGTCGTTGGTCGCGGTGGCGGCGTCGGCGGTGCGCGCGGAGGACACGCTCGCGGCGATCAAGGCGCGCGGCGTGCTCAAGTGGGGCGCGGATGCGGAGGGCGGCGCGCCATTTGTTTTTCCCGATCCGCAAACGCCCGAGAAGCTCATCGGCTTCGAGGCGGAGCTGGCCGGGGCGCTCGCGGCGAAGCTCGGCGTGAAGGCCGAGATGGTGCAGAACCAGTGGGACCAGCTCACGCCCGCGCTGTTGCGGGGCAACTTCGACTTCATCCTCAACGGCCTCGAACTCACGCCCGAGAACCAGCAGCGCATCGCGTTGTCGCGGCCGTACTTCGTGTACGCGCAGCAGATCGTGACGCGGAAGGAAACCGAGGGGCTGACGAACCTCGCCAGCCTGAAGGGCAAGGCCGTCGGCGTGCTGTCGTCGTCGGTCGCGCAGCGGCTCGCCGAGGAGGCGGGCATTGCTGGATTGAAGATTTATCCCGGCAACGTCGAGAGCTTCCGCGATCTCAAGGCGCTGCGAATTGAGGCCGTGGTGCTCGATCTGCCCATCGCGATTCATTACGCGAAACCGGACGCGACATTGAAACTGTCCGGCCCCGCTTTCGCGCCGGGCTACTACGCCATTGGCGTTCGCCGGGAGGACACCGGGTTGCTCGCCGCGCTGAATCAGGCGATCGAGCAACTCGCGGCGGACCAGACCTTGGAACGCATCTATCAGAAATACGGCGTGTGGGACGAGCGCCAGAGCGGGCTGAAGGATTTCAAGGCCGAGGTCGTGGAACAAAAGGCGACGATCTCGACGCTGCGCGAGTGGCCGAAATATCTGCCGCTGCTCCTGCGCGGCGCGGTTACCACGGTCGGGCTGTCGGTGCTGGGAATGGCGCTGGCGGTCAAGCTCGGGCTGGTGCTGGCGCTGGCGCGGCTGTTCGGCGTCGCGCCGTTGCGCTGGCTGGCGACGGCGTACATCGAGGTGATTCGTGGGACGCCGCTGTTGATCCAGCTTTTCCTGATTTACTACGGGCTGCCGGAGATCGGCATCCGGCTGAATGCGTTCGCGGCCGCGGTGCTCGGGCTCGGCCTCAACTATGCGGCGAACGAGGCGGAGAATTACCGCGCGGGCATTCAGGCGATCCCGCACGGGCAGATGGAGGCCGCGCTGGCGCTGGGTTTGAACCGCTGGCAGGCGCTGCGGCACGTCGTGCTGCCGCAGGCGTTGCGGCTCGTCATCCCGCCGGTCACGAACGACTTCATCGCGATGTTCAAGGACTCGTCGATCGTGTCCGTGATCACGATGGTCGAGCTGACGAAGGTCTATGGGATGCTCGCGATGTCCACCTACGACTACCTCGGACTCGGCGTGATGACGGCCGGGATTTATTTTGCGCTGAGTTATCCGGCGTCAATTTTAGCCGGCCGGCTGGAGAAAAAACTGGGCCATGATCGCCGTTGAACGCCTCGTAAAATCGTATCGCGCCACGCGCGTGCTGCACGGCATCGACCACGCGCAGGCGCGCGGCGAGACGGTCGTGCTCATCGGCCCGAGCGGCTGCGGCAAGAGCACGTTCCTACGCTGCCTGAACCAGCTCGAGCTGGCCGACTCGGGGCGCATCACCATCGGCGATCTCACGGTCGAGGGCGGGCACGCACCGCGCACGCGCGAGGAGCGCGAACGGCAGGGGATGTTGCGGCGGCGCGTCGGGATGGTGTTCCAGCAGTTCAACCTCTTCCCGCATCTCACCGTGCTGCAAAACGTGACGGCCGCGCCGACCATCGTGAAGGGTACGAGCCGCGCCGAGGCCGAGGCGGCCGCGCGCGAACTGCTCGCGAAGGTCGGCCTTGCGGACAAGGCGGGCGCGCATCCCGGTCAGCTCTCGGGCGGCCAGCAGCAGCGCGTCGCCATTGCGCGCGCGCTGGCGATGCAGCCCGAGGTGATGCTCTTCGACGAGCCGACCAGCGCGCTCGATCCCGAGTTGCGCGACGAGGTGCTCGGCGTGATGCGCCGGCTTGCCGAGGAGGGCATGACGATGATCGTCGTGACGCACGAGATGCAGTTCGCGCGCGACGTGGCGGACCGCGTGGTGTTCTTCGACCGCGGCCTGGTGGCCGAGGCGGGGCCGCCGGAGCAGCTCTTTGGCGCGCCGCAGAATGAGCGGACGCGGGAGTTTTTGCGGAAGACGACGACGCGGTGAGGGGGGCGGCGGAGTGCGCCCGTCCTCGGGCGCAGCAAGGTGGAGCGGGCCGGGGCGACCGAGTTAGATCAGGCGCGTTCGTGGGTGCGGACGTCGCTGCGGCCGGGGACGGCCGCACTCCGGGTTGGGTCGCGTTCGTTCGGAATCTCGGGTGTGCGCCGGACCGGGACCGCATTTACGCCCTGAAACAAAACTCCCGCGCCACCGGGTGAATTCGGCGGCGCGGGAGGTGGACGACGAAACGGCGGCGTGCGCCTCACGCCTGCGCTTGCAGCGCGGCGATGCGGGCTTCGAGCGGGGGATGGGAGGCGAACAGGAGCGACATGATTCCCTCGGTCGGATGATTGATCTTGAAGGCGCTCACGGACTGCGCGCGGTCGTCGAGCACGCCGCCGCCGTGCATGATTTGCTGGAGCCGCTGGAGCGCGGAGATCATGGCATCCTTGCCTTCGAGCTGCGCGGCCATGGCGTCGGCGCGGAACTCGCGGTGCCGCGAGTAGGCCATCACGATCATGCTGGCGAAGATGCCGAGGACGAGCTGCGCGACGAGCGAGCCGATGTAATAACCCCAGCCGGGGCCGCTGCGGCGCTCGTCATTGCCGCGCATGGCCTGGTCGATGGCGTAGCCGATGATTTTCGAGAAGAACACGACGAAGGTGTTCAGCACGCCCTGGAGGAGCGTCATCGTGACCATGTCGCCGTTGGCGATGTGGGCCATCTCGTGCGCGAGCACGCCTTCGATCTGGCGGAGGTTCATGTTGTGGATCAGGCCGGAGCTGACGGCGACCAACGCGTTGTTGCGCGTCGGTCCGGTGGCGAAGGCGTTGACCTCCTCGCTCTCATACACGCCGACTTCGGGCATCGCGACGCCGGCCTTCTTGGAGAGTTCGCGCACTTTGTCCACGAGCCATTGCTCGGGCTGGTTGGCGGGTTGGTCGATGACGTGGATGCTGTAGGCAAATTTCGCGACCCACTTGGAAATGAGGAGCGAGAAGATGCTGCCGGTGAAGCCGACGATGGCGGAGTAGGCCAGCAGTTTCGGCAAATCCAGGCCGGTGCGGGTCAGGAAGCGGTCCACGCCGAACGCGCTGCCGATGATCGAGATCAGCAGCATGACCGCGAGGTTGGTGGCGACGAACAAGAGTATGCGTTTCATAAATTAGATTATTACTTTCCGAGCGCCGGAATTTATGGAGATGCGGCCGGTTGTCCAGAGCGCGGTGCGTAGCCGCCGACGTGAGGAGGCGGAGGGCGGGTCGTGCAGCCGATTCCGATTGCCACGCTACGGTTCGGCGCGCGTGTTTGCGTGCGGTTCGTCCGCCTCCTCACGTCGGCGGCTACAGCGGTCCGTCGAACGCGTCCTGGCCGGCAGGAATCTCAACCGCAGTTTCCGAAACGGATTTGGCAAAGGAATGGAGGCAAAGGAATGAAGACAAAAAGTCTCCCCGTCCCCATTCCTTTGCCTCCATTCCTTTGCCTACAACTCCGTTGCTCACGCCGCACAACGGGCACGATGCCCCTATGCAGCGCCCCGGGGACGCGGCGGAGCGAGCCGGGACCGGTCCCGAGTTTCTTCCCCCTCTGCGTTTCTTCCCATCTCTGCGGTGTTTTGATGGGCGTTGATGAGAGACGGGACCCGAACAGAACACCGCAGAGATCGGAAGAAACGCAGAGGGGGACGGCGGGATTGGGTGCCACCGGCTTGACCGTAGTTCTCGCGCCCGGGCGGGCGCGCTCCGGTCGCGTTCGGGAGCGGCGTTTGACTCACTTCGCGCCGCCCCTATGCTCGCCGTCCGTGCGCGGGCACGGAGCCATCCGGAAATGAAACGGCAAATCTATCTCGATCATCAGGCGGCCACGCCGGTTTTGCCGGAGGCGCTGGAGGCGATGCTGCCGTTTTTCCGCACGGACTTTGGCAACCCCGCGTCGCTGCATCATCTCGGACTGAACGCGCGCGACGCGCTGGCGCGGGCGCGCGAGCAGTTCGCGGCGCTGCTGAATGCGGAGCTGCCGGAGGAAATTATCTTCACCTCGGGCGGCACGGAGGCGGTGAATCTCGCCATCAAGGGCGGTGCGCTCGCCAACGAACGGCACGGCAAACACATCGTCGTCAGCGACATCGAGCATCCGGCGGTGCTCAATTCCGTCGCGGCGCTGGCCGCGCAGGGCTTCACCTGCACGCGGGTCAAGGTCGATGCCACCGGCTGGGTCGATCCCGCGGCGGTGCGCGCGGCACTGACGGATGAGACCATCCTCGTCGCGGTGCATCACGCGAACCACGACCTCGGCACGGTCGAGCCGATTGCGGAAATCGCGGAGCTCACGGCGGAACGCGGCGTGCCGCTGTTCGTCGATGCCGTGGCCAGCGCGGGATGGTTGGAGCTGGATGTGCGGGCGCTCGGGATTTCGCTGCTCGCGCTGTCGCCGCAGCGGTTTTACGGACCGAAAGGCGTCGGCGTGCTCTATCGCAATCAGCGCACGCGGCTCGCCGGCATTCAGCACGGCGGCCGGCAGGAAGACGGTCGCCGCGCGGGCACGGAGAATGTGCCCGCCATCGTTGGCGCAGGCGTGGCGGCGGAGGTCGCACGGCGCGAACTACCGGAGCGCCAGGCGCACACGGCGATGTTGCAGCGGCGGCTGTGGGAGCAGATTCGCGAGCGCATTCCCTACGTGTGCCTGAACGGTCCCGAGCCGGGGCCGCGCCGCAATCCGGTGAATCTCAACGTGAGCTTCGAGTTCACCGAGGGCGAAGGTTTGGCGCTGCTGCTCGACACGCTCGGCGTGGCCGTGGCGAGCGGTCCGAGCTGCGTGAGCCGCGCGGAAAAGGTGCCGCCGGTGCTGGCGGCCATTGGCCTTGACCCTTCGCTGGCACAGGGCAACATCCTGCTCTCGCCCGGCCGGGACAACACGGCGGCCGATGTCGATGATGCCGTGGTGCTCCTCGAACAGGCCGTCCGGCGGCTGCGCGGCATGTCGCCGTTGTGGGATGAATTTCAGCGCGGGCTGGTGGATTCAGTGCTCTGTCCGCGCGCCCGCGGCGCGGGGCCGGCGACGACGTGAGCTTCCCCCGCTGCGCTCAATCGGAAACAACCTCGGGATTTTACAGCATGAACGAAGAGACCATTTTGAACGCCCTCAAGGCCGTGAAATATCCCGGCTACTCGCGCGACATCGTGTCGTTCGGGCTGGTGAAAAAAATCGCCGTGGGCAACGGCGCGGTGAGCGTCGCGATCCAGATGACCTCGCCGAGCGCCGAGGCGGCGGCGTTGATCAAGGCCGACTGCGAACGCGTGGTGAAGGCGCTGCCCAGTGTGACCGCGGCGGTGATCGAGGTTCACCGCCCCGTCGGCGCCACCACCGCCGCCGCCGCTCCCGCGCAGGGAGCACTGGGCAATCAGATCCGCGTCCCCGGCATCCGCCGCGTCATCGCCATCGCCAGCGGCAAGGGCGGCGTCGGCAAATCCACCGTCTCCGTGAACCTCGCCTGCGCGCTGGCGAATCTCGGCGCGGAGGTCGGCTTGCTCGATTGCGACATCTACGGCCCGAGCATTCCGCTGATGATGGGCATCCACCAGCGCCCGCATGTGAGCGAAGCCGAGAAGCTCATTCCGCCCATGAACCACGGCGTGAAACTCATGAGCATGGGCTTCCTCCTCGACGGCGATCAGCCCGTCATCTGGCGCGGGCCGATGATTCAGAAAACGATCCAGCAGTTCGTGAATCAGGTCGAATGGGGCCAGCTCGATTATCTGCTCGTCGATCTGCCGCCGGGCACGGGCGACGCGCAGTTGTCGCTCTGCCAGACCGTCGCGCTTGATGGCGGCGTGATCGTCACCACGCCGCAGGAAGCCTCGCTTGGCGTGGTGCGCAAGGGCATCGCGATGTTCGAGAAGGTCAACGTCCCGATCCTCGGCATCGTCGAGAACATGAGCTACTTCACGACGCCGCAGGGCGAGCGCATCGAAATCTTCGGTCACGGCGGCGGCCGCGCCGAATGTGAGCGGCGCAAAATCACGTTCCTCGGCGAAATCCCGCTCTTCACCGAAATCCGGCTCGGTGGCGACGCGGGCAAACCCGTCGCCGCTGCGGCCCCGGCCGGCGCGCCTGGCAAGGCGTTCATCAGCGTCGCGGAGGAATTGCGGAAGAAAGTGGGATAAGCCGGCGACGGCGATACCGCAGCGTCGGGCGCGCGGCGTTCACGCCGCTTCAGCGTACGCCTGTCGCAGCGCGTTCGCATCTGCCCGCCGCGACCTGCTCGTGAGACGGTCGGCAGCAGCAGGGTGTGAATGGTCGGGGAGCGCCGGTTCAAGGTTGCCGTGGGCTTCGACCCACGGTTGCCGATGAAGGAGAGCCGCAATGGGAGGAGCGCGAGTGTGGAGGGCGGGGACTTGGCATCGCTCTATCGAGGCGACTTGCCGCCGTCAAACTGCGGGACGCGTGAAGCTGGGATGGGGCGGTCACGGCTCGCGCCAGCGCCAGCACGCCCGTGTAGTCGGCACCTTTCGGAAGTTCGACGGCAACCAGTCGCCTGCGCAAAAGCGGTGCCGAGGCCGTGCCGGGGGGGGGCAGAAATAGTGTTTTCATTTCGGGAGCGGCTCCTAAGCTTCGCGGCTGGTTGTGCGGTTTCGTTAAATCTTAAAGCTGAAAAATTATGCCTCTGACACATACCCGTGAATTATTTTCCAAGGCCTTGAAGGGTAAATACGCCCTGGGCGCGTTCAACGTGAACAACATGGAGCTGCTCCAGGCCATCGTGGAGGCGTGCGAGGAGGAAAAGGCTCCGGTGATGCTTCAGATTTCCAAGGGCGCGCGCCAGTACGCGAACCCGGTGTATTTGAAGAAACTGATCGAGGCGGCGGTGAGCGTCACGACGATCCCGATCGCGGTGCATCTGGACCACGGGGATTCGTTCGAGCTGTGCAAGGAGTGCATCGACGAGGGGTTCACGAGCGTGATGATTGATGCGAGCCACGAGACGTTTGAGAAGAACGTCGAGGTGTGCCGCAAGGTCGTGGACTACGCGCACAAGCATAACTGCGTGGTCGAGGGCGAGCTGGGGATGCTCGTGGGCGCGCAGCACGACGACGGCGAGGAGGGCGGCGGGTATTCCAAGGGCGGCTGTTACACGCATCCGGACGAGGCGGTGGATTTTGTGCGGAAGTCGGGCGTGGATTCGCTGGCGGTGGCGATCGGGAATTCGCACGGGGCGTACAAGTTCAAGGGCGAGCAGCATCTGGATTTGGAACGGCTCAAGGCGATCAAGAAGGCGTTGCTCGAGGCGGGGCTCGGGGATTATCCGCTGGTGCTGCACGGAGCCTCGAGCGTGCCGAAGGATCTGGCGCAGGAGATCAACAAATACGGCGGCAAGATGGGCGAGGACACGGCGGGCGTGCCGGAAGCGGACATCGAGATCGCGCGGCGTGTGGGTTGCACGAAGGTGAACATCGACACCGATCTGCGCATGGCGATGACGGCGGCGATTCGCAAGGTGCTGATGGAGAATCCGAAGGAGTTCGATCCGCGCAAGTATCTGGCGCCGGCGCGGACGAAGGTGAAGGAGCTGGTGCGGCACAAGCTGCGCAATGTGCTGTGCTGCGCGGGGCACGCGTTCGACTGAGCGTGGCGCGCGGGTCGCGGGATTTTGGGAGCCGATCGGCAGGGGCCGGTCGGCTCTATTTTTTTGGGGGAGGTCAGCGCGCGCGGCGTGCTGCTGCAATCGAGGCGGTAATCCTTGGTGGGGGCGCGTGCGCCTCCAGTTCTTGTAGGAGACGACGTGAGGAGTTTCTGACTTTTTCTGCGGGAGGAGCGGGATTGGACAAAAGAAGGTTAGAGACTCCTAACGTCGTCTCCTACAACGAGCGGATGGTCCGCCTCCTCGCGTCGGCGGCCACGCGACGATCAGGGCGCGGCGGCGGCGATGCGGGCGCGGAGGTCGGTGGCGAGTTTGCGTTCTTCGGGAAGGAGCGAGGAGTCCGGCACGAGCTCGAGGTAGCCCTTGGCTTTGCCGAGCTGGCCGTCGCCGGCGAGGAGTAGGGCGGAGTAGAAGGCGAGCAGGGGCTTGGCGAGTTCTTTCTCACCTGCGCGGTTCAGCGCGCGGAGACCTTCGATGGTGCGGCCCTGGCGGTGCAGGGCGTAGGCGTAGGCGCAGGCGTAGGCGGGTTGGAGATGGTCGCGGGTGACGAGGTCGGTGGCGTGGCGCACGGGGTCGTCGAGGCGCGGGTCGAGCAGAAGTCCGAGTGAGGCGAGGAGGTATTTCACGCCGGGATCGGTGGTGTCGGTTTGGTGGAGCGCTTGTGCCGCGGCGTAAAGGCGCGGGCTGTCGCCGTTCTGGAGCACGGCGGCGCGGGCTTTTTCCCACTGGCCGTCGCCGACGAGGAGGGCGGCGCGACAGGCGGTCACGCGCGCATCGGCGAGGGCGGCGGGGCTGGCGGCGTCGAGCAGGCGCAGGGCGTCGGCGGCTTTGCGCTGGCGATGCAGGGCGAAGGCGTAGGCGCTGAGGGCAGCTGGATCGGCGGGGGCGCGTTCGTAGGCTTGCTGCAGCTGGCGGAAATTACCGGCGAAGGTTTCGGCGCTGGCGACGAGGGCGCGTTCTTCGGTGAGCAACAGGTCGAGGCGGATTTGGGTGAAGAAGCCGGCGGCTTTTTCGAGCTGGCCGATGGCGGTCAGGAGCACGCCGTAGAATGGGGCCACGGCGGGCGCACGGAGTTGCGGCTCGGGGAGTTTGGCGAGGAGATTGAGGCCGTCGGCAGATTTTCCCTGACGATGCAGCGCGAAGGCGAGCGTGGTGGCGTGGGCGGGATTGCCAGGGTCGTTGTCGAAGAGTTGTTGGGCGAGCAACTGGGCGTCGGTGAGTTTTGGGTCGAGGAGGAGGCCGAGCGTGGCGGCGACGAGTTTCACGGCGGGGTCGAGCGGATCGCGTTGAAAGAGCTGATCCGCAGCGGCGGCAAGCGCGGCGGTGCTGGAATTGCGCGCGAGGACGGTGCGGGCGGTTTCCCACTGGCCGGCGCTGGTGAGCAGGGCGGCGTAGCGCGCGGCGACAGCGGGCACGAGGCTCTGCGCGGGCGGGAGCTTGGCGAGCACGGCGAGGCCGTCGGTGGTTTTGCGCTGGCGATGGAGGGCGTAGGCGTAGTTGGCGGCGTTGACGGGATTGCTGGGATCGCGGGCGTAGAGGTCTTCAAAGGTGCGGAATTCATTCACCTGGGTGAGGGCGCTGTTCACCATCTGCAATTCTTCGGGCAGCAGTTTCGCCGTGGCCGCGAGGGTGAGGTACGGCTTGGCTTTTTCGAACTGGCCGTCGGCGGCGAGGATGGTGCCGTAATAGGCGGCGATGGAAGGTTTGCTGAGCTCGGATTCACCCAGCTTCCCGAGGACGGCCAGCGCGGCGGCGTTCTTGTTCTGGCGGTGGAGCGAGAAGGCGTAGGTGGAAGCGAAGGACGCGTTGGTGGGGCTGTGGTCGTAGATTTCCTGGCCGAGCCGGTAGGTGAGACTCGGCTTCAGATTCAGCAGGAGATTGACCACGGCGAGGTTGTTTTTGGTGAGCACATCGGCGGGGTTTAGTTCCAACATGCGTTCGAGGGTGCGTTGCATCCCGGGGGTGTTGGTGCTGCGGCTGTAGAAATTGTAGAGCACCGTGAGGGCGGGCTGTGCGCCGGCGGTGCCGTTGGCGATCACCCACCAGGTCTCTTCGGACTCGCGCCGCCAGCCCCATTGGATCGCAAGATTGGCCAGCATTTCCAAGCGGTCGGGGCGCGTGCGTGCGCGGGCGACGGCGTCCTGCCACAGGGCCTTGACGCGGGGATTCAGCTGGAGCTGCTGGATCTCATGGAGCGCGCGGGCTTGATAGGCGGGGCGAAGAAAATCGAGCTCCTCCCATTTGGCGGTGGTCGCCAGGGTCTCGAGGGCGGGCCAGTCTTTGACGGCGATGAAAGCGTCGGCGAGCGCGACGCCGACGGGCGCGGGGGCGGTGCGGTCGGCCGGGAGCTTTGTGGCCCACGCGATGGCCTGGGCGGCGAGTTGGTTGCCGTTCAGCCACTGGATCATGGCGGCGAGCGAAGTGGTGTTTTCGAGGGATTTTTCCTGCAGGCGGGCGAGCAGCGCGGGGAAGCCCGGAGGGTCGGTCAGGCGCGTCACGCTGAGGCAGAGCAGCAGGTCGGAAAACTCCGCGGCCGGATGCGCCTGCAACTGCGCGGCGAAGGCGCGAGCGCGGTCCAGTTGCTGGCGGCGCAGGGCGTCGGTGAGGAGGACGTTCAGCGCGGGAACCTGCTGGGTGCCGCCGGCGCGCATGCGGTCGAGCGTGGCGTAGGCTTGCTGAACTTGGTTGGACTGCGTGGCGAACAACTGCGCCTTGGCGAGGTTCAGTTGGAGCGATTCATTTTGCGGTGCGGCGGCCAGGGCGGCGGCCCAGTGCGCGCCGGCTTCGTCGAAGCGACCGTCGGCGAAGCTAAGCACGCCCGCGATTTCGTGGAATTGCAGCGAGTGACGCGCCTCGGGTGGGAAGCGCTCGGCGGCGGTGCGGGCGGCGGCGAGGTCTTGGAAGCGGATCGCGGTGTAGGCCCAGCGCTGGAGGTTCTCGACGCGGCCGGGTTCGAGCATCGCCACGCGCGAGCGCCAGAGGACCGCGTCGCGCGCGCCGAGCATCTCGGCAATTTCGGCCATCACCCGCGTGGCGGGGACGTTGAGTTCATTGAGCTGGAGGGCGCGCCGGGCGGCGATGATGGCGTCGGGATATTTCTTTTCCTTCAGGAGCGCCTCGGCCTGCGCGACGACCTTGGTCTCGCGCCAATTGCGATACAGCGCGCGGACCTTCCACTTGTACATCCCGACCCCCAGGCCGAGGATTACGACCACCACGATCGTGCGAAAAGTCCAATACGACCACAGCGACGGCTTCGGCGGCATGACGGCCTGTGCGGGAATCGGGGCCGGACCGCGACCGGGTATGGGGGCTTCGGGCATAGCTAGGAAATCCAAGGACCGACGCTACGGAGCGGCGGACAAAAGGCAAGCGTGGCACGGGTGGGGCGCATCGCGCGCGTCGCCCCCGGAGCGCCCGACTTCAGTTCGGCGCGCCCCACCAATCCGCATCGAACGCGCCGATTTGGAAATCGGAGCTCCGCCCAATTGCTGCCGCGCTCGGTGGGCGGTGCACGGCTCCGTCCGCCCGCTGGCTGGCTTTGGCGAGAAGAATACTTGCTGCCCGTGTTTCGCCGTCGATAAGCTCGCCGCCGTATTCAGAAGCAATCGCCGCCATCATGCCGGGCATCACCAACACTTTCAAAGCCGTCCATCGAGCCATCAAGGCCGCGGCCGGTGCGGTGAATCTCGGCGAGTATCAGGCGGCGGGAGCCCCGGTCCAGTGTCCGCATTGCCGGCACCGTGAGTTCAACCTGTCGCCCAACCTCGGCGGCGGCGTGAACCTCGCCTGCCGGAAACGCTACTTGGTCCTGTGGTTCGCCCAAAAGCCCAAAGCCTTGTGACTTGCGCATTCCCCCCAGCAGACCAATCACCCAATCCCGAACCAATCACTAATTACTAATCACTACCCCCAACAACCATGAACACCGTCTCCCAGCTCAAAACCACCAAAGGCAACACCTCCGCCAAAGTCTCCGCCGAACTCTCCCGCACCGGCGGCCTCCTGCGCCTCGCGCCCGCGTGGGTGCCGCGCTCCTTCCTCCAACCCGGCCTGCGCATCAAGCTCCACCCCGACGACACCTACGCCTACGGCCTGAATCGCGGCGGCATTGACGAACGCTGGTTCGCCTCCACCACCGTCACCGCCAACGAAGGCCGCGCGGCCGACGAGGGCCTCAGCTACTGCGTCGTCGGCAAGGAACGCTTCACCCTCAAGCAGGCCGTGGACGATTGCGGCGCGACCGTCGTCGGCGGTTCGATCTGGAAGAAGTACGGCAAATGGCCGGTGTACTCGAAATTCTTCGACAACATGGGGCCGATTCCGCACCACATGCACCAGAGCGCCAAGCAGGCCAAGCTCGTCGGCCAGGAAGGCAAACCCGAGAGCTACTACTTCCCGCCGCAACACAACAACGTCGGGAACAACTTCCCCTACACCTTCATGGGCTTCGAACCCGGCACCACCAAGGCGCAGGTCCGCCGCTGCCTTGAGAACTGGAACAAAGGTGACAACGGCATCCTCGATCTCTCCAAAGCCTACCGCCTGAAAGTCGGCTCCGGCTGGCTCATCGATCCCTGCATTCTCCACGCGCCCGGCAGCCTCTGCACCTACGAGCCGCAATGGGGCAGCGACGTTTTCGGCATGTACCAAAACCTCGTCGAAGGCCGCGAAGTCCCGTGGAGCCTGCTCGTGAAAGACATGCCCAAGAGCAAGCACAAGGACCTCGACTTCATCGTGGACCAGCTCGACTGGGAGAAAAACGTGGACCCGAACTTCAAGGACAACCACTACCTCGAACCCGTCCCCGTCGCCGACACCCGCAGCGAAGGCTTCGTCGATCGCTGGATCGTCTATGGCAAGGTCGATGGCGAACAACTCTTCACCGCCAAGGAACTCACCGTCGAACCCGGCGCGAAAGCCACGATCAAAGACACCGGCGCCTACGGCCTCATCTGCGTGCAAGGCGTGGGCAAGATCAACGGCCAGCCCCTTAACAGCCCGAAACTCATCCGCTTCCACGAACTCACCGAAGACGAATACTTCTGCACCGAAGACGGCGCGAAAAACGGCGTGACCTTCGAGAACACCAGCGAAACCGAACCGCTCGTCACGCTCCGCTACTTCGGTCCCGAGGTGAACCCCGACGCGCCGGCGATGGGGGCGTATCGGAAGAACAAGTTCAACTGAACGCGGAATCCGGAACCATCCTGACGTGGGGAAAAAGAGCAAAGCGTTGGCTGTGCTTGAACCGGTCGAGTCGCTGATTCGCGAGCTTCGCGGCGAGCGTGTCATTCTCGATGCTGATTTGGCGCGGGTTTACGGCGTGCCAACGAAACGGCTGAATGAGCAGGTCCGACGCAACGCAGAGCGATTCCCCCCGGACTTCATGTTCCGACTGACCGAGACGGAGGCGGATTCTTTAAGGTCGCAATTTGCGACCTTAAAGAGCGGCCGTGGACAGCATCGGAAATACCTCCCGCACGCCTTCACCGAGCATGGCGCGATCATGGCGGCGAACGTCCTGAACAGCCCGGAAGCGATGCAGATGAGCGTCTTCGTGGTGCGGGCGTTCCTGAAGATGCGCGCCGCGCTGACGGACACGCGTGCATTGGCAAAAAAACTCACTGACCTGGAGGGCGAGCTGAAAAAACGCCTCGACGTGCACGAAGTTGCCATCGTGGAAGTTCTCCAGCGCGTGATGGCCATCCTCGACCCGCCTCCGCAACCCGAGCCGCCGAAACGAGAAATGGGATTTCACGTGAAAGAAGCCGGCGAGGCGGGCACAGCAGAAAAAACCAAACGATGAACACCAGCGGGACCGAACCGCTCGTCACCCTCCGCTACTTCGGCCACGAGGTGAATCCGAATGCGCCGGCGATGGGCGCGTATCGGAAGAACAAGTTCAACTGACGATTTGGCTGGGGCGGTGCCGCCGCCCCGTCTGAACTTCATGAATCCCTATTCCAATCTTCCGCCCGAACAGCACCGCGTGCAGCGGCTGGTTGACCAATGGAACGCCGACGAGGCGCTCTGGCGGAAGTTGGAACTCCGCCGTCGCCTCCGTCGCGTCACACGCCGCAAACTTTCCGAAACCCAACATCGGGAACTGGACTTGCGCGATTTCGCCCGGGCCAAACCGCCGGTGGACTGCATTGGGGAACCACTTCCAGTCTGACACCTCCGCCGTCGAACACGATGCCGTGGAGAACGGACCCACGGTTGCAGGTGCGGGAAACGGTCGAGTCGCTGATCCGTGAAATTCGCGGCGAGCGAGTCATTTTGGACACCGACTTCGCGCGGGTTTATCGCGTGCCGTCGTCGCAGTTGGAGCGCGGGTGACTCCGTCCTCCGAGTGTGTTTGCAGGAGACGAGGTGAGGAGACTCTCACCTCCTTCTCTCCAAGCACACGACTTGCGCGGAAAAGGTTAGAGCCTTCTCACGTCGGCTCCTACAAGAACGCGCGTCACCGCTTCGGCGCCTTGAGTTTCTCGATCAGATATTCTGCCACAGTCGCGTGTTTCACGTCGGGCGCGCCGGGATAGACGAGTTCGCAGGCGACATCGAATTTCCGGCATTGTTCCTGGAGCTTCACGCCGAAGTTGGAGGTGTGGGTCGGATCCTTCTGCTCCTGTCCAAGCGCGGGCGGCGCGTTGTAGATCAGGTAAATCGGCGGGTCATCGGACGTGACGAGGGCGTAGGGGGAATACTCGGCGATCCACGGCAGGATGGTCTCGCGCTTGGCCAGGAATTCATCGAACGCCGCGAGCTTCTTCTCTTTGTCACCGGCGAATCCAAAGGCGTGGCCGCCGTATTTGCTGTTGGGCGTCCACGTCTTCATCTGCTGCGGATCGAGCGTGGTCTGCGCGCCCGTGACGGCGGCGCACCAGAGCCGCGTGGATTCGCGCGCGATGGGATCGGCGCTCTTCGGGTCGGCGAGATCGTCGTGAAAGGCGAGCCACAGGCTGGAGCACGCGCCCGCGCTGCCGCCGCTCGCGCCGATGCGGGCTTTGTCGAGATTCCATTCGGCGGCCTTGCTGCGGACAAATTGCAAGGCGCGCGCGGCGTCGTGCAGCGGGGCTTTCACCGGCGGTTGCACGCCCGCGTCCCGCGCCTGGCTGGTGTAGCGATAGTTGATGGACACGACCGAGATGCCCGCGGCGAGATAGCTGGTCAGACTGCCCACGCGCGCCTTGTCGCCGGCCTGCCACCCACCGCCGTGAATGTAGAAAAGGAGTGGCGTGGGCGTGTCTGATTTGGCCCGGTAAAAGTCGAGCACCTGCCGCGGATGCGTGCCGTACGCCACGTCGGCCAGCGTGGGTTTCGCGGCGGCCGTGGTTTTGGCGGGCGCGGTCGGAGCGGCGGACGGAGCGGCAGCAGGCGTGGCTTTCGCGGGCGTTTCTGCGGCGAACGCGGGGTTGGCAAGAGCGGCCAGCAGGGTGACAAGAGCAGGGGTGGTGATTTGCATGGGCGGCACGGTAGCGAGGGGAATCGGGCGGTGCAATGCCGTCGGCGGGCCGGAAGGGGCGAAGCGCCTCGCGACGACCCACGCGCCACCCACGTCGTCGCCCCTGCCGATTTGGAAATCGGCGACCCAGCAGATTTGGAAACCTGCGCTACCGGAGGCAGTGCGCGGTTGAGTCCGACTGCCGCCTGCTCTCTTCCTCCGGCTTCCGCCTTGGATAAACCCGCGCCGCTCGCCACTGTCGCGCGATTATTTCGATGAACCGATTTATTCCCGGACAACGGTGGATGAGCGAGGCCGAGCCGGAGCTGGGGCTGGGCACGGTGCTGAAACTGGCGGGCGCGACGGTAACGGTCGCCTTCGCCGGCGCGGGGCAGACGCGCACGTATGCGGCGGACAACGCGCCGCTGCGGCGCGTGCGGTTTCAGGCGGGCGAGACGGTGAAGGACACGGCGGGCGCGAGCCTCGTGGTGCGCTCGGTGGTCGAGCGCGACGGCTTGCTCACGTATGTCGGTGACGGCGTGACGCTGCCCGAGGCGCGGCTCGCGGATGCGCTGGCGTTCGCGTCGCCGGAGCAGCGGCTGGCGAATGGACAGGCGGATGCGAACGACGCGTTCGAGCTGCGCTGCGAGGCGTTGCGGCACTGGCATCGCATCCGGCAGTCGCCGCTGCGGGGCTTTGTCGGCGGGCGCATTTCGCTGATCCCGCATCAGCTTTATGTCGCCCACGAGGTCACGGGCCGGCGACGTCCGCGCGTGCTGCTGGCGGATGAAGTGGGGCTGGGGAAAACCATCGAGGCGTGCCTGATTTTGCACCGGCTGTTGCAGACCGGGCGCGTCGAGCGGGCGCTGGTGCTGGTGCCGGAATCGCTGGTGCATCAGTGGTTTGTCGAGCTGCTGCGGCGGTTCAATTTGTATTTCAAAATCTTCGACGAGGAGCGCTGCGAGTCGATCGAGACGCCCGACCCCGAGGCGAATCCGTTCCTCGATGACCAGTTGATCCTGTGCAGCGTGAACTGGCTCGCGGCCAATGAACGCCGCGGCAAACAGGTGGTCGCGGCGGGGTGGGATTTTCTGATTGTGGATGAGGCGCATCACCTCGGCTGGACGCCCACCGCCGCGAGTTCCGAGTACACGCTGGTCGAGGCGCTGGCGCGTGGCACGGGCGGAGTGCTGCTGCTGACGGCGACGCCGGAGCAGCTCGGGCCGGCGGGACATTTCGCGCGGCTGCGGCTGCTCGATCCGGATCGGTACGCGGACTTCGCGGAGTTTCAAAACGAGGCGGAACATTTCCGCGTCGTTGCGGAAGTCGCGGATCAACTGCTCGCGGGCAAAGCGCCGGGCCGCGCGGAGATCGCGGCGTTGCTGCGCATTTTTGCCAATGAATCCACGGGCTTCCGGCAACGGCTCGAGTCGCTCGCGAGCGCGGACGCGGCGGCGCGCCACGCGATGATCGCGGACCTGGTGGACCGGCATGGCACGGGGCGCGTGATGTTCCGCAACACGCGCGCGGCGATTGCGGGTTTCCCACGGCGGCTGCCGTTGCTGGTGCCGTTGGAGGCGGTGAAGGATGCGGAGGAATTGCTGGAGAATCTGGCGGCGGAATTCGCAGCTGATGACGTGCCCGCGACGGCCGAGCCGCCGGAGTTTGATTTTGAAAACGATCCGCGCATCGACTGGCTGGCGGGGCTGTTGCGCGAACTGGGCACGGCCAAGGTGCTGCTGATCTGCCGCACGCGGGCGAAGGTCGAGGCTATCGACGAGGCGTTGCGGCGGCGGATCACGGTGAAGTCGGCGGTGTTCCACGAGGCGCTGCCGCTGATCCAGCGCGACCGCAATGCGGCGTGGTTCGCGGACGAGGACGGCGCGCGGATTCTGCTGTGCTCGGAGATCGGCGGCGAGGGGCGCAATTTCCAGTTCGCGCAGCATCTTGTCTTGTTTGATCTGCCGCTCGACCCCGAGGTGCTGGAGCAGCGCATTGGGAGGCTCGACCGCATCGGGCAGGCGGGGGACATCCGCGTGCATGTGCCGTTCGTGCGCGGCGGCGCGCAGGAGGTGCTGGCGCGGTGGTTTCACGAAGGACTCGCGGCGTTCGGGAGCAGCCTGCATGGCGGGGCCGAGGTGCGCGAACGGTTCGGCCGCGCGGTGCGCGAGCTGGCGGCGGATTTTCACGAGACGCGCGACGGAGCGGGACTGGCGGCGTTGCTCGCCGAGACGCGCGCGTTCGCGGAAGAGCTGGCGGCGCGGCTGGCGACGGGGCGCGACCGGTTGCTGGAATTGAATTCGTTCGATGCGGCGGTCGCGGGGCGGCTGGTGAAGGAGATCGCCGCGGTGGATGCGGACACGTCACTCGAGGCGTTTTTGATTCGCGTGTTCGATGACCGCAGCATTCGCGCCGAGGCGGTGACGGGGCGGACGTTCCTGCTCGGCGGCGGGGATTTGGTGGTCGAGCATTTTCCCGGTTTGCCGGAGGCGGGACTGATCGTGAGTTGTGATCGCACGACGGCGTTGAGCCGCGAGCACTTTGGTTTTCTGACGTGGGATCATCCGGTGGTGGGCGGGGCGATGGATGCGGTGCTCGGCTCGGAGCGGGGCAATGCGGCGTTCGCGCTGTGGGAAGATGCGCGGTCGCGGTCGCTGTATGTCGAGGCGGTGTTCGTGCTCGAATGCCTCGCGCCGGCGCGGTTGCACGCGGAACGGTTTCTGCCCGCCACGCCGGTGCGGATCGTGGTGGACGCGCAGTCGAAGGCGTGCCCGGCGGTGCTGGTCACCGAGAAGCCGCGCGGGCCGCTGCGCGACATCCCCGCGCATCGCCTGCTCGCGCGGCCCGAGCTGACGCGGACGCTGCTGCCGAAGCTGCTGACGCGCGCCGGCGAACTCGCGGAGGAAGCCGTGCCGGCGCTGGTGAAACGCGCGGTGTCCGCGATGGAAAAGGATCTGGATCACGAGCGCGAACGGCTGATCGCGTTGAAGGCCGTCAACCGTCATGTGCGGCAGGAGGAGATTGATCTCGCGACGACCGAGCGCGCGGAGTTGGGGCGGCATCTGCGCGGCGCGCGGCTGCGGCTGGACGCAGTGCGGATCGTGTGGCGCGGGCCGGCGGAGTTTTTTGAGGATTGAGACCGGAGTTCGCGGTGGAGGGACGCCAGCCTTGTAGCGCAGGCTTCCAAGCCTGCTGTGTCGCAGGTTTCCAAACCTGCGGCCCGTGGGATTTTTGATCGCGCTGAAACTTGCGGACGCCCCGCCGACTTGGAAGTCGGCGACACAGCAGGTTTGGAAACCTGCGCTACAGGCGCGCGGCTGTGGCGGGACCGGGGAGCGCACGCCGCTGGCGTGCCGTTTTTGGCGGCCCGCCAAAACTTCGTCCCACCAACTTTTTCCCGCCCTCGGAAAGAGGCAGACTGGGGAACGAGGTTTGGGCGGGCCGCCCAAACCGGCACGCGGGCCGCGTGCGCTCCCCGGCGGGTTTCAGCGTTCGGATTTGCCTGGTGCGTTGGTTGCAGGCGGACGTCTCTGCGGCGTAAACGCCGCGCTCCGCCCCACTCGCTCCGCGTTACATCCCCATGATCTGGTAGCCGCAATCGACGTAGAGGACCTGGCCGGTGATGGCGGCCGCGCCGTCGCTGGCGAGGAACGCACCGGTCGCGCCGAGTTCGTCGGGGACGACGTTGCGCTTGAGGGGCGCGTGGGCCTCGTAGTGTTTCATCATGTCCGTAAAGCCCGCGATGCCGCGCGCGGCCAGTGTGTTCATCGGGCCGGCGCTGATGCAGTTGACGCGGATTTTTTTCGGACCGAGGTCGTAGGCGAGATAGCGGGTGCTGGCTTCGAGCGCGGCCTTGGCGACGCCCATCACGTTGTAGTGCGGCACGACTTTTTCCGCGCCGTAGTAGCTCATCGCCACGATGCTGCCGCCTTCGGTCATGAGCGGCGCGGCGGCGCGGGCGAGCGCCACGAGCGAGTAGGCGCTGATGTCGTGTGCGATGCGAAAGGCCTCGCGCGACGTGTTGACGAAGAGACCTTCGAGGGCGTCCTTCGGGGCGAAGGCGACGCTGTGGAGGAGCAGGTGGAGCTTCCCGTATTTCTCGCCGACAACCTTGAAAACATTGGCGATCTGTTCGTCGCTGGTGACATCGCACGGGAGGATGAGCGTGTCGGGGCCGAAGGTGCCGGCGAGTTCTTCGACGTTGTCCTTGAGGCGTTCGCCCTGGTAGGTGAAGGCGAGGGTGGCCCCGGCCTTGGCCCACGCCTGCGCGATGGCCCAGGCGATGGAGCGTTTGTTGGCGACGCCGAAGACGATTCCGATTTTTCCAGCGAGTTGTGACATAAATAAGCGTTCCGAAGTTGGCGGCTAAGAGTAGGGACAAACGCGGGTCAAGGCAAGGGGGAAGCTCGGGGGGACAGGAGACAGGGGACAGGAGACAGGAGGCAGGACAGCGGGCGTGGGTGGGTGCTCCGGAAAGTCACCAAGCCGTGAGCCAATCCCGGCAGGCGGATTTCTGGATCCTCGGCATTACAACTCCGCAAAATCATCGCGCACTGCTTCGGATGCGGCGGCGCCGGGCTGTGGTCGTCGTAGCTCTGCGGTTCAACTGAGACAGTTCGACTGATGAGTTACCGCTGCGATGCGCCCTATTCCGGGGCACCGTGTCGTTGGGGATCGCCCGCCGCCTCGAGCCGCTCTTCCATCACGCGCCATGCCCAAGAATCTCCCGCTCCTTGCGCTTGCCCTCGGGGGCCTCGCCCTCGGCGGCGTGCTCTCCCCGGCAGCCGATGCGCCCGCGTCCGCCAAGCCCGCCCTGCCGACCGCGCTCGTCCCACCCGCCGCCGCACCGCGTCCCGCGTGGGCCGAGGTCCATCGCCAAGGCCCGCTGTCCGCCGCCGAGACGCGCGCCTTCATGCGCGAACTCGCTCAGTACGTCTTCGATCACCACCTCAAGCGCGATGCCGCGTCGCCGCAGCGCGGGATGGTTTACGAGTATTTCAACACCAAGCGCGCCGGCCAGTTCGACCAATGGATTCAAGGCGAAGCGCTCGACACGATGCACGACGGCGCGCAATGGCTCCTCCACCTCGAAGGCAGACGCGACTGGGAAACCCACCATCTGCCCGCGATCCGGTAGCGCGTGGCCCAGGGGTGGCGACAGCTCGTCGCCACATGCTGGATGGCGACGAGCTGTCGCCACCCCGTGCTTATTTTTTCGCATCCACCACTTCGAGCACGATGGGGGCGCTTTCCACTTTTACGTCGTGGCCCTTCAGTTGCGTCGTGGCGGTGAGGAGGAGGGCGGGGAGCTTGCCGGGTGCGACGGTGGCGGCGGCGGTGAGTTCGAGTTCCGCAGCGGTTTGATTGGCGGCGATGGTGAGCGACTCGGGGCCGGTCACGCCGGCGGGGAGTTTCGGCAAACTGATGACCACAGGCTGCGCGTCGGCAGCTTTGCCATGGCGCGTGATTGTGAGGGTGAGCTTTTGTTTGCCGCCGCGCGGCAGCGGGCCGGCGGGCTTGGCGTCGAGGGCGAGCGGCTCGATGGCGCGCAGCACGACATTGGTCAGCCGCATTTCTTGCGTGGCACCCTTGTGCTCGGCGGTGGCGATGATGGTGAAGGTCTTGTCGCCGCCGAGTGATTCGGCGGGGCCGGTGAGGTCGCAGTTAAAACTGGCCACGCCGGTCTTGGTCGGCTTCGGGGTTTGCACGGCGATGGTGATGTCCTTCGGGAGGCCCTCGAAGCTGAGCTTCACGAGTGAAACAAAATCTTTCGCGAGCGGTTTCTGGCTGACGACGAACGAGCCTTTGTTGACGAGCTTCGCCAAGCCCACGGGGCCGGGGGGAATGCTGATCGCGAAGAAATCGGGCGCCTTCGCCCCGACGCACACGGCGATGGTTTCACGGAGCAGGCGGGGGATGCTCGGCAATGCGAGCAGCGGCAGCGACGGGTCCTTGGCGTTGGCGGGATTGGGCGCGGGCTGGCGCGCGAGGGCGGAGAATTCGTTGGTGCCGTCGAGGCCGCGGCCGACGATGGCGACGGGGAGAATGGAGCCCAGCGGGAGGTTGTCCGGCACGGTGACTTTGAGCTGCGTGTCGTTTTTGCCCTGCGCGATGACGTTGGTTTCGAGCGTGAACCCGGCGGGCAGTGGCGTGCCGTCGCCGCTGGCGAGTGCGAGCGTGATGGGACCGGTCACGCTGCGGCGTTGCGCGGCGATCTTCGCGGTGAAGGAACCGCCGAGCGCCACGACGAAGCGGTCGCCCGTGACGGTGAGATCGAAGCCCGCGTCGCCCGGCTCGACGCGCAGGCCGTAGGTGAATGCGGGCCCGCCGCGATGCGCGAGTTCGCCAATGATGACGCGGCATTCGCCGTCGGCGGGCGCGCGAAAGGTGACGGGAATTTCCGTGAGCGGCTGCGTGCTCGCGGTGTCGTTGGCGGCGAGCAGCGCGCCTTTGTCATCCTCGACTGCGAGGTAAAGCATCGCGGGCGAACCCAGGCTGCGCGTGACGGGCGTGAGGGTGAAGCGCTCGCCCTTTTTCACCGCGAGCCGGAAAAGGTCGCGGTCACCGGGGCGCTCGAGCTTGCCGTAAATCGCCACGGGCGCGCGGACGAGGGCGGCCTGGGCGGGCGTGTCGTTCGGCTCTTTTTCCAGATGAATCGGCAGAGTTTCCGTGCGCACGGGCACGAAGGCGGCGGGCTTTTCCGCGGCGAAACGGACGTGGACGGACACGGTTTCGCCGGGGATTTTCGAGGTGGTGGTCTTGAAGCTCGGGCCGCTGGAGTTGGTGCCGCTGCCGCCATTTTTGTCGCCGAAGGTCGCGCCCTCGACCGTCGCGCCGGGCGCGCCGACGGGCGGGAACGCCGTGGCCACGAGCGGGAAATCGCCGATGCGAAGGTGATAGCGGCGGTCGGCGCCGCCCAGCCACGCGGCGTCGCGAATTTCCAGAATCACCGGACCCGCCGTCATCGCGCGGTGGCGTAGCCAGCAGTCGCCGCCGAGGCCCGGCGTGTCATCGGCGAAGGCCAACTCGACTCCGCGCGCGTCGAGCAGGCGCAGCGTCGGGTCGCACTTGGTGAGGAGCCGCGCGGCGAAGACCTCGATGGAAACGCTCTCGCCGGCCTGCAGCTCGAATTGAAAATAATCCGCGCGTCCCGCCTCGGTGTTGCCCTCGACGGCGATGGGCAGCTTGAGCGGCTGCGCTTTGGCGGGCGAGTCGTTGCCGCGCGCGCGTTCGATCACCGGCAGGTCATCGACGAGAAAAAAGAACGGGCTGGACAGGCCGCTTCCCGTCGCGACGCGCACCAGGCCCACGCCGAGTTGTGTCGCAGCGGGGACGCTGAGCTGGCTGAAGAGCTTCTTTGGGTCGGCGGGGAGCGGCTTGCCGTCCTTGCCGGTGGCGGGCGGTGTCCACGCATTCGTCGCGCCAAACGAGGTCCACAGTGCGAGCGGATTTTGCAGATTACTTCCCTGCCAGGTGACGGTGGTCGTCGCGCCGGGCCGGACGGCGAGCGGCGTGGCACCGGTCAGTTCCGGCGACTGCGCGTGCGCGGCGGACGGCGCGGTGGCGACGAGGATCGCGAGGAGGATGGCGACGAGAAATCGGGGGCGGAGTGGTAGAGAGGAAGGCACGGGGAGGGCTGGCTTGGCGGGCGTTGGAGAAGTGGGAGCGGGCGGTTATCCGCAGCCGTAAGACTCGCGCACGGGCTGGGTCGGGGGCGCTGCGGGCGCGGGCGGGAATGCAGGAGATGAGTTCAAGATTTCGGTCGGATTGGCAGCGCCATCCTCAGACGCGGACCTTCTGGCATTGTTCAGGGAAGGCCGGTGGTGACGCGGTTTGGCAGGTTCGCGGGGACGGGCTGAAGGCGAATTGCAGAGGTTGTGGGAAATCCGCCGACGGACGGGCCGGAGCAGGGCAGGGGAATTTAGGGCAAAGGAATGGAGGCAAAGGAATGGGGACGGGGAGATTTTTTGTCTTCATTCCTTTGCCTCCATTCCTTTGCCAAATCGGTTTCGGAATTGGGGCAGCCGGAGTGCGCGGGCCGAGGTTGCGGTACCCTCGCGCTACGGTGAGTCGGCAGGCGGATCTCCGAACCGTTCGCGTGAGCGGCCTCCGCCTCGTCACCTCGGCGGCTACTTTTCACACCATGAGAATGGCAAAAAACGCGCCGTGCGCTGCGGTCGTGATTTTCTCAGGCTTCCATTTTTTCCGCGTAAATGCTTCACTCCCGGCCAATGAAATCCGCGACTGGAATTTGGGATGTGCTGACGAATGCGATTCTCGTCCTGCTGTTCGTCGCCGTGCTGGTCGCGGTGGCGGTCTGGTATTCGCCGCTCATCAAGCAGAACCAGACGATGCGCGCGGAAATCCAGCGGCTGAAACGCGAGGGCGCGCAGGAGGAGGAACGGAAGCGGCAACTGGACTCGACCATCTCCCTGCTGCGGACCGACCGGAAATCCCAGGAACGTCTGATCCGCGAATATCTCGGCTACGCGAAGTCCGATGAAATGGTGTTTCGCTTCGTCGAGCCGGCCACGCCGGCTCCGGCACCGCGCGCGCCCGCGCTGGGGCGCTAGGCGCAATGCCGGCAACTCCGCGCACCATCCCCGTCGAGTCGTTGCCACCAGTTTCCCCGGCCTTTGTCCGAGCCTTCATTGCGTTGCCCATTGATGATTCGCTGCGCGCGCAACTCACGCGGTTGCAAGCGAGCTTGGCGGCGAGGGTGCCGGCCAAGAGCGTGCGCTGGACGCGGCCGGAGCAGATTCATCTCACGTTGAAATTCCTCGGCAAGGTTTGCGCGGCGGCGATTCCCGAACTGACGGCGGCGTTGCGGAGGGCGTGTGCGGATGCGCCGGGGATGCGACTGAAGGCCGAGTGGTTGGGGTGTTTTCCCAGCGTGGTCCGTCCGCGGGTGCTGTGGGTTGGTGTGACGGGTGAGCTTGCGGCGCTGGCGCGTTTGCAGGAGCGGGTGGCGGCGGCGACGGGGGCGTTCGGCGAGCACGAGAAGCGCGAGAATTTCACGGCGCATCTGACGTTGGGGCAGGTGCAGGCGCGTCGTCCGCGCGAGGTGCGGGAGGTCGGCGAGGCGCTGGCGGGCGTGGGGTTTTCGCAGGTCGGGGACTGGCGGGCGGAGGCGGTGGAATTGCAGCAGAGCGTGCTCCAACCGGGTGGGTCGATTTACACGACGTTGGCGCGGGTGGCGCTTGGCCTAGCGGGGTAGCGCAGGCGTCCTCGCCTGCGAGTTCGGGCGGCGTCTCGCCGCCCGTGCCGACGCGGGGCGAGACGCCCCGCGAACTCGCAGGCGGGACGCCTGCGGTACCCTGGCGCATGTGTGCGTTGGCAGTCTCTGAACTTTTCTTCGGGAGCAGCGGGGTTGAAAAAAAGGAGGTTAGAGTCTCCTTACGTCGTCTCCTACAAGGGAGGTGGCCGAGCTGCGCTCGGCTCGGACTTTTTCCCGGCTGGCGTGGAATTTCTTGACGCGTGTGGTTGGCCGGGCGGTGGAGGGGGAAAGGTTACGGACTCGCGCAACGCGTCCCTACCGGAGGGATGAAAAAAGCGCCCGCGTTTGGCGCGGGCGCTTGGGTTGAGAGGCTGAGTTATCGCGGCCGTGGTTTTACTTGGTCTGCTTGACGTTCTGCCATTTCTTGGACTTGCCGGAGGCCAGTACGGCGTCCACGACGTAGTCGGTGGCGAGGCCGTCCTTGAAGTTGGGCTTGCAGCCTTTGCCGCTCTCGAGGCCCTGCACGAACTCGACCATCGCGTGGACGAAGCTGTGCTCGTAGCCGAGTTGGAGGCCGGGCACCCACCATTTGCCGCAGTAGGGATGGTCGCCGTCGGAGACATGGACGCTCTTCCAGCCGCGCTCTTTGCTTTCGTCGGTGTAGTCGAAAATCTGCAGGCGGTGCAGGTCGTGGAGGTCCCACTTCAGGCTCATGTTTTCGCCGTTGATCTCGAAGGTGTAGAGCGCCTTGTGGCCGCGGGCGTAGCGGGTGGACTCGAAGAGGCCGAGGGAGCCGTTGTTGAAGTGGCACATGAAGGAGCAGGCGTCGTCGATGCCGACTTTCTCGACCTTGCCGGAGAGGTTGTGTTTGCGCTCCTTCACAAAGGTCTCGGTCATCGCGGTCACGTCCTTGATGCCGCCGTTGAGCCAGAGCGCGGTGTCGATGCAGTGCGCGAGCAGGTCGCCGGTGACGCCGGAGCCGGCGACTTTCACGTCGAGCCGCCAGAGGCCGGTGCCGCCCTGCGGCAGCTCGGGGTTGATGGTCCAGTCCTGGAGGAAATTGGCGCGGTAGTGGAACACGCGGCCGAGCTTGCCGGCGTCAATGAGCTGCTTGGCGAGCACGACGGCGGGGCAGCGGCGGTAGTTGTACCAGACCATGTTCGCGACGCCGGCCTTCTCGATGGCTTTGAGCATTTTCTCGGCTTCCTTGGCGTTCAGGCCGAGGGGTTTTTCGCACAGGATCATCTTGCCGGCTTTGGCGGCGGCGATGGCCTGCTCGGCGTGCATGTTGTTCGGCGTGGCGATGTCGATGACGTCGATGTCGTCGCGCTCGATGAGTTTGCGCCAGTCGGTTTCGGTGGATTTGTAGCCCCACTTGGCGGCGAATTCCTTCACCTTCGCCTCGTCGCGTCCGCACACGGCCTGTGGGACGACCTCGTAGCTGGAGGGGAAGAAGTGGTTGACCTGGTGGAAGGCGTTGCTATGGGCGCGGCCCATGAAGCTGTAGCCGATGAGACCGATGCGGAGTTGTTTCTTGGACATAGGGATTTGGTTTGTTGTTTTGAGTGTGAAGCGTTGGTTTGCGCAGCGTTAAAATTCAGAGGTGAGTACCAGTTAAGTATCAGCGGTTCGCTTTGAGCCATGCACGGACTTGGTCGTGGTTGCCAATCATCTGGAGTTGAACGCCGCGCTCGTTGCGAAGCAGCACGAACACGACCCGTAATTCTCGAGAGAGGCGGAACTCGAAGGTCGCTCCGCGCAGCCGACGGATGCCAAGCCCGGCATGCGCGTGGGGTTGCCCAAAGCCGTCCCGAAGTTGGG
Source organism: Verrucomicrobiota bacterium (assembly GCA_014193395.1). Classification (GTDB taxonomy): domain Bacteria; phylum Verrucomicrobiota; class Verrucomicrobiia; order Limisphaerales; family BJHT01; genus BJHT01. Next base: position 44,067 of record BJHT01000016.1, read on the forward strand.
CGAGTCGGCGGGCGAGGTCGTCCAGTCGTTCGTCATCGAGATCTTTGGCCCAACGCTTCCAGGACGACGCGAGTTCAACCGCGAAGGCCGGTGGCGGTGCCGTCCCAGACTCGGGCTTTGCGGGTTTTGTGCTCATGACGCGCGCGTCGCTCGATGTTTCGTGTCGCGCTGGCGAGTTCCTTTTCCGCAAGGGCGTATTCGGAGAGCGTCCAGTCGTCGCTGTGAACGCCGACGACGCGCAGCGCGACGATCTGGCCGTTCCAGAGGATGCCGATGTCCTTGCCCGCGACGGCCTGCGTGAGACAGGCACCGAGCGTTTGCCGGGCCTTGGATGCGGTGAGGGTTTTCATCGGTAATTTTCCCCGCGTGACAGAAACGAGCGAGTTGTCGTGACGAAATGTTTTCGGTGAGCCGTTCCTTCTCACGCCTTCCACCCGTGGTTCTCCCGCACTTGGATCATCGCGGTGAGGATGTCATTCCACGTTTGTTGTTTCATGAGCACTTCGTTCGGGAACATGCAGCCGTCCCAGCAAATGTGCTTCAGCTTCTTGGTGACCTTGCCGGCTTTGTCGCGGAGCCAGTAACCGGAGTCGCGGGCGATGTTGAGCTTGCCCTTCGGATCGGTGGCGAGGCAGTGGCGGCCGGTCTTTTCGTGGTCGCCGGAGCCGAAGACGGAGCCGTCGTTTTGCGCGACGTGGAAGTCGATGGTCCACGGGCGGAGGGCGTCGGTGAGCTTAGTCATCGCCTTGTGGAATTCGCCCGGCTCGTAGTGGTAGTTCTTCGGGACAATGCGGTGCGCTTCGGCGTTGTAGCCGAGCGTGTAGAGGTGCGTGTGCGACATGTCGGCTTGGAATCCGACGACCTTGGGCATGCCGACTTCCTCGAGGAGATTGACCATGTGTTTCCAAGAATGCATGCCGCCCCAGCAAATCTCGCCCTCGGCGGCGAGGCGCTCGCCTTCGCCCTTCGCGACCTTGCCGGCTTCGCGAAAGGTCTGCGCGATGAGCTTGGTGACGCCCTTCGGGTCCTTGTCCCACGCGGTCACGCTGGTCGCACTGTCGATGCGGACGATGCCGTAGGGGCGGACGCCGAGTTCGCGGAGTTTCTTGCCAATGCGGACGGCCTTGCGGACGTGCGTGACAAAGTTGGCGCGGGCCTTTTCATCGCCGCCAGCGGAGGCATCGAACCACACCGGCGCCACGACCGAGCCGACCACGAGGTTCTTGGATTTGATCTTGTCCGCGAGGGCTTTGATGCCGTCGTCGGAGATGTCGATGTCGGTGTGCGGGTTGTAGAGGAAGAGATCGACGCCGTCGAATTTCACGCCGCCGACATCGGCCTTGGCGGTGAAGTCGAGCATGGTGTCGAGGTCGATGAACGGCTCGGCACCGGGGCTGCCCTTGCCGACGCGGCCGGGCCACATGGCGTTGTGAAGTTTGGGGAAGTTGTTGGTGGTGCTCATGGTTTTGTTGGTGGGTGAGAAGGTGGGCGAGAGGCTGATTTTATTGGTGCAAGTGGCGGATAATGGTCCGCCTTGTGTGCCGAAAAGGCGTGGTGAGGGCAAGCACTTTTGCGATTTTTGGCGGGGGCTGGCCGTGCCTCGTGAAGATGTGGAAAGGACCGGCCCGCGTTCCTGCCGGAGATGCCCTGTGCCAATGGACTCAACCGGAGTGCGCCCGTCCCCGCTGCTCTTTATTTGGATCGCCGCAGCTCCACCTCGATCGTCGCGCGGAGCGATGGCCCCGAGAAGACCCTCGGCGAGGTCGAGCCGGCACCGCTTCGTCCACGCCCATTTTCGGGTCGCGGGTTACTGTGGACGGCGGCGGCGAGCGCAGCGCGACACCCCTTTCGCCCGCCGTCGCCGACAAGATATCGCTCACCGATTCGCATTAAGGGCAGCGTCCCCGGGCCGCAGAGAGGCGGAGCGCCGAGTGACCGTGGACGATCCGCACCTTCCGTGCGTGCGGACGTCGCTGCGGCCGAGGACGGCCGCACTCCGGGGTCGCGCAGAAAACAAAAAGGGCCGGGCGTCGCCGCCCGGCCCCGTGGAGAAAAAAGCGCCTGCGAAAACTACGGCTGATCGTACTCACCGAGCTTGCGCAGCCAGATGTTGCGGAAGCGCATCGGGTTTCCGTGGTCCTGGAGCTGGATGAACATCTCGGGCGGATGCGGCCGGTTGTAGTTGCCGTTGTTCCGGTGCGGCGTGTTGCCTTGGTATTCCTTGCGATGATGAACAACGACGCCGTTGTGGATCACGGTGACGGCGGCTTTCTTGGCGATCTTGCCCTCGGCGTCCCAGCGCGGCGATTCCCAGATGATGTCGTAGCTCTGCCATTCGCCGGGTTTCTTGCTGGCGTTCACGAGCGGCGGCGACTGGCCGTAAATCGCGGCGCACTGGCCGTCGGGGTAGGTGGGGTTTTCGTAGGAGTCGAGCACCTGCACTTCGTACACGCCGTTGAAGAGGACGCCGCTGTTGCCGCGGCCCTGGCTGTTGCCCTTCACTTCGGCGGGCGTGGCGAATTCAAGATGCAACTGGAAATCGGCGAACTTCCCCTTGGTCTGGATGCTGCCGCTGCCGCCGACGACTTCCATGTAGCCGTTCTCAACTTTCCAGCCGGGCTTGCCCGTTTTGCCGCCCTCCCAGTTCGCAAGGTCGGTGCCGTCGAACAGCACGACTGCGTCGGACGGCGGTTTGGCGAGATGGCTGAAGCTCTCGCCCGGCGTGACGACCCGCGGCGCGGGGCGTTCGCCGTCGTGGACGTGCCATTTGGTGCCGGGAATGATCGGCGTGTCCTGATAGCCGATGGGTTTCTTGTCGCCATCTGCGGCGTGGGAACTGAGGGCGGCGCCGGCCACGACGAGGGCCAAGAGCAAGGTCTGAGTCTTCATGCAATGTTGCTGGGTTCGAGTTGATCGCATCGCACGAAGCGCCCCGCTGCCGAGACACCGGCAAATGAACGGGGCGCGCCCGCGACGCTAGGCAGCTTGGGTAGCACCGCGCCGCCACGGTGGCAAGCGGGGGCTGCAAATGAGGCGGGAAAGCTCCAAGGCTAAAGCTCAAAGCTCAAGGGAAGCACCCAGCCGGGTTCAAGAACCAAGACCGGCAGGGCGAAGAGAAGCTTCGCCCAGGGAGCGGAGGCGAAACCAGTGCCGAGACCGGCGCACCCCCGCGGTGTTCAGCAACCGGACGTAGATAAAGACCCGGTCAAGTCCCCCTGCTCGACCTCCGGCCGCAGCGTCTGGCTTTGCCCCTCAGCTTGAACGCGCGGGAGAATAATCGCCCAGCACGGACCTGGCGTCGGGTTCTTATTTATTCTTCGGCGGCGCGGCTTTCTTCCCGGCTCCCTCGGCTGGTTGGGCGGTGACTTTCGGCGTGGCGGCGCTGGTGCCGGCGTAGGCGTTGTGGGATTGCTGGATAACGTCGGCGGCGGGCATTTCGCCGGCGGCGATGAGGAAGCGGTAGTTGAAGGTGACCGCCTCGCCGGACTTGATGGTCGCCGTGGGAAACGCGCCGAAGCGGCCGTAGTCGCGATAGGCGGACCAGCGGGTGCCCTTGGGATTTCCGGGATGGCTCATTTCGACGACGCTGTGGAGTTTGCCGCGCAGGGAAAAGGTTTCGCCAACCCAGGGGTAGTCGAGGTCTTTGTGAGCGTTGGGATTTTCGGCGGGGAAGACGTAGCTGGTTTTTGATTTGTCCACTTCATCGGCGGGGCGGAAATGGATGCCGGCGTGCTCGGGGTCGCCGTCGAGCTTCACGTCGCCGCGCGGGGCGGTGAGCTTGAATTTGAAATCGATGAGCGCATGGCCGGGAGCTGGGGCGGGGAGAAAGGTGAAGGTGCGTTCCTCGACGATGAACTCTTTGCCCGCCTCGTCGTTCCAGTGGACGAGGGAGGTGAAGGCGGCCTGAGTGGCGTCGGCCTTCTGGGCGGTGAAGCTTTGGTGAACCTGCTCGCCGCCTTTCATGTGCCAGCGATCGTAGCTCTTGCCGTTGAAGGTGATTTTGCTCCAGCCGATGTAGATGCCCCGGTGGTGCGTGAACGCGCCGCCCGGCCCTTTCGTGATCGGCGCGTTCCCTTCGGCATCAAAAACGTGTAGGTAGGGCTTGTAGGTTTCGAGCAACTTCGCGGGCGTGCTCTTGTCGTAGGCATACATGTAGCGCGCGACGACCTTGCCGCCGGACAGCACGTCGAGGTGTTTGCCGGTTTCATCCTTGATCGCGAAGCCTTCGGCTGCGGGGAGGCTGGGAGCGGTGGCCGCGGCAAACAGCAATGCGGCGGCGAGGAGACGGGGGGCGAGCGGGTGGGAGTTCATGAGTAGTTAGAATGACGCAGGGTTTCTACCAAACGATTCGGAATCGGCAAATGGCAAAGCGGCGGAGCAAGGGCCGTGGCTGGACGAGTGAGGTTCGGGTGGCGCGCTTCGTTTTTTTCTGACTGCGGGCTGAACTTTCATGACCACTGATTCGCACGCGCGGCGGGAAAGTTAAGACGGGGAAGGATGGTTGGGGCGGGCCGCCCAAACTGGCACGCGGGCCGCGGGCACTCCCCGGCGCAG
>BJHT01000017.1:0-19099 GCA_014193395.1 Verrucomicrobiota bacterium
TGTCCGTGCCCGCCGCGTTCGGTGACCGAACAACCGGTGGTGACGAGGAGGCTGATGACAAAGGAAAATACCAAGATTTTTTTCATACAGTTTGTTTTGTTTACCGACGGGACGCTACGGACCGGACGAGGCGTTCACCATGGGGTGTAACCCACTGCCCGCCCCGGCGGTGTCGGTGGTGCAGGCGTCAGCCGCGTCTTGGCCGTGATTTGCGCAGCGAGGGGGACAGGAGCGCGGCTTTCACAGGATGTGTGGGAAAGTGGCCGCCCACGTGAGGAGAACCCGAGTGCCGAAACGGCGCAGCATGGGACCATCGTACCCGGAAATGGAGGGGGGGGACGGTGGCAAGCGGATGGAACCCACGTGAAATGTGGGGGAATCCGCCTCCTGACGTCGGCGACTACTCGTCACACCGGCGCTTCACACCGCAGAAACATGCGAACGGAAGGCCGGCCAGGGCACATGCAGCCCCACCCGCCGACCTGTTCTCGTCCGACTTCAAAGCCCGCATCAATCCACCCGCACCCGGACGGACGGCACGACGATCGCGGGCGCGGGGACGAAGACTGCACCAGAGCTATGGTACCCGCCATGCCCATGCCCATGCCCATGCCCATGCCCGCCACCGCCGCCGGAAACCAGACAGCCGGTGGTACCGAGCAGGCCGAGGATGCAGGACAACGCCATTATTTTTTTCATAGTATGTTTGTTTTGATTCCTCGCGGAAGGCTACGCACCGGACGAGGCGTTCGGTATGGGGTGTAACCCGAAGCACGACCGGCGGTGTCGATGACGTCGACGCCACCCGCATCCCCGCCGTCATCACCGTGTCCGCACAAAAATCCCGCGCCACAACCACTCCGAGCGCGCCGCCAGGAAGAGCAGCGCCGCCCGCGCCGACGGCTGGAACAACGCCCGCTGCAGCCACGCCGCCCAGCGCAGGCGCGCCGTAAAAGCGCCGTCGCAATCTCGGGCAATCGCCTGCTGTGCCTGCGCCCACGTCACTTCCCCGCGGCTGAACTTCGCGAGCGGCCCGGTGGCCAGTTCCGCGGATTCAAACGCCATCGACATGCCATTGCCGGTCACGGGCGGAATCATCGTCAGCGCATCGCCGACGCTGCACTCGTGCCGTTGCGCCGCGCGCTGCGGACGCAGCCCCAGTCCGGCCACCGAGCAGAACGAGTCGTCCACGAATTCCGCGCCTACCAGCCGCGCGTGCAGCACGGAATCGGCGGGACCGCCCAGCCAGTCGCGCCAGCGCTGCGCCAGGTCCGGCACGGGCGCGGCGCTGCGAAACAGGCCGCAGATGTTCACTTCGCCGCCCGGCAGCCGGCACAAACCCACATAGCCCGCGGGGACAAAGTGCATCTCGAGATCGGCGTCCAGCGCGACCCCGCGCGCGTGGACTTTCAGGCCGAACAACCGCCAGCCGGCCGCCACCGGCTCCACGCGCCGTCCGCTCGCGCGCACCACGCCGGGACCAAACTCGCCAGACCAACGCGCACCCGAACGCAACTCGCCACCGAGTCGCTGGAATTCCCGCGCAAGCCAGTCATCCAAAACGAAGCGCGAAACACACAGCGCGGCAGCCGGCAGCGGACGCGCCGCCACCAGCGATTTCCCGGCAAAGAACGCCGCGCTCGCCGCGGACCCGGCACCCGCAGTTTGCAGCCCGCTCAACAAACCGAGCCGCGCGAGCGAGCCTTGCCCGCCGCCGCTGATGAATTCGCCGCAGACCCGATGCCGCGGATAACGGCCCGCTTCCCACACCGTCACCGGCACACCGCGTTGCCGCAGCCCGATGCCGAGGGTCAAGCCCGCCAACCCGCCGCCGATGATGGTGATCGGATGAGGCGGGATCATGCGGGGGGAAGGTGAACGAACGCGGCGATCGAAATGGAGGCCGCTGCGGGAGCGCGGCGTTTACGCCGCAGTAGCGGCGACCACGAGGAGCGCGTGCGAATTGCCTGGAGCGCCGGTTGCAGGCGGACGTCCCTGCGGCCTGAAGGCCGCGCTCCGGGCGCGCGGCGTCCGCGTTTCATCGGAACTCCGAACCTGGACGGGGAGCGCACGCGGCCCGCGTGCCGGTTTGGGCGGCCCGCCCAAACCGTCGTTCCCCAGTCTGCCTTCCCCGCTCGGACGGGAACTTGGAGGGACGAAGTTTTCGGCGGGCCGCCGAAAACGGCACGCCAGCGGCGTGCGCTCCGCAAGGTGTCGGCCTTCGCCCCATTCCGGCATCGCCGTTTCCCTTTACGCATGGCGCTTCGCGGCGAAGCCGTGGCTGAACACGCCCGCCGGGTGCTCGCTCGTTTCCCAGCCGGCACCCGCGGGCCAGAGCGCGGAGAGTTCACGCCCTGCGAAACCGGCGCGCACACTGACCACCGCATCGTGCCGCGTGACGCGGTTGCAACCCAGCAACCCCAGCAGGCGCGCGGCTGCGAGCGCGAGCGGCGAACGACGCGGTTCGCACGCGAGGAAAAGATTCGTCCGCGCCGCCGCCAGACGCAGCAACGCGGCCAACGCCGGGTCCGGGAAGTGATGCAGAAACAAATTGGCAAGCATCACATCCACGCGCGGCGACGCTTGCTCCAGCCACGCGAACACGTCGGTCGCCACGCCCGCGACGGACCATCCGAGCGCGGCAAACGCGCGGCGCGTTTCCGTGGCAACCAGATTCTGCCGGTCGAGCAACGTCACCTCGGCGGTGACTCCCAGCGCCGCCCACCGCCGCGCCAGCCGCAGCAGCAAGGTTCCGTCCCCAGCGCCCAGTTCCACCAACCGCAGCGGTCGCGAGCGAAATGCTGCGACCTCGCCGTGGTGGCGAAACGCACGCGTCAGAATGCCCTCGTGGCCCATGATGAAATTCAACCGCCGCAAATCCCCACGCGAGCCGACAGCGCGCGGATCGGTGGGCGGCAGATCATCCAGGATTTCCGGTTCAACTACGCGGTGCATGTGTCAGGAGGAAAGCTGAAGTTGAATTACAGATGGACACGGATGCACACGGATCGCTGTGAGGTGGCGCGATCGTATTTTCCGCGGTTGCTGGAAAAATCCGAGCCAGTTCCCGCCGGGGAGGCGCGGGGCGCTCGACGGCACCGGAGTGCGCCCGTCCTCGGGCGCAGCGGGGTGGAGCGCAGGGTGACGCGGAATGAACCCAGCGCCCTCGTGCGTGCGAACGTCGCTGCGGCCGGGGACGGCCGCACTCCGACGCCGCCGAGCGCCGTTCGCGCCGCTCCGTTGCTCTCGCACCCGTTCGGCCCCGCCTCTGTCCCCATCCGGTTCGATCCCTGTTCATCCGTGGTTTTCCAATTTTCTGGCCTCGGTATTCAGTTTCACTCCACCTGCAAGAGCGCGGCGTGACAACTGAAGCCCGCGCCAAACGAGGACAGCCACCACCAGCCGCCCGGCGCATGTTCGGCGAGCGCCCGTTCGAGGACGAACAGCACGAACGGACTGCTGACATTGCCGAATTCACGCAACACGGCGGCGCTACGACGCAGGTCCGGTTCGCCGAGTGCGAGCCGTTTTTGCAGGGCGGCGAGCACCTCGCGCCCGCCGGCGTGCAGCATCCAGCCGGTCACGTCAGCACGCTCCAACCCGTGGCGCTGGAGGATTTCGGCGAGCAGGTTTTCCACATGCTTGGCGGCGAGCGCGGGCACTTCGCGCGTGAGAATATTCCGCAACATGCCGTCGCGCTGCTCGAAGCGCAGAAGATCGCGCTCCGCCGGACTGAGCACTGTTCCCGCGGCTTTCCATTCCACTCGTCGCGCATGAGCGGCTGGCTGGGCGGACAACACCGCCGCACCCGCGCCATCGCCAAACAGACACGCGCTGATGAGCACGCCGGGGTCGTTGTCGAGGTAGAAGGCCGCGCTGCACACCTCGACGCACACGGACAGGACATGCCGCGCCCGGCCCGCGGCGAGCAGCGCCTCGGCGGTGCGCCAGTTCGGCAAAGCCGCGCCGCAGCCCTGCCCGACCAGATCAAGCGCGAACACGTCGGGGCGCAGGCCGAGCCGCTCGCTGACGTAGCTGGTGAGGCCGGGACAGAGATAGCCGGTGCAGGTGCTGATGAGCACGGCATCCACCTGTGCGGGCATGAGGCGCGCGGCGGCGAGGGCGCGTTCGGCGGCCTGCGTGGCGAGCGCGGGCGCGTGGCGGGCGAAACGGGCGTGCAATGCGTCGGGCGTGAGGGTGAAGGCTTCCATCAAGTCGGTGACCGCGAGATGGCGGGTGGCGGTGCCGTTTTCGCCCGACAACACCTTCCGCAACACCGCGTGGGCGCGGGGAGTGAGCTGCGAAAACTGCGGGGCGCGTTGCAATGCCGCCCAGCATTCCGCCTGCGTGAAACGCCGGGGCGGAACCGCCGTGGCCAGTCCGGTGAGAAACATGGCGCAAGGTAGAGGAGAGTGAACGCGGAGGCGAGCGGTTGCATTTGCGCCCAGCCGCCCCCGCTGCCGCCCGCAGTGTCGATCCGAAACCGGCGGTGGAGTTTGGCTTAAGCGAACGCGGTCCCGTTCCGATAGAATGAAAATGTCTGCCGCCATCGCCTTTGTTTCCGCCACCGCCCTGTGGTGCCCGAGTCGGGCCGCGTGGGAGGCCTGGGCCGCCCACCGCCGCTCGCGGTGGAACAAAATTTGATAAACCCCTTATGCCTGCTCTACCTGTGGATGATCTGAAGCCGGGCATGATTCTCCAGGCCCCGGTGTGCAATCTCGACCGTCAACTGTTGCTTGGCGCGGGGGCGGTCATCGGCGAGCGCCACATCCGGCTGTTTCAATCGTGGGGCATCGTTGAGGTCACGGTCCGCGATGCCGAGACCGCTCCGGCTGCGGCCGCGGGCACGGGTCCGGTCGATCCCGGCGCGGCGGAACTGGCCGATCGCGAGGTCTGCCAGGTGCTGTCGCATCAGATGATCGACAGCCCGCTGATGCTGGAAGTCCGCCGCCTGCTGGTTGCGCGGAAATTGCACAAACGCCATTTCCGGGAGGCGGCATGAAAGCGTGTCCGCCCAACATGATTGCCGACATCGACACGCTGGGGTCGTTTCCCGCGGTGTACCAACAACTGGATGCGGCGCTCAACGATCCCCACAGTTCCATCGGGCGGTTCAGCGAAATCATCGAGCACGATGTGGATCTCACCGCGCGCCTGCTGCGGCTGGCCAACAGTTCCTTCTACGGATTTCCCGGCGACATCGAGACGGTGGGCCAGGCCATCACGCTGATCGGCTTGCAGCAGATGCAGGACCTGGTGACGGCCCGCTGCGCGATTGATTTTTTCAAGGGCATCTCCTCGGGCTTCGTGGACATGGAATCGTTTTGGCGGCACAGCGTCGCGTGCGGCACGGTCGCCCGCGTGCTGGCGGTGTATCGCCGCGAGGCCAATCCCGAGCGGCTGTTTGTGGCCGGGCTGCTGCACGACATCGGGCGGCTGGTGATCTATCTCAAGGCGACGGACGCGGTGCCGGAAATTTTCTGCCGTTACCGCGCCGGCGGCAAACTGCTGGTGGACTGCGAGCAGGCGGTGCTCGGCACGAACCACGCCGAAGTCGGCGCGGCGTTGATCCGCCACTGGCGGCTGTCGTCCGCGCTGGCGGAAACCGTGCGCTGCCATCATCGCCCCCACGACGCGGCGGGGCACTTGCTCGACGCGGCGACCGTGCATGTGGCCGACGTGCTGGCGCTGGCGCTCGAGACCGGGAGCAGCGGCCAGAAGCTCCCGCCGCCGCTGCAGCCCGCCGCGTGGAACCGGCTCGGCCTCGCACCGCTGTTGGTCGAACCGATATGCAATGACGTGGAAGCGCAGATGGAAGACGTGCTGGCGCTGTTCCTCTGACCCGGCGTGCCAACCCGCTCGCACATGATTGCGCCCTCCCAGTCCCCCACCCCGGCCGGCCGCGAAGCCGGCCAATTCAGTGCGTCCGCCGCCGCTCCGACGGCGCAGTCCGGCCTGGTGTTGATGGGCGCGCTCGAAGCGTTTCACGCCGAGATTCAGGAATGTCACGCGGCCGCCGAAGTGCTCGAATTGGCGGCTCAATGTCTGCTCAAGCTGGGCGGCTTCCGCGCGGTGGCCTTTCTGATGAATGAACCGCCGGACTGGGATTTTCAACTGCGCCTGTGCCAGCCGGCGGCCGGTCGCGGCGAGATGCAGCGTCGCGTGAATGATTCGATCCGCGCCGGCACGTTCGCCTGGGCGCTGCGCCAGAGCCGCTTTGTCCCGGTGCCCGGCACGCGTCCCGAGCACGACGGCCCCACGCTGCTGCACCGGCTCGGCACGCGCGCGCGGACCATTGGCATGTTTGCCGCGGTCGGAGCCGCCGGGGCGGACTTCGCGCTCCAGGCGCAGGCGGGCTGGGTGGCGGTGATCCTTTCGAGTTGTTCCTATGCCATCGAGAATCTCCGGCTCCGCGGGGAAGTGCAAAATCACAACACGGAACTGCAGGAACGAGTGCGCCAGCGGACCATCGAACTCACCGAGGCCAACGAACTTCTGAGCCGCGAAATCGCCGGCCATCGCCGGTCGCAAGAGGCGCTGGCCGAGGAGACGGAACGACTGAGCGTCACGCTGCGGTGCATTGGCGACGGCGTCATCACGACCGACACCGCCGGCCACGTGCTGCTGCTGAATCCGGTGGCCGAGCAACTCACGGGGTGGTCGCAAACCGAGGCCACCGGGCGGCCGCTGGCGGAAATTTTCGCGCCGTTGAACGCCGTCCGCCGCGAGCCGCACATCGGCTTTCTCGAGGCCGCATTGACGCGCGGCGCGGCGACCGACGTGTCACAGAACAGCCTGCTGACCGCGCGGGACGGGCGCGAACGCGTCATCGCCTTCAAGGTCTCGCCGCTCCGCCAACGCGCGGGCCAGGCCATCATGGGCGCCGTGCTCGTGGTGCGGGACATCACCGAGCACGAGCGCCTCACCGCCGAGGCCCGCAAGTATGTGCAGGTCGAATCGTTGGGCGTGCTGGCGGGCGGCATCGCGCATGATTTCAACAACATCCTGACCGTGATCATGGGCAACGTCTCGCTGGCGGACGAAAACCTGCCCAACCGCGTCGCGGCCGCGGCGAACCTGCGCGAGGCCGCGCGGGCGGCGCAGCAGGCGCGCGAGCTGACCGGGCAGTTGCTGAAATTTGCCAAGGGCGGCACACCGATTAAAACCGCGGCCCGCTTGCAGGAAACCATCCGCGAGTCGGCGCGCTTCGGTTTGCACGGCTCGCACATCCGGCCGGTGTTCGAGTTGCCGCGCGACCTGTGGGCGGTCGAGGTGGACAACAGCCAGATTCATCAGGTGATTCACAACCTCGTGATCAATGCGGTGCAGGCCATGCCGCACGGCGGCTACCTGCGCATCCACGCGGTGAACCGGACGGTCAACGGCGCGGAAAATCTCGCGCTGCCGCCCGGCAATTACGTGCAGATTTCCGTCGCCGACGAAGGCTGCGGCGTGAGTCCCGAAGCCTTGCCACGCATTTTCGATCCCTATTTCACGACCAAGAAATCCGGCAACGGACTGGGCCTGGCGATGTGCGACGTGATCATCCGCAACCACGGCGGCCGCATCACCGTCACGTCCGAACTCGGCAAGGGGACGACGTTCAACATTTTTCTCCCCGCGACGGACAAGGCGCCCGCAGCTCCGGCTTCGAGCGAGCGGACGGCGACCGCGGCGCGCCGCGGGCGCATTCTGGTGCTCGAGGACGACGACGCGTTGCAGACGCTGATGGCGGCGATGCTGCTGCGATTGGGCTATCGCGCGGATTTCGTGGACCGGGGCGAAGATGCGGTGCGGATGTTCCAGACCGCCCTCCAGCACGGCGACCCGTTTGACGGTGCGATCCTCGATCTCACCGTGCCCGGCAGCATGGGTGGACGGGAAGCGATCCAGCGCTTGCGCGAATTGCGGCCGGATTTTCCGGCGCTGGTGTCGAGCGGCTCCGCGCACGATCCGGTGATCGCGGATTTTCAGCAGCACGGTTTCTGCGGTGCGATGACCAAGCCGTACACGCTGGAGCAATTCGCCGAGGCGCTCGGCCACCTCCTGCCCGCGGGGCGGGCGTGACGGAGAGCGGCAACGCCCGTGGTTTGTAGGAATCGAGGTAACGAGGCTCTGCTCTTTTCCACGCGAGAGCCAGAGGACGCGTCCTCTCCGCGGAACAGAAGGCGGACTTTCCTTGGCCCCGCCCGGCCGAAATTTTCCCGCCATGAGCAAAACCGAAATCGGATCTGAATTTCGCGCCATGACGCAGGCGGAGCGCCTGCAAATGGCCGAGGTCCCGGGTTTCCTCATCCGCGAGCATGATCCGAAGTATCAGGCGGAACTGGACGAAAGCAGGGACCGGGTGGAACCGGGGCAGAAGGTGCCGGAAGGGGACACGGTGGCAGCCCACAAACGAGGGTTGGCGGAGGGACAATGAGCGGCTGGCGTTTCCGCACCATTGCGCGGAAAAGAGGGCTTTCCGTGCGAACGACAATGTTCTAATTTCGGCCCATGAGTTTCGCCGAAATCCGGGATGAAGTCGCCAAATTAAGCCGCGAAGAACGGCTCGATTTGCAGGCGTATTTGATGGTTCTGGCCCACCAGGAGGATCCGGAATATCTCGCCGAACTGGACCGCCGGATGGAGCGGATGGACCGGGGCGAGAAGGTAACGGCCGCCGAGTTTGAGGCGATGCACCAAAAGCTGATCGCCGAGGGCCGATGAATCTCGGCTACACCTACGCCACCGACAGAGCGCTGTTGGAATCTGCCTTCGTTCTGCCAAAGCGCGACCGCGACCGATTGCAGAGGGCTTTTGAGGAACTTGCCGGCAATCCATTTCACCCGCCAAAATTTGAATCCATCCGACCCGGCGGATTGCGAGTACATGTAAATCAATTCGGACCGTGGCGGGTAAGTTGGCGTGCCGACCACGCCGTCCGCGAAGTTCGCACCTTGGACATCGAACGTATCCCGCTCCGCTCGTGACTGAATTCCTCCAGCAGCTCATCAACGGCCTCTCGCTTGGCGCGATCTACGCGCTGATCGCGCTGGGTTACACGATGGTTTATGGCGTGCTGCGGTTCATCAACTTCGCGCACAGCGATGTGTTCATGGTCGGGTCGTTCGCCGGTTTCTACATCGGGCGCGGGATGGCGCGGGAGTCGATGGTCAGCGGGTTGGTGGCACTCGGCGGCGCGATGCTGGTGTGTGCGGTGTTGGGCGTGTTAATCGAGCGGTTGGCGTATCGGCCGCTGCGCAATCGCTCAAAGCTGACCGTGCTCATCACGGCCATCGGCGTGTCGCTGCTGCTGGAGAACACGGGGCAATTCATCTTTGGCGCGGCGCCCAAGGCTTTCCCCACGCTCTTCCCCGTCCACACGTTCCACGTCGCCGGACTGGTCATCGCCTCGAACCAGATCGTCGTGCTCGTCATCGCGCTCGCGCTGCTCGGTGCGCTGCAATACATCGTGCTGCGCACCAAGATCGGCACCGCGATGCGCGCCGTGTCCTTCAACCCGCAGGCCGCGTCGCTCGTGGGCATCAACAACGACCGCATCATCTCCTTCACCTTCGCGCTCGGCTCGGCGCTGGCGGCGGCGGGCGGCATTCTCTACTCGCTGAATTACCAGGCCATTGATCCGCTGATGGGCGTGCTGCCGGGGCTGAAGGCGTTCGTCGCAGCGGTGCTCGGCGGCATCGGGAACATCCCCGGCGCGGCCCTCGGCGGGCTGCTGCTAGGAGTGGTGGAAACCTTCGTGAATGGCAGCCGCTTCAGCACCTTCACCGACGCGATTGCCTTCGCGATCCTGATTGCAATCCTGCTCTTCCGCCCGGCGGGGCTCCTCGGGAAAATGCAGGTCGAGAAAGTGTGAACGAATGTCGAATTGCGAATTACGAATGGCGAATTGGGCAAGGGCACGGCGAACACGCCGGCGGCTCAGGCGGCGCAATTCGCAATTCGCAATTCGAAATTCACAATGTCCCCAATGATCCCGCGTTCCCAAATTGTCCTGCTCTCCGCCATCGCCGTGGCCGCCGCGGTCTCGGCCGGGTCCGCGCGGCTCGACTCGTACTTCGCGCTCATCATTTCCAACATCGGGATCAACATCATCCTCGCGGTCAGCCTGAACCTCATCAACGGCTACACCGGACAGTTCTCGCTCGGGCACGCGGGCTTCATGGCGGTGGGCGCATACACGGCGGCGGCGATCACGATGTTCGGCGCGCCGAAGCTGGCGCCGGGCCTCACGCAGGGCGCGGGCGTGCAGGTGCTCTTCCCGCTGGCACTGGTCGGCGGCGGACTCGTGGCAGCACTGGCGGGCGTGCTCGTCGGCGCGCCGTCGCTGCGGCTCAAGGGCGACTACCTCGCGATTGTCACCCTGGGTTTCGGCGAAATCATCCGCGTGCTGTTGCGCAACGTCGAGTTCCTCGGCGGTGCACTGGGGCTGAACGGCATCCCCGCCTACACGAACCTCTTCTGGGTCTATGCCTTCGCCGCGGTGACGGTTTATGTCGTCGTCAGCATGGTGAACTCGACCTACGGTCGCGGCTTCCTCGCGGTGCATGACGACGAGATCGCCGCCGAGGCGATGGGGATCAACACCACGCGCTACAAGATCACGGCGTTTGTCGTCGGCGCATTTTTCGCGGGCGTGGCGGGCGGTCTGTATGGGCACTCGATTCTCACCATCGCGCCGACGGGTTTTGATTTCATGAAATCCATCGAGATCGTGGTGATGGTCATCCTCGGCGGCATGGGCAACACCACGGGCGTCATCATCGCCGCCGTGCTGCTGACGCTGCTGCCCGAGGGGCTGCGGATGCTGGCGGGCGCGCCCGTGTCGCTGCCGTTCACCGCGCCGTTCAACAACCTCAAGTGGATTGCCGACACGCGGATGATCATCTACTCGCTGCTGGTGATCGTGCTGATGCTGGCGCGGCCGCAGGGGCTGTTCACCTGGACCAACCGCAGCGCGACAAAGCCGAAGATTTGAGCGCGATGAAAGCTGCCGCCGCAAATCCAACACCGCTCCTCGACGTGCGCAATTGCACGATCCGCTTCGGTGGCCTGACGGCGGTGAACGCGCTCGACCTCCAGATTCAGCCCGACCAGCTCTTCGGTCTCATCGGCCCGAACGGCGCGGGGAAGACGACGGTGTTCAATCTCATCACCGGCGTGTACGAACCGACAGCGGGGGAGATCGCGTTTCAGGGGCGCAACATTCACGGCCTCGCTCCCTACGAGATCACGGGACATGGACTGGCGCGGACGTTTCAGAACATCCGGCTCTTTCCGTCGCTGTCGGTCTTCGACAACGTGCGAGTCGCGTTTCATTTGCACATCGTCAGCGGCGTCGTTCACGCGCTGTGCCGCGGGCCAGTTTTTCAGAACGAGGAAAAGCAGATCGCCGCGCAGGTGATGGACCTGCTGGAAATCTTCGGCCTCGGCAAACACCGCGACACGCCCGCCAAAAGCCTGCCCTACGGCGATCAGCGCCGACTGGAAATCGTCCGCGCCCTCGCCACACGTCCGAAGCTGCTGCTGCTCGATGAACCCGCCGCCGGCATGAACGCGACCGAGAAGGTCGAGCTGATGCAGCTCATCCGGTTCGTGAAGGACAAATACCGGCTCGCCGTGCTGCTCGTGGAGCACGACATGCAGGTGGTCATGGGCATCTGCGAACGCATCGCCGTGCTCGACTACGGCGTGAAGATCGCCGAGGGCACGCCCGCGGAGGTGCGGCGGAATCCGAAGGTGATCGAGGCGTATCTCGGCGAGGAGACGGTGGTGGCGGAGAAATGATCTTCGAGTCGCACCACCGCTGTGCTAACATCCGACTAAATTATGTGCCAGATCACGCTCGAAATCCCTGATGCAAGCCTCAAGGCGCTGCATCTCACTCCCGACACGGCGGGCCGCGAGTTTGCCCTGTTGAGCGCACTAAAGCTCTTCGAGATGGGGCGGCTCTCCTCGGGGGCGGCCGCAAAGCTTGCGGGAATGTCGAAGCCTGAATTTCTCGAATTGCTGCCCAAACTGGGGATCGCGGCGGTGAACGTGACGGCGGAATACCTGGAAGGGGAGGCGCGGCTTGGCTGACGCGGCCAGCGATACTTCGCCGCTTCAGTATCTCCACCAACTCGGGCGACTGGAGTTAATGCCGCGCCTGCTCGGTCGCGTGGCGGTTGCCCCAGCGGTGATTTCCGAAATTGCAGCAGGTCATGACCGCAGGATTCGGCTGCCCGATCTCACCCGTTTGGCTTGGGTGGAACAGCGCGGGGTGAAATCCATTCCAGAGGCACTGCTGGCGGAATCCAATCTGGACGCGGGAGAAATCGAAACCATCGCCCTGGCAATCGAAGACATGGGCCTGGCGGTGCTCGATGATGGACCTGCGCGACGCATGGCAAAGCGCATCGGCGTTCGATACATCGGCACGTTGGGAATCCTGAAACGGGCGAGAGAGATGGGCCTGATCCATCGGCTTGCACCGGAGTTCGACCGGTTGGCCGAGCTAGGCTTTCGCTTCGACCGTTCCATCCACGAAGATTTGTTGCGAGAAGTAGGCGAACTTTGAAACCCCATGCTTGAAGTCAAAAACCTCCAGGTGAACTACGGTGCGGTCGCAGCGCTGCACGGCATTTCGCTGTCCGTGAAACAGGGCGCGATTGTCACGCTGATCGGCGGGAATGGCGCTGGGAAGACGACGACGCTGCGGGCGATCTCGGGCTTGCAGCGGGCGGCAGCGGGGGAGGTTGTCTTCGACGGGCGGAACATCACGGCGTTGCCGGCGCACGAGATCGTGAAGCTGGGCCTCGCGCATGTGCCGGAGGGGCGGATGGTTTTCGCCAATCTCACAGTGCTGGAGAATTTGCAGATGGGCGCGTATTTGCGCAGCGACAAGGCGGGGATCGCGACGGACATGGCGTACGTCTTCAACATTTTCCCGCGCTTGAAAGAACGCGAGCGGCAGGTCTCGGGCACGCTCTCGGGCGGCGAGCAGCAGATGCTGGCGATCGGGCGCGCGCTGATGAGCAAGCCGCGGTTTCTGATGCTGGACGAGCCGTCACTCGGTATCGCGCCGCTGCTGGTGAAAACGATT
This sequence comes from Verrucomicrobiota bacterium, assembly GCA_014193395.1. Lineage (GTDB taxonomy): Bacteria > Verrucomicrobiota > Verrucomicrobiia > Limisphaerales > BJHT01 > BJHT01. The sequence continues at coordinate 13,088 of BJHT01000017.1, forward strand.
TTCGAGAAAATCGTGGAGATCAACCGGCAGCAGGGCATCACGATCCTGCTGGTCGAGCAGAACGCAAATCTGGCGCTGGAAATCTCGCACGAAGGCTACGTACTGGAGACGGGCCGCATCATCCTGCAGGACAGCGCGGCGGCGTTGCGGAAAAATCCGCAGGTGAAGAGCGCGTATCTGGGTGGCTGAACGGGACGCGCGACGCCGGCCACACACACTCGACACTCCGCCGGGGATTCCTCTTGTTCGGTCCGCGGGCCGTCGCAGTGCTGGGGAGGGGCGAGTTCGCGGGCACTCTGGAAGACGGTTTTGGCGGCGGGCTTGCCGCCGCGGGTGAAGTTGCATCTGCCGGGGCGGAGTTGCTCTACCATCCAGTCGAGCCTGATCGCGCTCGCGGCAACAGGTATCCCACCCGGCAACCTCCATCTCCCCTCCCCTATGCGCTCTTTGCGTTCTTTCGCGGCTATAGGAATTTCCCGTCACTTCCCCGCATCCACCGTCGGCAACTCCACCACCCGCACGCGCGTGCCGTTTACCAGCGAATCCAGCGGATTCAAAATCACCCGCTCGTTCGCGGCCACGCCCGCGAGGATTTCCACCGTCGCCCCGAAATCGCGACCCATCGTCACGCTGCGCAACTCCACCGTGTCATCCGCGCGCACCACGGCCACCTGTGCGCCGTCCGAACGGAACAGCAGCGAGTGCGCCGGCAGCGACAGCACCGCGTCGCCGCGCGTCTCCGTGAACCGCACCTGCGCGTAACTGCCCGCCAGGATTTCCCCCTTCGGATTCTCCACCTCCAGCTCCGTCAACACCGTCCGCGAATCTGCGTTCACCATCCCCGACGTGCGTGCCACGCGCGCCGGAATCGCCCGCCCCGCCAGTTCCGGCAGCAGCAACTCCGCCGCCTGCCCGACCACGATGCGCGCCGTCATCGTCTGCGGCACCTGCACGAACACGCGCAACCGCCCCGTCTGCGCGAGCCGGAACAGCTCCTTGCCGCTGCCCGCCACGATCAATTCCCCCACATCCGTCCGCCGCGCCGTGATCGTCCCCGCGAACGGCGCGACGATCCGCGTGAATGACAGCATCTCCTCCAGCCGCGTCACCGTCGCGCGTGCCGCCGTCACCGCAGCATTCTTGAGCGCGAGATCGGCCTGCTTCTCCGAGAGCTCCTGCTCGCTCACCGTGCCCGCCTTGCGCAGCAGCTCCCAGCGCGCCGCCGTGGTCTTCGCCAGCGCCAGCCCCGCCTCGCCCTGCGCCAGCTCGGCACGCACTCTGGCGAGGTCCAGATTTATTTCCGGCGCCTCGATCTCCGCGAGCAACTGCCCCGCCTCCACCGTCGCGCCGAGGTCCACCGTCCACCGTTTCAAATACCCATTGGCCCGCGCGTAAATCGGCGACTCGACCCACGGCTTCACCTCCGCCGGCAACGCGGGCGCGCCCGAAGCCTTCGCCGGCGCGGCGTTCACCACCGACACCGCGAGCACCGCCAGTTCCCGCGTGTCCTTGTTCAACTGCGCCCGCGCCATCCGCCGCGGCACCAACCCCGCCACGTAGGCCAACCCCAGCAACACCACAATCACCACGCCGAGAAAAAACAGCCGCGACCCGCGCCCCTGCGCCTCATGCGCCGGCGTGTCCGGTCGCCGTCCTGCCGCCGAGAGCAATTCCGCTTCGTTCGATTCAAGGGAGTTCATTCGGGAAAAAAGACGGGGATTCAGCAACCACGGAGCAACACGGATAGATAGAGCGAGGTGACGCCGCAACCGTCGAAGCACCCCATTTGGAGTGCGGTGACTGGTCACCGCTTTTCCAAGGCGACTTGTCGCCGTCGAACCACGGAAATCGTGCGCGAGAAAGAGGGGCATCCACGGCTCGCGCCAGCGCTAGCACGCGCGCGTGTCCGGGCGCGCACGGAACTTTGACGGCGACAAGTCGCCTGCGCAAAAGCGGTGACAAGTCACCGCACTCCAAAACCGCCCCGGCACAGTCCCCATCCGTGTCCATCAGTGTCCATCCGTGGTTGTAAATCCGTCTTGTCTTCATGTCGCAAAATCAGAAACCGGCCCATCACCCTGCCGCCCGCCGCCGGCGCTCGCCGCCCCCGCCGCGATCTGCGCCTCGAGCGATTCCTCATTCGGATCCCGATGCAGCAACCCGAAAACTGCCGGCACAAAAAACAGCGTCGCAAACGTCGCGAGCACCAGCCCGCCGATCACCGCGCGCCCCAGCGGCGCGTTCTGTTCGCCGCCCTCGCCCAGCCCCAGGCTCAATGGCAGCATCCCAATGATCATCGCCAACGCCGTCATCAACACCGGCCGCAGCCGGCTCGTGCCCGCCTCCCACGCCGCCATCACCGGTGTGTGCCCCTGCCGCATGTAAGTCCGCGCAAAACTCACGATCAGCACCGAATTCGACGTCGCCACGCCCAGGCTCATGATCGCCCCCATCAGCGCCGGCACACTCAGCGTCGTCAGCGACAAATGCAGCGCCCACACCACGCCCGCCAGCGCGCCAGGCAACGCCATGATGATAATGAACGGATCGAGCCAGTCCTGAAAATTCACCACCAGCAGCAAATAGATCAGCGCAATAGCCACCAGCATTCCGAGGCCCAACCCAATGAAGCTCGAGTTCATCGTCTCCGCCTGCCCGCGCAACACCATGTAGCTGCCGCGCGGCAATTCCTTCTCCGCCTCCTTCACCAGCGGCCGGATGTCCCGCAGCACGCCGCCCAGATCGCGCCCGCTCACGCCGCCGAAGACATCGATCACCGGCTGCACGTTGTAATGGGAAATCACCGGCGGCCCGTTCGTGCGCGTGAACGTCGCGACATTCTCGAACAACTGCCCGTTGCCCCGCCCCGGCTCGCCCGCGCTGACCGGAATCGAATTCAACGCCGACAGCGAATCCATCACATACTCCGGCGCGCGCACATTCACGAGATACTGGATGCCGATGCGCGGATTCAGCCAGTAGCCCGGCTGCACCTGCCCGCTCCCGCTCAAGCCCAGCAACACCGAGTTGGCCACGTCGCGCTCCGTCAAACCCATCGCCGACGCCTTCGTGCGATCCACCGCGAACCGCACCTTCGGCTGATCCGCCGGCTGTTGCACCCGCACGTCCACCGCGCCCGGCACCGCGCGGATGCGATCCGCCAGCCGCGCCGCCACCGCGCGATTGCGCACCTGATCGCGCCCCACGACCTGCACATCGAACGGCGCGGGCAGGCCCAGATTCAGCGTCTGGCTCACAATGTCCGCCGGGAGAAAATAAAAGAGCGTGCCGGGAAACTCGCGGTTCAGCCGCAGCCGCAGCCGCCGCACATACTCCGCCGTCGGCGCGTGCTCCGGCTTCAGCGATACGAGAATGTCCGCGTCACCCGTGCCGATCAGCCCGCTGTTGCTGTAGCTCAGGCTGATGCCCGAACTCGGCACGCCGATGTTGTCCATCATCCCCGCCAGTTCCTCCGCCGGTATCTCGCGCCGGATCACCGCCTCGACGCGCTCGACCAGTTGCACCGTTTCCTCGATGCGTGTGCCGCTGCGCGCACGCAGATGCAGCCGGAACTGCCCCGCGTCCACCGCCGGAAAAAAATCCTGCCCCAGCCACGGCGTCATGAAACCCGTCGCGACACACAGCAGCAGAAAGAAAACCGCGAACGCCCCGCGATGTGCCAGCACGTCCGCCAGCAGCGCGCGATAGCCCGCGCGAAACCGCGCGAAGCCCCGCTCGAAAAATCCCTGAAACGCGATGAACGGCGCAAACACTGCCCCCATCCGCCGCATCTCGCGCCGCCGGAACATCGTCCCGCCCGACGCCCACGCCTCATCCTCCGCGCCCGCCTGCGCGTGCTCGCGATGCACCTTCCGGTAAAACCACATCACCAGCGTCGGGATCAGCGTCCGCGACAGCGCGTAGCTCGCCAGCATTGCGAACACCACCGCCTCCGCCAGCGGCACGAACAAATACCGCGCCACGCCGCTCAGGAAAAACATCGGCACAAACACGATGCACACGCACAGCGTCGAGACGAACGCCGGCAGCGCGATCTCCTCCGCCCCGTCGAGAATCGCCTGCTCCAGCGGCTTCCCCGTCGCCATCTGCCGGTGGACGTTCTCGATCTCGACCGTCGCGTCATCCACCAGAATCCCCACCGCCAGCGACAACCCGCCGAGCGTCATCAGATTGATCGTCTCGCCCAGCGCGCTCAGCACCGCCAGCGAACTCAGCACCGACAACGGAATCGACACCGCGATGATCACCGTGCTCCGCCACGATCCGATGAAGAGCAGAATCATCAACGCCGTGAGCGCCGCCGCGATCACGCCCTCCTTCACCACGCCATCAATCGCCGCCCGCACAAACAGCGACTGGTCCGCGAATTCCCGCACCTCCAACTCCGGCGGCAGCCGCTCGGCGCGAATGCGCGGCATCGCCTCCTTCACCCGCTTCACCACGTCCAGTGTCGAGGCCGAGCCGCTTTTTAGAATCGTCAGCAAGGCCCCGCGCACACCGTCCTGCCGCACCACATTTTGCTGCGGTCCATAGCCGTCGCGCACCGTCGCCACGTCGCGGATGAAGATCGTCCCGCCGTTGCCTGATTTGATCGGGAGATCGTTCAACTCCTCGAGCACCCGCGGGCTGGTGTTCAGCTCGATGTCATATTCCGTCGCGCCGATTTTCGCGCTGCCTGCGGGCAGGACGAGGTTCTGCGCGCTGATTGCATTCACCACGTCCTGCGCCGTCAGGTTCAGCGCCTTGAGCGCGTTCAGGTTCAGATCCACCGATACGAGCCGCGTCTTGCCGCCATACGGCCACGGCACCGACGCGCCCTGCACCGTGGACAGCCCGATGCGCATCTGATTCTGCGCCAGGTCGTACAGCTCCTGCTCCGACAGCTTCTTGCTCGTCACCGCATACTGGAGAATGGGAACGGTCGAAGCGTTGTAGCGGATGATGAGCGGCGGCGTCTGGCCCGGCGGCATCTGCCGCATGATCGTCTGCGCAATGGCCGTGATCTGCGCCACGCCGCCATCCACCGACGCGCCCGGCTGGAGAAACACCTTGATCACCCCGACCCCGTTGAACGCATTCGACTCGATGTGCTCGATGTCATTGACCGTGGCGCTCAACGACCGCTCGTGATTGTAAATCAGCCGCTGCTCCACCTCGACCGCGCTCAGTCCGGCATACTGCCAGATCACGCTGATGACCGGGATGTTGATCGCGGGAAAAATGTCCGTGGGCGTGCGCAGCAACACGAACGGCGTGAGCAGCAACAACACCAGCGCCCCCACCACGAAGGTGTAGGGACGGCGCAACGCTAGACGGACAATCCACATGACAACGGCTGACGATCCCGCATCCCCGCCGGCCGCGTCCCCCGACGCCCCCGGCCCCTGCCCCGCCGGCATCCGCCGACGAGCAACTCAATCCAGACCGCGTGTTTATCGCCTGCGGGCAGCAACGGGCGAAATACAAATCTGCAAACGGGCGGCCACAACGCGATCCCCACGGCGCGCGACCGGTCCCCGGTCGCAGCAGCTCCATCCACGAAAAGGCGCGAGGAATCTCCACAGCCCCTCTCACCTTCGTCGCCGCTGCGGACGGGGACCGCCCGCGCTCCGCATGCGCCGAGGCGCGCTCTCCACGCGGCAAACCTCAGCCCGCCCTCCATTGTCTTGCCCGCACCCCCATTGCCTGCCAACCATTGCGGCCAACATGACCGAACGGAAGCGAGCCACTACTTTGCAGGAAATCTCCGGCGTTCTCACCGCCGGACCGCTCGACGCCAACGACCCGTGGCGGGTGGACCTGGGACCCGCCCGTGGTAAATCGCTGCTCGAACATCTGAAGCGCGACCTCCTGCTACGACGCCGGCAAAACGCGGGCTTCACGCACCTGGCATTTGTCGGTCATCAGGGCAGCGGCAAGACGACCGAACTCAAGCAGCTCGCCGACGATCTGCGCTCGGAGTTCACTCCCGTGCTCATTCAACTCGATGCC
>BJHT01000017.1:19109-48148 GCA_014193395.1 Verrucomicrobiota bacterium
CTACCCCGATGTCCTGCTCTGGCTCGTGACCCGCCTCATGGAACATTTCGATCCGCGCGCTTCGGCCGGGCGGCCGGCCTCGGAGTCACCCGTCGAGCTGGATCAAAAGTTCGTCGAGAAGATCACCGATTGGTTCGCGGAACGCACTTTGGAAAAAGTCGAGGAAACCAAGGCGCAGATCAAAACCGAGGCGGAGGCGGAAGCGGGTTTCAAGGCGGGCTGGTTCGGCAACGCCCTCAGGCTCCTGGCCCGCATCCAATCGAGCTTTCTCGCCAATTCAGACAGCCGTCTGACCCAGCGCCGGAAGTTCGACAACTACACCACCGACCTGTTCCTGCGCGTCAACGAGTTCCTCGATCATGTCCATGACCAGTTGCGGAAACATCGCCAGCCGGACCAGTTGTTGCTCATTCAGGACAATCTCGACCGCCTCCATCCGGGGCCGGGCCGACGCTTGTTCTGCGACAACGGCCAGCTCCTCCGTTCGCTCCGGGCGAACTTCATCTGGACCGCTCCGGTCGGTTTGAAGCTCGCTCCCTACCGGCTCGATTTCACCACCCGTTACATGCCCATCCCGGCGCCGCGGCTGCGGGACGGGACCGAGAACGCGCCCGCACTGGACGGCCTGCGGAAACTGCTGACAGCCCGCGTGGACCTGGACGCCGTGTTCGATTTGCCCGCCACCGTCCGCCAGCTCTGCCTCTACTCCGGCGGCAGTCTGCGCGACCTCATCCGCCTGCTGGGCGACGCCCAACTCGCGGCGCTCGAGGCGGGCCAAACGCGGATTGATTCCGCCGCCGTGAAAAATTCCGCCAAGGAATTCCGCCTCGAGTTCGAGCGCGCCTTCATGCCCGGCGAGTATTATTACCCGCTGCTCGCCCGCGTTCATCAGACCAAGCAGGATCCCGTCGCACCCGAGGACGAATCGGGCAAAGACCGCTTCCTCGACCTCATCGCCAACGGCAGCATCCTGCAATACAACGGCGAGGAATACTGGCTCGACATCCAGCCGACCATTCAGGAAAGCCGCCGCTTCCAAGATGCCTTCCGCAAGCTCACCGCCGCCTGAGATGCAGTCCGACGCGGACGAGCACTCGCCCGACCCCGAGCGCGAGTTTCGCAAGCTGGTGCTGGCGCTGGCCCACGAGGCCGGCTTCCGCCTGAACTTCGCCCTCTTCCGCAGCCGCCCGTTTCGCGACCAATATGTGGCGCGGCTCCGGCAGGAATTGGCCGCGCAAAAAATCTTCCTCTCGACCGCGGACCTGCACGACGCGCCGCGGCCCGTGCTCCTGACCGATCTGGAGCGGCACCTGCGAGAAACTCCCACGCCCACGGGCATGACACGGGCCGTCGTCGTCCTCGGACTGGAAGATAAACTGGGCCTCGCCATCGCCGGGCTGCCCGGCGGCGACGACGAGCGCGGCATCCTCCACACCGCCAATCTTCATCGCGACCTGTTCCCCGAGCGCTGCCCGTGTCCGGTGGTCTTCTGGCTCACCGACAGCGCGATGCGCGAGTTCTCCACCCAGGCCCCCGACCTCTGGCACTGGCGCGCACACACCTTCCGCTTCTTCGACCCGGCCGGCCTCTCCGAGTCGCACCTCCTGCAACGCGCCGAATCCGGCGCCATCTTCGGCGGACCGCTCCCCTACCGCACCGCCAAGGAAATGGAGGACGCCCTCGCGCTCTACCAAGCCGCCCTGCGCCGGTATCAAGGGGCCGAGGCGGAGACGAAACCCGAGGCGCTGGAACTTCGTGACCGGCTGGCGACTCTTCTCAAGAATTTGGGCCGCTTGGCCGAAGCCGAGCCGCTGGTAAGACATAATCTAACGATCTGCGAACGAGTCTTGGGGCCGGATCATGTTAATACGCTCTCAAGCCTTAACCGACTGGCATATCTGCTGACTGATAGAGGAGATGTCAGCGGAGCCGAGGCGCTGTATCGCCGGGCGCTGGAAGGTTATGAGCGCGTGCTGGGACCCGAGCATCCGGACACACTAATCTGCGTCAACAATCTGGCGGTCATGCTGGAGTCTAAAGGTGATCTGGCTGCGGCCGAAACGTTGTTTCAGCGTGCGCTTAAAGCCTATGAGCGGGAGCCGGTGAAGGAGCGCGCAGATACTCTTATTACCATCAACAACCTGGCCAGTTTCTTGTGTGCTAAGGGGGATTTGACATCCGCGGAACCGTTATTTCGCAAAGTACTTGCCGCCCGCGAACGCGTTCTGGGGCCCGAGCATCCGGACACACTCGAGAGCATAAATAATCTGGCGGGCCTGCTGCGCGCCAAGGGCGATATGGCGGGAGCTGAGCCATTGTTTCGTCGGGGGCTGGCCGATCGCGAGCGCGTGCTGGGGTTAGAGCACCCAGCCACACTGATCAGCGTCAACAATTTGGCGAATTTATTGTATGCGAAGGGGGACTTGGCCGAGGCCGACCCGTTGTTTCGCCGGGCGCTGGACGCCTTCGAGCGCGTCCTAGGGCCGGAGCACCCCTCCACGCTCGGCAGCGTCAACAATCTGGCGGGCTTATTGACGGCGAAAGGCGATTTGGCGACAGCCGAGCAAATGTATGAAAGAGCTTCGCGGGGCGCACGGCAGAGACTGGGGCCAGATCACCCCGACACTAAAGTCTACGAGAAAAGCCTGAGCCGACTCAGAGAAATGCTGTCGCGACAAAGCGAACCACCGTTTCGTTCCCCACCGTGCCCCCAAGTGCGTCTGGACACGCAGCCGGTGCGTTAGAACTTGCGCGCCTTTCGTAGGCCGGCATGGCATGTCCACGACAGCAGTTCGCGAGGACGCAACCATGTGAGGTGAGGAATTCGCGAATGAATCAAGGCAAGGACATGCTGGGGCAAAGTCGTTCCACAGTTGGTACAGGCCGCGTTCGAAGCACACCGTCGCCGCCTCATCTCCCCGCCCGCCCCTCCGCCTCGATCACTTCGCGCGGGAGCAGGAGTTCCTGTGGGCTGCGGGCGAGGTAGGGCGGGACGGTCAGGAGTTGCCGCTGCCCGGCGGTGTTCGCGAACTGCCACAGCTTGCCGTCCTGGCCCATCTCGACGGGCACGCTGAAGTAGCCGGGCTTGGCGTCGAATTCGCGGACTTTTTTTCCGGCGGGATTCACGAGCGCGCCCGGTCCCGCGGCGAAGCCACCGATGATGGGCGTTCCTTTCGGCACGTAAAACCATAGCGACCAGCGGCCGTGCAGGGCCGCCGGGGCGTCGGCGCTGGATTGGAGGGTCATGGGTTGTCCGGCGGGCCAGACGAGCTGTGTGCCAGCGGCGCTGTCGCTGATTTCGAGGCGGTGCAAGCCTGTGAAGGTCGTGCGCAATTCCACCGCGCGCTCGGCCTTGTCCGGAGCGACCTCGGCGTGTGCGACGACTTTGCCCTCGGGTTCGGCGATCGGAAAAAGATCGAGCTTCGCCGGGCCGCGATTGCCGTAAACCAGACCGCCGGTGGCGGTGAATTTCAGCACCGCGGGCGCTTGCTCGACCCAGGTGAAATAGGTGCGCGTGCCGCGGCTGTAAATGCCCATGCTGCCGACGGGCGTGTCCGGCAGTTTCAGTTTCGTGACGGGCTGGAGATTGTCGCTGAAAGCCACGGCGGCGAAGTCGAGGAGCTTCCGTCGCGCGATGCCGTCGCGGATGAAGTCGTCGAGTTCGCTGCGCGCGAAAGCCTCGCTGCTTTTCCACGGATTTTTTCCCTCGGCGATATTCCACACGGCGGGCTTGGGGATGGCCACGCTTTTGTCGCGCGCCGCGAGGTCGCGGTAGAGCGCCTTGGCGTGAATCATCATCGTCGTCCGCATCCGATAGGCATGGCGGATCAAGGCCTCGAAAGCCGCCTGCCGCGGCGGCCCGGACGCGGTCGAGTAATCCAGCCACAGTTCGACGTAGCGCGTGTAGAGCGTGAGATCAGCGAGGCGGGCGTGGATCGCGGCATCGGTCGTGCCGCGCCGCGCCTCGTCGAGCCGGCGATACAGGCGGCCTACGAGATCATCGGAAAGCGGTGGGCGCTTCTCGGCGGTGAGCAGCTTGTAAAACTCCGCCATCGGCTGGCGCACGGGGCCGAAACTGCGGTCGAGAAAATCCGCCACCAGCGCGTCGGCGTCGCCGGCCTCGCGCACATCCCACAGCAGCCGCGCCGCGAGATAATAGCCGAGGCCGTTGGGTCCCCAGTTGTCGCTGGATTCCGCCGAAAGAAAGCGCGCACCGCGTTCGTGGAAGTGCGGGATGCTCGTTTTCAAATACTGAATCCGGCCGCCCCGCGCCGCGCCGGGGAGGTCGCGGTCCCAGGTGTTCACGCTGTAATACTCGCGGATGCCGAGCACCTTCGCGCGCTGCTGCCAGCCGTCGATCAACTGATCCACGCTGAAGCCGCCCGTGATGAACGCGGTGGCGATGCTGATCACCACACGCGGATGCGCCGCGATGTTCGGCGGCGGCGAGTGCTGGCTGTAGGCATACATCCCGATGAACTTGTCGCCGTACTTCGCCGTGACCGCGGCGGCGGCCTCGTTGGCGAGAGTGAGCGCGCGGTCGGTGACGCTGCCCATTGCCTGGCACGGCGCGCATTCGCACCAGCCACCGCCATCGCTCGGGTCGAGCGACACCGAGTCGGCGTCGGGATTTTTCGCGAACTGCGCGAGCGCATCGGCGACAACGAGCCGCCGCAGGCCGGGATTGGAGATGCAGAACTTGCTCGTGCGCCGCTCGCCGTTTTGCAGCCCGAGATATTCGGCGTGGGCGTGGAACTCGACGTGGTTGCGGTTGAGAATGCCGTCGTAGGCGTGACCGCTGTTGAGCGCAATGCCGGAGGTCGCGCGGTTTTTCGCGCACCAGTCGGCGTAGGGCGCGGCGGCGTAATCCCACGGGCCGAAGCCATACCAGATGCGGCGCGCGTAATACGATGGATGCTCGGTCACATCCACCGCGAGGCTCAGCTCGCGCTGCGTCGGGATGATTTCCCAGTGCGGTCCGGGAAAAAACTGGCGGTAGCCGAGGCGATGCAGGAAATCCCAGACCGCGTGCTCGACCGCGAAATCGGTGTTGCCCACGAGCCAGATGCCGTTGGCGTGCGAGCGCAGGACGTAATCTTCGCGCAGCGTCGGGTCTTTGGGATCGGATTTCAGCGGGAGATTCACGCCGGGAAAATCGCCGGCACGCCCGACGGCGAGGCCGCGCTGGCCGTCGCCGGTGGTGGTTTGAAATTTCGCACCGGAGATTTTGCCGAGCATTTCGGCGAGTGTTTTCGCCGCTGCCTGCACGCGCGGTGAGGCCTGCGCGGCGGTGGTGACGGAGTGGTGCGCGGTGCCGTCGCGGGCGAGTTGCACGGCGGGCGCGGCGGCGAGGGAAAAGGCGGCGGCGAGCAAAACGCCGAGAATCAATCCGGTGGCCGGGACAGCAGAATGCTGGCGGGAATGGCAAGGACGGTGTTGCATGACGCTGACGGTAGCGGAAGGGCGGAAACGGCACGAAGTCAATTTCATGCCAACCCTTACCCCAACGTTCACCGGCAACAATAGTTCCACCGGCGACGAAACGTTGGGAATCTCCCGCTACCCACGCTGAGGTCAGGCCGTCAGAGGGATGGTGTGGCCCACGCGCCGGAAATTGCAGCACACCATACTGGTTCAGCACCGCCATTCACGGGCACACAAAGGAAGACCGGTTGGCTGGAGGGCAGTCTTCCTCGGGAAACTGCTTTCTATATTGGAGTCTTTGACGTGCTCCATCGTTCCGGATCAAGAACCTACGGAATCAAAAAGTCATGAAACTAGCACCGCGCAAGCGATACACCCCCGAGTTCAAATCACGCCCGGTCACTCCGTCACTTGGTTCAATCCAAAACGGGAGCGGTTCATTTGAGAACCACGCGACAAACTCTTGCATCCGACAACCAAAGCGAAGCTGATGACTGCGCTCACCAGGTCGCTGCTGAAGTATGCCGGGGAACTCCGAAGCCGGAATGCTCTCGCGAGCCAGTTTGCAATCTTTCGCTTCGAAGCCCAGTTAAAGCCCATGGTGAAGAAGGCCCGTCCAATCCTCATCGCTGACTCTACCTTATTCGCCGCCACTTCCCCACATCAGCGCGTCGCCGGAAATGCCGTGGCCATCCGCGACACGCGCAATTTATCCAAACAAAGATCCGCCGTCTGCTCCCACCATCATTTCAGTTCTGGTAGTCTTACGATTGCCCGAATTAGACCCGGGGCAACGCTCCGGTGTGCCCAGCAAACGAATCGCTCTCGACGCCGAGCCGCTGCAAGATGGTGACGAAGAGCTTCGCCAGCGGAAGCTCCTCCACTTCCATCTTGCTGGTCCATCCCGCATCACTGGCGATCCCTGCGCCGGCCTGATTGTCTTCATTGCCTTTGCCGAACTTGAGATAGCGACCGTTGGTGAAGCCGAGGTTCTTGCCACCGGCGGAAATGATCGGATAGTTGCGTGAAAGATGGAAACTACTGGAGGCAGAGCCGTGCATGGCCAGCGTATTGTCCAGCATATTACCTTTGCCGTTCGGCTCGGGAGTGTCCTTCAGTCGCTGCGCGAAACGACCGAATTCCGAGGCTTGATAGCGATTATAGGTGCCAAGGTTTTTCCATCCGTCGGGTTTTTTAACCTCATGAGTCAGGCCATGAGCACCCCCAAGACCAACGGCTAAGGAAAGCAGGTCGTGTGGGCCTTCGCCATTTTCCCTCCCCAACTGAAACGTTGCGACGCGAGTCGAGTCGCTCAGGAAGGCGAGATAGATCAATTCATACATGGTCTGAAAATAGAGTCTGGCTTCTTTCGGCTCGGCATCCAGATGGAGGTTACGGGTATCCACCTTCGGAATTGGAGTATCGATCCACTTTTGAGCCTTCGCGAGTTTCAACTCGGTATCGCGCACGGCATCAAGATACTGCTTGAGCGTTTCTTGGTCGTGTTTGGAAAGTTGGCGCCCCAGCGAGCGGGTGTTGTCAATCAGGAGATCGAGGGCACTCTTGCTTCTCGCCAGCCTTGCGGCGGCGTCTTTGCCGCTTGTCACAAACAGCAGGTCGAAGATCTGCTTTGGCTTGTTCATCGCCGGAATCGGCCGCCCTTCACGATTGAAGGACTGAGTCTGGGCGCCACGAGGGCCGCCCACGCCGCCATTGGTTGACATGACCAGGGAAGAATGCCGGGTGTGGTCTCCGGCATGGGCCGCATACACCTGATCCAGAGAGATTGAATTCTGATACGGGCCGTCGCCACCTATGGGCGCGCCCGTCAGATACTGATCCGCGTTGGAATGGCCGTGAACCCGCCTGGCAGCGGGGTGTGACAGCCCGGAGTAAATGGTAATCTCACTCCGCAGTGGTTCGAGCACATCGAGCACTTTGGTCAATTCAAAATCCTTCTCGCCGCCCCGGGGAAACCAGCTCCAGTCCTTCCATGCCGGATCGGACTTGAGTGGCAATCCAACCCCATCCGGGTGATAGACGCTGACAAACCGTTTCGGCGTTTCATCCCGGACCGGGCTGCCCGCGGCAAATGTTTCCAACCAGGGCAAAGCGAGCGCCACGCCGGAGCCACGAAGAAACTGCCGCCGACTTAGCATGATGGATTTATCATTCATAAAAGGTTCCATACTTATTTGGAGTTAAAGATATTACTGCCGACGATCAGGTGGATCAGGTCACCCAGGCCGTCATCCCGTCGTCGGAACTGTGCGGTCAAACTGTCAATGTCAGCACGGTCTGCGAAAGAAAGCGGTCTGCCAAGCGCATAGGCTGTCAGCTTATGCACCATCGCCCGGGCAAATTGATCCTGTCGGTCCGTGAGCAAGTATCGCTTGAGTCCATCGATCCCGGCCAGTGTCTGCCGATTGTACAGTTCCGAAGTCGCATCGACGGGCTTGTTCTGGATGCTGGTACGGAAGGCACCCAGGGCATCGTAGTTCTCAAACGCAATTCCCCAGGGATCGATTTTGGCATGACACGAGATGCAGGCGGCTTTGTTCCGATGGTCGGCAATCCGTTCCTTCAAAGTCATTTTCAGAATCTCGGGATTCGTCAGGTCAACCTCCGGGACATTCGGCGGAGGCGGTGGCGGCGGATCGTCAAGGATGCGTTTCAGCATCCAGACGCCACGCTTGAGAGGATGGGAATCCTTGCCGTCGGAGTTCATTGTCATGATCGCCGCACTGGTCAACAGTCCGCCTCGATTCGTCTGTGGGGAGACCGGCACAGTGCGGAAATGAGGGCCGTAAACCTTGGGAATACGGTAGTGGGCCGCGAGTCGCTCGTTGACCATGGCGTAATCGGAGTGAATGAAATCCATGATGCTGCGGTTGTGCCGCAGGACTTCATCAAAGAAGGCAATCGGCTCTTCCTGCATCGCTTCTCGCAACGCGCTGTCCGTGACATGAGTCACACTGCTCATCCGGTCCAAACCCAGCCATTGCTCTACGAAGTGCTGGGAGAATCGCCGGGCACGCGGGTTTGCCAGCAGGCGTTTAATTTGCTTAGTCAGTACCTCTGGCTCGCGGAGCTTTCCCTGCACGGCCGATTGCAGCAACTCGTCGTCCGGGATGCTGGACCATAAAAACATGGAGAGGCGGCTGGCAAACTCCAGCTCACTGATCCTGGCCGGGGACTTCGTCTCGTTGGTCGTCACTCTTTGAGTCAGGTAGAGGAACTCCGGGCTGGCCAGCGCAGTCGCCAGCACTTCCACCATCGCCTGTTCAAAGGTCGGGAACCCCGGACGATACTTCGCAAACAGGGCCATGAACGGATCAACTTCCGGTGAGTTGACCGGACGACGCCAGGCACGTCCCAGGAAGCGACGCAGGACCTCTCGGCCATAGAGCTGCTCATCATCTTTGTTGTTACTCGCAATGAAGATGTCCGTGTGTGTTTTCGGCGGCCATTGTTCGTAATACGGTGCGCTGATTTCGATGTAGTCGATCAGAACTTGGAGAGGTTCTTCCCGGCCGGTGGCATTTGAAACATTGTGAATGTGGAGGAACTCATCCCGCCGGGGAAAAGTCGTGCTGAGCTTCCGGAACGGGTTCCGCTGGATATCGCCTAGTGAGATGGTGAACTCAATAAACTCAGGGTCGTCGGCAGATGCCGTCACCGGAAGGTCGCGCTCACTGACGACCTGCGAGAAGTTGGCGTTGTTGCTGGTGTGGGCGCTGAAAATCAGACGCAGGCTCGCATGTTCGTCCGGGTTCATCGTCGAGCGACCGGCTCGAATGCGAACGCGCATGATGCCTTCGTCGGGAAGAAAGCGATCCAGGTCCAGCTTCAACTCGTTGGCTCGGGGAAGAACCAGCACCACCGGTGACACGGCTGGAGGCTGTCCAGCAACAGGCTCAGCGCGCGGCTGCAACTTTCCTGCGGAATACTGAATGCTCTCGCCGGTCTCCCGATGAAAAAGCTGCTGCTGATTTTTAGGACGTTTCGAATTCTTCTTACTCTTGTCGGATACCTTGGCATCCTTTTTGGACGCGGCCCGATCCATCTCTTCCGGCATTGAGATGAGGTAAGTGACGGCTGGCGGACGCGCACCGGTCACCGTGGCTCGCTGGAGCGCTTTCAGTCCGATCTCACGATAGGTCTCAAACTGCATGGCTGACATCTGCAGCAATTCCGAGCTGTTCTTGAAACCATCCTCCGACGCGGTTTCCGGCGGCAGCTTGTTCGCGAGCGGATACGGTAGCCCCAGCAAGTCTTGCAGGGCGTACTGGTATTCGTAATTCGTCAGCCGGCGAAAAGACGAATGGTCCTTGCTGTTGCGGCGTAGGAGAGACGCCGTATTCAGTTCCCCGCTGAGCCAGTCAACGATGCGTCCGCGATCCGCTTCCGCGAGTGCATAGTCCGGTTCGTCCCTGGGGGGCATCTCGGATTTGCTCAGCGCGTTAAACACCTCGCGCCACCGCTCCACGTCCGGGCCGGCCAGCAAATCTGGATTCAGCTTGTCGATGCGCAACCTGCCCTTGGATTTTTCGGGACCATGACAGGCCAGACAGCTCTTTCCCAGGACCGGCCCCACCGACTCTTGAAAGAAAGCTACGTTCGCCTTGGGGATGAATTCGGGGACTTTCGCGACGGCACTGGTCTCTTTTAAGAATCGGGATTTTTCGCGTCCCCGTTCTTTCGCCGTGGCCAGAGAGATCGGAGCCTCCTGCCCGTTTGCTGCCAGCACTGTCCATGCGCTTCCGAGCACGAGCAGCACAGTCTTTTTTAGAGGGTTCAACTGAAGATATTGGCTGTCGGAACGTTGCGCGGTTCAGGGAGAATGGCTGATGCGATGTATCAAATCGCAGTGGTTCTATGCCTGCGGGAGCGGGTGTCAATGCGTTGTTTGGTCTTTGCCCCTGTTCCCGCAGGTCTCCGCCCGTTCGCGCGGGCCGGCGCCCCCCAAGGTGCCAACTCCCGTAGCAGCGCCGACCGCACCGAGCACGTCCTCTGACGCTCAAAAAAACGGCGACCCCGAAGGCAACCAGCCCACCGCATGACCCAACCGCCGTTTGCGGCGGATCCACGCTCGCAGCCAAGTCGCATCGTTGACGCCCCGTCGGCGCTCTGATTCTCTCGCTATGAAATGTTCCTCCTTCGCCATCTCGTATTCGTTCTCGGACTGTTGCTCGCCTCCCCCTCGTTGCACGCCGCCGACTGGCCGCAGTGGCTCGGCCCGCAGCGCGACGGCGTCTGGCGCGAGTCGGGCATCCTCGAGAAGTTTCCTGCCAATGGTTTGAAGTGCCGCTGGCGCGTCCCGGTGGGCGGCGGCTACAGCGGTCCGGCCGTCGCACAAGGCCGGGTGTATCTCATGGATCGTCAATTGGCCAAGGGCGCGACCAATCCCGCCAATGCCTTTGCGCGCAGTCAGATTCCCGGGAGTGAGCGTGTCCTCTGCTTGAACGAAGCCGATGGCAAGCTGCTTTGGCAGCATGAATACGAGTGCGCCTACACCGTGAGCTATGCCGCCGGGCCGCGCACGACGCCAACTGTTCACGCCGGCAAGGTTTACACGCTGGGCAGCGAAGGGAATCTGGTTTGCCTCGACGCCGAGAAAGGCACGCCGCTCTGGTCCCGCGACTTCAAGAAAGAGTTCGGAATCAAGACGCCGCTGTGGGGCTTCGCGGGACATCCGCTGGTCGATGGACAGAAACTCATCTGCCTCACGGGCGGTGACGGCAGCGTGGTGGTGGCGTTTGACAAGGACAGCGGCAAAGAACTCTGGCGCGCGCTCAGTGCGAAAGAGCCTGGCTACGCGCCGCCGATGATCTACGAATTCGCCGGCAAGCGGCAGCTTATCCTCTGGCATCCTGAGTCAGTGAACGGACTCGATCCTGAGACCGGCAAGGTCTTCTGGACTTATCCGCACACACCGGCCGTGCGTTTCGGCATGACCATTCCCACCCCGCGCAAGGTCGGTGATCTGCTCTTTCTCACCTCCTTCTACAACGGCTCGGTTCTGTTGCGCGTGGATTCCGACAAACCCGCCGTGGTCTGGCAGAGTCAGAAGGTGAGCGAGAAAGACACGGACGGATTGCACAGTGTCATGGCCACCCCGCTTATTGAGAACGGTCACATCTACAGTCCGTGCAGCTATGGTCAGTTCCGCTGTCTGAAGCTGGCCACCGGGGAGCGTCTCTGGGAAACCTTCGCGCCGACGAGCGGCAAGTCCGAACGCTGGGGACACGCCTTCGTCATCAAACACGGCGAACGCACCTTCATCTTCAGCGAAAAGGGCGATCTCATCATCGCGAAACTCAGCCCGGAAAAATACGAGGAACTCAGTCGCACGCCGCTGCTCGCTCCCGTCAACCGCGATCCCGGCCGCCCCGTGGTCTGGTCGCATCCGGCCTTTGCGAACCAATGTATCTACGCCCGCAACGACAAGGAGATCGTCTGTGTCTCCTTGGCGGTCGAGCCTGGTCTCTGATTGCACACTCACCCTCATCGCCTCACTAGTGCTGGTATCACTCGCAAGGCACTCTCACTCCCCGACGCCGATCCCGGCTCTTGCTGGGCACGGTGCGACGGGCGCGAAAACAAATTCCTGCCGATGATCAAGTTCGCAACCGTCGCCCTCGCCGCCCTGCTGCTGGCACCCCTTACCGCGCCGCGCGCCGCGGACACTCCCTCATCACCGCCACCGGTGGTCGATGGCGTTCGTCGGCCCAACATTGTCTTCGTCTTCGCCGACGACCTGGGCTACGCCGACATCCAGTGCATGGACCCCGCCAACGGAAAGATTAGGACGCCGTGCTGCGACAAGCTCGCCAGGGAAGGCATGATCTTCTCGAACATGCACTCGACCTCCTCTGTTTGCTCGCCCTCTTGGTATGGTCTCTTGGCCGGCCGTCATAACTGGCGCACCTACCTGCAGCACGATGTGACCATGGGCACTGCCAGACCCATGATGACGCCGGACCGCCTCAACGCGGCCTCGCTCCTCAAGCAGTGTGGCTACAAAACCGCGGGCATCGGCAAGTGGCACTTGGGACTCAGTTACGATGTGAGGGATAAGTCCGCCCAGAAAACGGCAACGAACCACACCCGCCTCAAGACCGGCGCCATCACCGAGGGGCCGTGGAAATTAATCCTCTGCTCATACTCCGGCGGCATCACCTACGGCGCCTCGGGGGCGCTCAGTCCCGAGGAAACCAAGGCCAACGCCATGGTGATGTTCGGCAGCAACCTCGGCAACGCCAACTCACACGAGTCCAAAAACCTCGGCATCGTCCTCGCCGGCGGCGGTTTCAAACACGCTGGTCACGTCGGCTTCGACCGAGAGAACAACACCCCGCTCTCCAACCTCTTCGTGACCATGCTGCAACGCATGAACATAGAGACCGACCGGTTCGGGAGCAGTAGAGGGACGGTTTCGTTGGGGGAGGGGTGAAAAGGTGTCAGGAACTAATGGCATCATATGCTTCTCCCGTTGACTCAGGTATCTGTCGGCAGGTGCTTAAAGGACGAGCAGAACGCCTTACTGAAGGTCCCGTGCGGATCTTTGTATGCCTTTGCTGCGGAAATCGCTGCTTTTCAAACGCTGCCGGGTCCGCGAACCAACGAAAAGGCAATCTTCAGAACGCCATGATCAAACCTGAGTCAACGGGAGAAGCATATGGCATCAAATTAGCCATAAGTCCGCGCCGGAAGTGCCGAAGAAGTAGGCCGCCCAATCAATAGGAGGAAACAATGAACGCAAAGAACCAGACCCCCTCACTCCCCGACGCCGATCCCCGGTCTGACCGTTTCCGGTGCGGCGGGCGCGAAAGCAAATTCCTGGCAGGGACGATGATCGTGGTCGGATGTCTCCTGATCGCCTGGAACACGGCGCAGGCGGGGGAGAACTGGCCCCAGTGGCGCGGCCCGACCCGGGACGGCGTGGCGGCTATGGGGCCGGCGCTGCTGGCTCCATGGCCGGCCAAGGGGCCGAAGAAACTCTGGCAGAGCGAGCCGATCCCGACCCAAAAGGAAGGCGGCTTTGGCAGCGTCGTGGTCGGCGGCGGCAAGGCCTACCTTTTCGTCGGACTGAAAGATCCGCTGATCACGCGCCGCATCGACGGCGGAGACCGATGGGCCATCGACATCCAGTTGGTTCCAGAAGGTCCGGACAAGCTGCCCGAGGCCCTGGCCAAGGCGTCGGAAGCGGCTCGTCTGTCGCCAGACCGGGGAAAACTGAAGAACGCGGAGATCCTGGGGTGGGCGGACGACTGGATCGCCAAGAATCTGAAGGATGATGAGCAGAAAAAGTTCGGTCCCTTTGTGAAGAACCGCTTGTTGGCCGGGACTCGCGCTATTCCGCTGGAGCTCTTCGCCAAGCTGGAGGAGGCGAGGAAGAAGGAGTTCGCCAACCAAGCCGAACTCGACAACTGGTGCAAGGAGAACGGCATCCAGGGACCGCAGCGGGAGGCCTTGATGCGGCTCGTGCCGACGGTGAACGCCGAGACCAAGGACGCCATCTTCTGCCTGGACGCAGCGACCGGAAAGACCCTGTGGAAGAAAGAGTATCCCAATGCGCCGATGCCGGATATCGAAACCTCTGGATCCAGCACCCCGGTCGTAGCCGACGGCCGATGCTATGTCAGCGGCTGTCTCGCCTTGTATTGCCTGAACGCCGAGACTGGCGCTGAGATCTGGAAGAGCGCGCCGCCGGACTATGGCCCGAACTGCTCCTCGCCGCTGTTGGTCGACGGCCTTGTCGTGGTCCGGAGCGGCGCCAAGCTGGGGCTGGCAGCGTATGACCCCAAGGACGGAAAGCTCGTCTGGAACCAGAAGGCGATCGCGGCCGGCCGAGGATGCTCCTCCTCGGCAACGGCATGGGTCAAAGACGGAAAGCCCCATGTCCTCTGCAACGACGCAAAGCAGATCTTCTGCATGGAAGCGAAGACTGGGAAGGTCCTGTGGTCCGTCCCGGGCGGATGGGCCGGCTCCCCCGTCGTCAGCGGCGACTACCTGGTCGCGGCGGGAGCGCGCTATGCCTACAAGATGACGCCTGAAAAGGCGGAAAAGCTCTGGGATCGCGGCGGCATGAGCGCCACGACGGCCGTGATCTTCGCCGGACACGTTTACGCCTGCACGGGCAAGCACTTCACCTGCACCAAGCTGGAAGGAGACGGCAAGCCCCTGTGGGACCAGGTGGGGACCTTCAGCGGCGGCGATTACGTGGAGAACGGTTCGCCTGTCTTCGCCGACGGCAAGCTGTTCACGATCGGCGAGCGCGGCCTCTTGACCATGATCAAAGCGTCGCCCGAGAAGTTCGAGTTGCTCGGCAAGGTGGAGAACTCGGGCGCAGCCGAAAACACAACCCCCGCTATCGCGGAGGGGAAGATGTATCTGCGCATGACCAACTGCGTGGCTTGCTTTGACCTGACCAAGGGCACCGAATAAGGAGTCACCATGGTTTCACACTCTTCTTCGGTTTGCGGTTACCCGGCACGAGCAGCGAGCGGGTTGCGCGTTGCGACGGTCTTGCCGCTCATCACGTTGCTGTGCGGGATGCTGCTAGGTCTCCCAGTGCAAGCGGCTGCAGCCGACAAGCCGCCGTTGCCCCCCTTGGCCTCCACCGATGAGATGCGCTCCCAATGGCCACGTTTCCGCGGGCCGGGCGGTCTGGGCGTCTCCTCCCATAAGGATGTGCCCGTCGAGTGGGACGGAGCGAGCGGCAAAGGCATCCTCTGGAAGACAGCGCTCCCGCTGCCTGGGTACAGCTCGCCGATCGTCTGGAGGGACCGTATCTTTCTGAGCGGCGCCGACAAGGATCGCTGTGAGGTTTACTGCCTCGATGTCCTAGCCGGGACCATCCTCTGGCAAAAGCCGATCTCCAAGGTGGGCGACAGCCCTGCCGCGGGGCCAACGGTCTTCTCGGACGACAATTCCCGCGGCGGCTATGCCGCCTCGACGATGGCTACGGATGGCCGACTCGTCTATGCTATGTTCGCCACGGGGGCCGTCGCGGCGTTCTCTTTCGAGGGGAACCTGGCCTGGGCCAGGAACTTGGGCGCCCCGGCCAACGCCTACGGCCATGCGGCCTCCCTGCTCACGCACGGGCCGCTCCTGATCGTGCAGCTCGACCAGGGGGGAATGGCGGATGAAAAGCTCTCGGCACTCATCGCCCTGGATGGCGCGACTGGCAAAGAGATCTGGCGGACCACGCCGCGCCCGGTGCCCAACAGTTGGTCCACGCCGATCGTAATCAAGGCTGGCAAACGCGAAGAGCTCATCACCACCGGCAACCCATGGGTAATCGCCTACGATCCCGAAAAGGGGAAAGAGTTTTGGCGGGTCAAGTGTCTCGGGGGGGAGGTGACGCCGTCGCCGGCATTCGGGGACGGCATGGTGGTGGCGGCGATGGAGAATGCCAAGGGCGCGGCGATCCTGCCGGGCGGTGAGGGAGATGTAACGGCGACCAGTGTGCTCTGGACCGCCTCCGAAGCCCTTCCCGCCATGGCCAGCCCGCTTGTCGCCGCCTCCCGCGTCTTCTTCGCCACTGGCGACGGGCTGATCGCCTGCCTTGATGTGCAGGATGGAACGAGGAGCTGGGCACATGACTTTAAAACAGGATTCCACGCCTCTCCGGCCTTTGCCGACGGCCGCGTATACGCCTTGGACAAGAAGGGCATCATGCACGTCCTGGCCGCAGGCAAGGAATTCAAGGAGATCGCGGCGTCTCCCCTGGGGGAGCCCGCGGATGCCTCTCCGGCCTTTGCCGACGGGCGCCTGTATGTGCGCGGGGTGAAGCATCTCTTCGCGATCGGCAAGAGGCCGTAAGGTCGCGAGGCTGAATAGTAATCTCGTCGGTTCGGCGGCCCCAATGGTTCCCGTCGCGGATCGCGCAGGTTGATCCGTTTTTACAATGCGCCGCGGAGTACCCGGAGCACCTGCTAACCGCTGCAACGCGTACGCAGCGTCTGGTATCAGCCCCCCGCACTCCCCGACGCCGATCCCCGGTCAGACCGGCCACGGCGCGGCGGGTACGAAGGCGATTTCCTAGCACCCGGAGGCACACTCGCCGGAACGGTGTTCCTAGCTATCGAACTGGACGCTGCGAGAGCATCCGGCAGGGCTGCTCGGCTGCCATCGCTACCGGATCACCAACGCCATCAGCACAGACTTGAGGTGAGAGCCATAGGCCGTGGAATTCAGCTTTCATCCTCCCGCATTTGTGCTTCGCTCGCGGCATGAATACGGACGTGGTCATGAATAATTCTAGACGGGATATTCTGAAGTCATCGCGCCGGAGATTATCAATGAAGTCGGCAGTTTCCCCGCTCGCGATAGCTATGGTGATGGCGGTATTGGTGGGCGCAGCAGTATCCGCGGTCGAACCCGCGAGCCAGCCCGCCGACTTCAAGTTTACAACGATCCCGGAACGCGTCATTCCCGAGCCTGGCCCGCGAGGCAAACCCTACACGGTCCCGGCCACCAAATGGGAAAAGCGCCCGGTGCTGTGGGGCTGGACCTGCGAACTGTCCGACGGCTCCGGTCTCTCCTTCGGTGGCATTCATCAGACTGCCGACGACGGCAACCCTCACACCAGCATCCGCAACGGCGGCGTGTGGCAGCCGATAGTCGAGGAATTGCGGAAGGCCAATCCGCTGCAGCAGCACTTCGCTCAAGCGCGCACGCTGCGCGACGCCTGCAAGGACACGCTCGCCACGGCGCGGCATATCTTCTTCGAAGGCCAGACACCTGACGAAGAAGCAAGGCTGGTAAAGTCCGGCGTGGATTTCGCCATTGGGAAGCTTGCGGAGAAGCTAGCCAGATTTGTCAGTGAACTGAAGGCCTGGAAGGAGCCGGGCGAATACGAGGCCGGGCAAGTGACATTTGCTCTGAAACACCTAGCTACTGCTGTCGGGCACATCCGGCCGTTTGGCGGACAGATCACGCCGGAGCAACTGGCGACGATGCGCAAGGCGCAGATTGAGATAGAGATCGCCGCCGAAGCCTTCGACGCCGAGCCGCCGCCCCGGGCGTTGAGCCGGATCGCCTTCGAGCCGAAGACCAAGTTGTTTGTCATCTTCGGCGGCGACCACATGGATTATCTGACCAATGACCTGTGGGTGTTCGATCCAGTCAAACGCCGGTGGTTCCAGCGTCATCCGGAGTCAGCTCCCGAGCCGCGCGGCGATCATCACTTCGATGCCCTCGGCGATGGTCGGATCGCGATGCGCGGCGGGTATATCTACGTGCCGGAGAAAGGTTACCTCAACGTGGGCCCCGAGCGCTGGTTCTACGACGTCGGGAAGAACAATTGGTCCGCCGATGGTCACCGTGAGCAGACCTATCCTGCGGACACGCGGTCGGCCCGGTATTGGCCACCTGCCAGACCGGAGCAATATATGAAGGGACCGCGTCCCGACGCCGCTACCAACGAGGCCAGGCTCAAAGCCATCCCCGTGAACACTTGGGTTCGGCTGAAAACGCCAGCGGGTACGATCAGCCGTGACTGGGCGACGTGGGCCTATGATTCCGACCGGGACATGCTCTATGTCTGGGCCGGTGGTCATGCCAGCTACCCGGGCAACGACGTCGCACGCTATCACATGGCAACTGATCGCTGGGAAATCAGTGACCCGGCCCAACTGCCCCTCGGCTGCGCCGGCACCAATGAGCAGTATCCGTCGGGGTTTGATTTCAATCGGCGACCGTGGTGTAGGAAGCACGTCTGGAATTCCCAAGCCTATGAGCCGGAATTGAAGAAAATGGTGATGAATGGCGCGAACGATCAAAAGATAGATCCCTACTTCTATCTCTACGACCCGGAGAAGGCTGACTGGGTGTCGCGTCATCGCAATGCGACCGGCATGGGCAACGACGCTTACAATTCGCAGCTCCGCCATACCAAACACGGAATGCTAGATTGGTACGGCAACAAGCTCTGGCTGCTGGATGCCAAGACTCTGGAGTGGAGACCGCTCACGCCGCAAGGCAAGATGCCCGGAACGGCGGTGGACAGTTGCGGCATGGTCTATGACCCGAAACGCGACCGCATGCTATTCACGACGCTCGGTGGTTACGCCAAACCATTCGACGGGCAGATTCATGCCCTCGACCTGGCGACGCTGAAGATTGAACCGCTGAACCCGGAGGGTATGAGTACGTCCGGCGCGCGACGGATGTTTCTCCGCGAATCAGTCTATCTACCGGACGCCGACCTATTCCTATGGCCAGGCCGGCTGACAATGGCAGGCGAGCAAAAGCGTTCGCCGAATCTGTTCCCCGCCTACGACCCAGCCAGGAACCGCTGGGTGACAGTGAAACTGGCGTTTGCCGCCGGCGAGAAGGAACGGCCATTCGACAAGTCCGAAGTCAGTACCGGCATTGCCTACGACGCGAAGCGTGGCTTGGTGTGGTTGGGCGACTCTGCCTGGGGCGGCGGCGTGTGGGTCATGCGGTTTGATGCAACTAAGGCCGAAATCGCCCCGCTCAAGGACTTAGTTCCGTAACCGGCGGACGGAGGAAAATGCTCCGAGGCTCCTATCGAATTTTGGCAATGTAGCCGCGAGGGACTGGATTTCCTGCGGCGTGAGCAGAGCGGAATCGAAGTCGATGTTGAGCTCATAGCCGCGATCAGCAGCGGTCAAGGATTGCGGGAGGGGCAGATTCGCGGCAACGTCATAAGAGAGATTAGTGGTGGGGCCACGCTTTGCCGGCACCACTTAGCTCACCGTTATCATGCCCTCGCGCGTCTTGTAGGCGTGTCAACTTAACCAACGCTTCGACGCACTCGGCGGTCTTCTCGATGGGCTAGCCATAGCCAGAGCCTTCGACTAACGAAACCATGACGGTCAAGAATCGAACACACCGTGGAACAAGCCAGACGCCTGTCCCGTCTGCCGCAAGTCGGCACTTTGGTGATACGGCCACCAAGCCTTCGCAGTAGGGGCAGCGAGCAGTGAATGCCCAAAGGTGACAGATGTTGATTTCCTCTGGGGCGCGATGCTGCGGAAGAAGCTTCATCAACAGCTGATGCATTCGCTTGCTCCCCTCGCTGGCGATACCCAAGTATCGAGTCTTTACTGCCAAGCCATGCTCTGCCCTAACCGGCACTAATAAGACGGGGGCAGGTGACAGGAAATGGTAAGCGGTCGAGTGACAAGCAATGGTAAACGCCGGTCGAACAATTTGAGGAGTTTTGTTACTCCCAAAACCCTCCTAAATGCCAAAGCAAAGGAGCGTTTGGGGCGGAAGAAAGATGCGGCGAAGCCTCACAAACTCTCCCCAGAATGACCAGATTTGAACTCGTTTTGCGTTTACCATTTCCTGTCACCTGCCCAGACGGCATTACTGACCGCACTCCGCGGGACGGCTTGCCTTGGTTTTCATTATTCTAATGCGCGTTCAAGCTGAGGTTAATTCGCTGGTTCTTTTCGCCGCTGGCCGCGTTGCTCGTCAGTCACAGATTCCGTTTGGATATGCTCCTTCCTCGCGCCTTGCCAGCCGCGCAAATCCCGGCGCGACTTAGCCTCAGCTTGAACGCGCATTAGAATTAGCGCCGGGTAGTGCAGGTCAGTGGTTTTATTGTCGCACATCCTGCTCTCGCCAAAAAAGCGGCTGGCGAAAGCAGTAGAGGCACCGTTAGAGCTTCCGTCAGAATTTCGTCACCGTGAACGGCGCATCGAACCAGAGGCCGTTGAAGTCGAGCTGGAGTTCGGGCGGCTCGAATTCGCCGGTGACCCAGAGGATTTCGTTGCGGGTCTGGAGCAGGCCCAGGGCTTCGGTGAACATCTCCGGATCGAGCGTGAGGATTTGATAGCGATTGCGGCGGAGGTCTTCGCGGGCCATCGCACGGAGGAGAAACTCGGTGTCGGCGGGGTCGCGTTTCATCACCCAGATTTCGGCCTCGGGGACTTTGACGGCGAGCTTGTTGAGCTTGCCGGTGCCGCAGTCGGCGCACTCGATCCACAGGCGCGGACGCAGCTCGTAGTCGAGTTCCACGAGGTCGGGGACGAAGGGAATGTTGTCGTTGTGCAGATTGGGTCCGAGCTGCAGCCGGGGCCGGTAGAAAATCAGGAATGCGAAGAGCTTGAGCAGCACGTGGGCAGCGGTTTCGGTCACGTCCCGCCCGATGAAAATGCGTTCGGGCAGTTCGCGTCGCCGGTCCTGGCTGGTGAGGGTGAAGCTGTATTTGGCGCTAAAAGCAGGGCGGTCAGTGACGTGGGTTCGGCGGAGGGGATTCAGCGGCAGTGTGCGGAAGGGAAAAGGGCCAAGCTCAAAGTTCAAAGCTCAAGGGAAGCAGCAAGATCCAAGCACCACGCGGACGTGCTGGACGTGTCGTACGCTCGTCAAGCTTTCGGAGGGTCTTGGTCCTTTAGCCCTTCCCTTGAGCTTGGAACTTTGTCCTTGGAGCTTCCGCGCCGCGCCGCCCGCGACGTCATGCTGGTCCGTCAGCGCGACCGGTGTGGCGCGGCCGGCGGGTCGCGGCGTTCACGGCTCGACGAACACCGGCGTGCCGACGCGGACGAGCTTGAGGAGCAGCTCGGCGTTCCAGTTGGCGAGGCGGAAGCAGCCGTGGGATTCGGTGCGGCCGACGTCCTCGGGACGCGGCGTGCCGTGGATGCCGTAGCCGGGGCGGTCGAGGCCGATCCACACGGTGCCGACGGGATTGTTGGGGCCGGGCTGGAGTGTGAGTTTGCGGTTGAGCTGCTGGGCTTCCTCGGATTCGGGAAAAATTTCCGGATTGAACAGGTAGGTGGGATTGGGCGCGGCGCGGGTGATGTGGAGTTCGCCGACGGGACGCTTCTCGACCTGCTTGGCGATACTGCACGGGAACTGCGCGAGGAGATTCGAACGCGAATTGTACACCTCGAGCTGGCGTTGCGAGAGGAGGATGCGGATGTAGGCGGCCTTCTCGCGGGCGACGGGCGGCACGACGTTGGGGACTTTGAGTTCGGTGCCGGCGGGTACGTCGTGCCAGTCGATGGTCGGGTTGAGCTGGCGGATGTAGGCGGGGTGGGCGTGGAATTTTTCGGCGACGAGTTCGAGGGCGTTTTCGTAATCGAGCCGGCTCTGCTGCGACTTGCTCAGCCACGTCGTGCCGAGCGGTTGGAGGCGCGTGAGGTCCTCGGCTTTGAGTACGTAGGTGGTGAACAGCGGGCCTTCGACGGCGAGGCGCGCCTTCGTGGCTTCGTCAAGGACGCCGGTGGGCGGCAGGTTTTCCTGACGTTGAAAACTCAGCAGCGCGGCGCGGGTTTGCGAGCCGGCCTTGCCGTCGATCGAACCGGGGGAAATGCCGCGTCGCGCGAGGGCGATCTGGGCTTCGAGGAGGGCTTTGGTGGAATGAATGAGATTGGTCGGAGTGATGGGTGTGATCGTCGTGACCGGTTGGCTGGCATTGGTCGGCGTCGGGGGGATGATGAATTTGAAACCGGGTTCCGGCGTTGGCTCGGGGCGCGGGATGAGTGTGTAGAGATTGGAGGAAATCGCGACGCGGGGCGGGGTTTTGCCGCCGTTGGTTGACATCGTGCCGTCGCCCGGAACGGGCGGAAGCGGCGGGGGCGAAGGCAGCGGCCGCTCAGGGGGGGCGGCGAGAGCGGCGGCGCGACTGGCGGGCGCTACGCGTGAGTAATCCCAGATGATCCAGCCGAGCACGCCGAGCATGACGAGCACGAGCAACCAATGGAACCAGCCGCCGGAATCGCGGCGGGCGCGGCCAAAGGAATACTGGGTCGGTCGTGACACGGTGTCATCTAGCCACATGGCGCGCGGGTTGCCAAAGTACTATTGGGAGTCGTCTGCATTTCGAGTGGACGGAAGGGGCGGCGGAGAAGCACCAAGGATAAAGCTCAAAGCTCAAGGGAATATCCAAGTCCCAGGTTCCAGCCCGTGCCAGCAGGGTTTTTTTTGATCACGACGAGCTTGGGATTTTTGTCGAACACCAGCAGCCTCGCCACGGAAGATGGGTTGGAACCTTGTAACTTGAACCTTCCCTTGAGCTTTGAGCTTTATCCTTGGAGCTTACTCGCCCCCCGCTGCTACGCCCGCACCTGCGCAGATACTCACTCGGACTTCCCCGCTGCATTTCCCGCCATCGCCTGCCCCGCGATCCAGCCGGTGGTCCATGCGGCTTGGAAATTAAAACCGCCGGTGATGCCGTCGATGTCGAGCACTTCGCCGGCGAAATAGAGGCCCGGGCAGACGCGGCTCTCCATTGTTTTCAGGTTCACCTCGTTCAAGCGCACGCCGCCGCAGGTGACGAACTCGTCCTTGTTCAAACTCTTGCCGCTGACGGGCAGTTCGGTGCGCGTGAGCTGCTGCGTGAGCTGGTGCAACTGCGCCTTGGACAGCACCGACCAGCGCGTGTCGCGCGCGATGCCGGCGGCAAGGACGAGCTGTTCCCACAGGCGCGATGGTAACGGCGCGACGGGGCTGTTCACCACGAGCCGCGCGGGCTGGGACGCGCGGCGGGCCTGGAGTTCGGCGGCAACTTTTTCGGCGTTGAGATGCGGGAGCCAGTTGAGCAGGAGCGGAAATATGTAGTTCATTTCCGCGAGGAGGCGCGCGCCCCACGCGGACAGGCGCAGAATCGCCGGGCCGCTCACGCCCCAGTGCGTGAGGAGGACGGGGCCGGTCTCGCGCAGGCCAGTGCCGGGCACGCTGGCCTCGACGCGCTCGATAGCGAGGCCGGCCAGCGCGCGCACCCACGGCGTCTCGAGGTGGAAGGTGAAGAGCGAGGGCACGGGCGGTTCGAGCGTGTGCCCGAGCGCGACGGCGAGCTGGCCGCCGACGGCGGCGCGGCAGCCGCCGGTCGCAAGCAGCAGGGCTTCGCAGAGGAGCGGCTCGCCGTTGGAAAGCGTGAGATCGAAACCGCCATCGGCCCTCCGTGTCGCGCGCTCGACGCCGCGATTGGGAATCAACTTTACACCGCTGGCCTGCGCCTCGCGCGTGAGGCAGTCGATGATCGTTTGCGAGGAATCGGTCGTGGGAAACATCCGCCCGTCGGCCTCGGTTTTCAGCTCGACGCCGCGCGCCGCAAACCACGCGACGGTGTCGCGCGCTTGAAAGCGATGGAACGGGCTGATGAGCGCGCGTTCGCCGCGCGGGTAGCGGCGCGTGAGTTCGCGCGGCTCGAAACAGGCGTGCGTCACGTTGCAGCGACCGCCGCCGGAGATGCGCACTTTCGCGAGGAACTGCGGGCTTTTTTCGAGGAGGATGACTTCGGTGCCTGGCCGCGTTTGCGCGCAGGTGATGGCGGCGAAGAAGCCCGCGGCCCCGCCGCCGACGATGACAACGCGGCGGGTGCTCATGGGGTGAAAACTCGGCGGGAGAAGATTGCGCGCGGAAAATTCATGAAGGGCAAAGCGGTTTTGTCCGCCTTTGAAGGTGCCGACGTGAAGAGGCTCTGACCACTGCCGGCGCGGGGAAAAGTTAGAGCCTCCTCACGTCGGCTCCTACAAAGAGAGCGTCCGCGGCTCACTTCCTCCGCCGCGAGGGGCCGAAGAAATAGCCGCCGGTCAGGCGCACGCCGCGCACGCGGCGCTCGTTCACCGAGCGCGTGTCCTTTTTGTCGTCGGCCTCAAGGACGGTCGAGTAGCGGTAGTTGAAGCCCTCGAGTTTCACGCGCTCGATTTTCTTCCCGATGAACCGCTCGATGGCGTTTAGATGCTGCGAGTCCTCGGCGACCACCAGCGTAAAGGCGTCACCCGTCGCCTGGGCGCGTCCGGTGCGGCCGATGCGGTGGACGTAATCCTCGGGATGATGCGGCACGTCGTAGTTGATGACGTGGCTCACGTCGGCGACGTCGAGCCCGCGCGCCGCAATGTCGGTGGCGACGAGCACCTCGAAACGCCCGTCGCGGAAGCCGTCCAGCGCCTGCTCGCGTTCGCGCTGCGTGCGGTTGGAATGCAGCACGGCGACCGCGTGATTGTTCTTCTTCAACAATGCGGCGATGCGGTCGGCGCGATGTTTGGTGCGGCAGAAAATAATCACCGAGTCGTAGTGAACCTGTTCGAGCAGCGCGCGGAGGAGGTCGGACTTCTGGTCGTCGGCGACGGGATAAACCACGTGGCGGACCGTCTCGGCGGGCGAGCGGCGGATGCCGATTTCGACCACCTCGGGATTGGTCATGGTCCACTTGATCAGCGTGTCGATCTCCGGCGGGATGGTGGCGGAGAAAAGCGCCGTCTGCCGTTGCCGCGGGCATTTCTCGATGATGCGGCGCACGTCGGGGAGGAAGCCCATGTCGAGCATCCGGTCGGCTTCGTCGAGCACGAGATATTCCACCTTGTCGAGCCGGCACGTCCCGCGGCCCATGTGATCGAGCAACCGCCCGGGCGTGGCGACGAGCACGTCCACGCCGTCGCGCAACGCGTCATTCTGCTTGCCGTAGCCGACGCCGCCGAAGACGACCGCGACCTGCAGCTTGGTGAAGCGGGCGAAATCGCGGATGGCGGTCTCGACCTGCGCGGCCAGTTCGCGGGTCGGTTCGAGAATCAGCACGCGCGTGCCGCGGCCGGCGCTCTGTTCCAGTTTCGAGAGAATCGGCAACGCAAACGCGGCCGTCTTGCCCGTGCCGGTTTGAGCGCTGCCGATGACATCGCGGCCCGCCAGCATCAGCGGAATGGTGCGCAGTTGAATCGGCGTCGGCTCGGTGTAGCCCATCGCCTTGACCCCCTCGAGAACGGACGGGGTAAGCCCAAAAGTTGTAAAACCCATGCCGCATCCTAGCGCGGCGGGGTCTTATTGAAAGGAGTTTCCCCAGCGGGCAATGCAGGGCTGGCCACGTCGGCGGCAGGAAGGTTTATACCATCCCTTCTGATTTGAGCACAGCGGTGAGAGCCTTCCACCACCTACCCGATTGCGCGGCGCAACACGTTCTCCGTAATCCGCTGCACCCGCTCATCCGGTCCGTGCGGCCGGCTCCAATGCGACCACGGCAGGATGTGTCCCGGCGGTGATGAGAGTCCCTGCGCCCAGAAAATCGTCGCGGCGTTGAAGACAATATTTTTCTTCGGCCCCGGATAGATCGTCGCGGTCCAGTGCGCGGGCGTGACGCCGCCGCGCCAGACATTGCCTTCGGCCAGCACTTCCAGGCCGGGCAGTTTGGCGGGCGCGCCGTGATGTTCCCAGCCGACGAGGCCGGGGATGGCGTCGCCGCGTTTCATCCCGGTGCCTGCGAAAATCCAGTGGTCGGGTCGCGCGCAAATCCAGTCACCGCCGCCGTTGAAGGGCACGATGCTGCGCGCGCCGATGATGAGACTCTCGTCGGGACCGGCGCGCCGCCATTGCTCGGTGAACACGTTTTTCTGCTCGTTCACCTCCGCGTCGGTGAGGCCGCCATAGATGCCGATGCGCGTGAGAATGCGGTTGGCGCGGCCGTCCGCGGAATTCGAGAAGGGCGTGACGCCGAAGACGGAATTGCCGCAAAGCCAGAGGACATTCACGCCGTCGGCGATGGCCTGCTTGACCGCGGCGTATTGGCGGACATCCCAGTATTCGTCGTGGCCGACGCTGAGCATCGCCTTGCAGCGCGTGATTTGCGCGGGGTCGAGGCAGTCGCTGTTGGAGCAGTAGGTCACGTCGTAGCCGTGCTCTTCGAGCCAGTAGGCGAGGGGAAATTCCCAGAGCAGAAATTCGCCCGAACCGACCGAAAGCGGGTGATCGAAGATCTGCGCGTATTTGCCGTAGGGGCGGTCGAAACTCACGCTGAGGTCGAGCGCGTGCGCGCCGCGCGGATCGGTGTAGAGCGAATATTTGTCCGGCCACGGATTGTAGGCCTGCCAGGTGTTGTCGCTGCATTGAAAGAGCACGTCCGCGCGCCGCGTGTCGCGCACGATGAACACGACGTAGCTCTGCCAGTAGGGCTTGTCCGCGCTCGCGGGCACGGTCGTGAGTCGCCCGAGATACACGCCGCTGCGCCAGTCGGCGGGAATCTTCAGCGTCACGCTCGGCTCCCAGCGGCACTCGCGCAGGCGCTTGTCGCCGACCGGCGGATCAGGCTGCGTTTTTCCCGGCAGCGGTCCGAACGTGGTCATCAGCCGCGCGCCGCGTCCGCCGTAGTAACCCATGCGGAAAATCTCGAGCGTGAACTTTTCCTCCGGCTTGGTACTGACCATCACGTCGAGGGTTTCTCCCGCGAGCACGGATTGCTTCGAGCAGTAGCCCTCGATCCACGCCGAACGGAAGCCCTTCGCACCGTCGAGCCGCACGCGCGTAAGCTGCCAGTCGCGCGCGCCCTCGCGCTCGTTCTCGCGGCGAAGCGACGTGGGAGACGTCGTGGTCGGCCCGGGTTTTGGTGCGCCGGTGGACGCGGTCTGGCAGCCGCCGACCGCGCCGGCGAGCGCGCCGGCGGCACCAGTCTGAAGGAATTTGCGGCGGTTCAAGGGGGATTTGCTCATGGGAGAAAAGTGTTCGGGTGGTGCAAGTGGACGCGGAATTTCTATGGCCCGCTGCGCGCGTTGTCATCAGAAAGCCGAGCTGCGCACAACGCGGGTGTCGGCGGATTCGGGCGACCAAACTCATGTTGCATATGCAACACGAGTTTGGTCGTGGACTTCCGAGCACGCGGGCGCGCCCGACCGGCACGAACAGCCTGCGGCCTGCTGCGAGGCGGGCGCTTTCCCGCCAAGGTCCGGCACTATTGCTCGGGTCCCGTAAGCATTCTCAAACCCGGCGGCGGAGCTGGCTCAAAGGGGCGGCCTCACGCAGGCGCAGGCCCGGCATTGCCCCTTGCAGCTTGGTGCTTTCCTTGAGCTTTGAACTTTATCCTTGGAGCTTCCCATGCGTCCCGTGGGTCGGTGAATACTCCGTCCCCATCCACGGGTCTGAAACCGGCCGCGCGGGCGCAAGATTGAGTCTCCGCCCCGCCGCGGCCAGACCCGTCATCCGAATCATGAATCGCAAATCAAATCGTTGTGCCGGCCCGCTGTCCCGGCGGAGTTTTCTGCAAGCCGGCGCACTCGCCGCAGGTGGACTCGGCCTCGACCTCGGCTTCAGCGACCTTCTGCGGATGCGCGCCATCGCCAAGGAAGCCGGCGCTCGCAATCCCGACACCGCCGTCATTCTTGTCTGGCTCCCCGGCGGTGCGCCGCACCTGGAGACCTACGACATGAAGCCCGACGCGCCGCGCGAATATCGGGGCATTTTTTCTCCCGTCAAAACCAACGTCCCCGGCCTCGAGGTCTGCGAACTCCTTCCGCTCCACGCAAAGTGCGCGGACAAATTCACGATCATCCGCTCCATCGCCCACGAGTTCGCCGACCACGGCGGCGGGCACAAACGTTTCCTCACCGGCTACAATCCGAAAGAGCCGACCGGCTTCGTCAACGACAACCCCTGCGTCGGCTCCGTCGTCGCGAAGATGCGCGAACACGTCAAAATCGGGCTGCCCAACTACATTGCCGAGGTCGATGGCGGACGACAGGGCGTGGACACCTTCAGCTTCGGTGCGGCGTATCTCGGTTCGGGCACCACGCCCTTCATGGTCGCCGGCGATCCGAGCGCCCCGGATTTCAAGGTGCAGAATCTCGGCCTCACCCCCGACATGGCCGGACGCCTCGACGACCGCGCCCATCTCCTCAGCGGTCTCGACCGCCTGCGCCGCGACGTGGACCGCAGCGGCCTGATGAACACGATGGACCAGTTCAGCCAGCAGGCGTACGACATCCTCACCTCACCGCGCGCCCGCGAGGCCTTCGACCTTTCGCGCGAACCCCAAAAACTCCGCGACCGTTACGGCAACCACGCCTACGGCCAGCGCGCCATCATGGCCCGTCGCCTCGTTGAAGCCGGCGCGAGCTTCGTCACCGTCGTGATGGAAAACCCCACGCCCGGCCAGACCCTCCCGAGCTACGGCACTTACAACTGGGATTCCCACGCCGTAAACTGCCACATCTTCGACGACGCCCGCTGGCGCTTCCCCTACTACGACCAGGCCGTCACCGCCTTGGTCGAAGACCTGTACGCCCGCGGCCTCGACAAAAAAGTTTTGCTCATCGTCACCGGCGAATTTGGCCGCACCCCGCGCATCTCCACCTCGCCCAGCACCCTCACCAAACAAATGCAACCCGGCCGCGACCACTGGCCGCAAGCCATGTCCATGCTCGTCGCCGGCGGCGGCATGCGCACCGGCCAGATCATCGGCGCGACCGACTCCCGCGGCGAACGCCCGAGCGAACGCCGCATGACCCCCAACGACCTCTGGGCGACCGCCTACCGCCACCTCGGCATCGACTGGACCGCCGCCTTCCCCGACCACACCGGACGCCCGCTCTACATCCTGCCCCACGGCGAACCAATCCCCGAAATGCTCCCGGTCCAGACGTGAAGCGGCGACAGCAACGTGGCTGCACGCGGGCGCAGTTGAGGACAGTTTTCCCAGCCCGCAGCCGGCCTTGGGTCGCAGTAATTCGACGAAAAAATTCTCCACGCTTGAACTCCGCCCGGCCGCGCGGTATCAACACCCCTGCTTGAGATTTAACCTCAGGCGTCGGACGGAGGTGCGGGTGTGGTTCAATGGTAGAATGTGGGCTTCCCAAGCCTGAGACGAGGGTTCGATTCCCTTCACCCGCTCCAATCAAAAAACACCAATGAAACAGGGGTTTTCGAGTGAAACC
>BJHT01000018.1 GCA_014193395.1 Verrucomicrobiota bacterium
CGAGCGACACGAAACCAAAGCAGGTCGCCGTCGAGTTACACCGGGGCGAAAAGCCCGTCCGCATCGGCGGCATTTGCAAAGGCGCAGGCATGACCCAGCCCGGCATGCGCGCCACCGGGGCGCGTCCGCCCGCCGCGCCCGCCGTACCCGCCGGCCTGCACGCGACGATGCTTTGCTTCATCACCACCGATGTGGCGATTGCTGCCAGGCCGCTGCACGCCGCGCTGCAAGAGGCCGTGGCCAACAGCTTCAACCGCATCACCGTCGATGGTGACATGAGCACGAACGACACGGTGCTCGTGCTCGCCAACGGCCTCGCGGGCAACGCCACGCTCACGCCGGGGAGTCCGGATTTCGCGATTTTCCAGAACGCCCTCAGCCACGTCTGTCTCGAACTCGCCAAGAAAATCGTGCGCGACGGCGAGGGCGTCACGCGCTTCGTCACCGTGCGCGTCTCCGGCGCGAAAACCTTCGCCGACGCCGACGCCGCGGCACGCGCCGTGGCGAACAGTTCGCTGGTGAAAACCAGTTGGTTCGGCGGTGATCCGAACTGGGGCCGCATCATCGATGCCCTCGGCTACAGCGCCGCGACCGTGGTCGAGGACAAGGTGGACATCGGCTACAGCGCGCCCGGCAGCCGCAAGATTCTCCACTCGCTCAAGCGCGGCCAGCCGACCAAGGCGACCTTCAAAGACCTCTGCGCCGCCGTCGCCCCGCGGGAATTCGATCTCCATATCAACCTCCATCTCGGCAACGCCAGCGCGCTCATGTACGCGGCCGATCTCACCGAGGAATATGTCGAGTTCAACAAGGGCGATGTGAGTGATCCGACGACGTTGGGAGGATGACCTTGCTTTGGTTGATGCCCATCCGGCGCCTTTCTCAAAACGCGACATCGAAGGCACCATCGCGCAATGGGGAGACACTCTGGCGCTCCGGATTCCCAAGGCGCGGACCAAGCAAACGGGCGCAAAGAACGACTCGACGGTGAGCGTGAGCGTGGAGAATGGTCGGATGGTCATCCAGCCCGTCCACCGGCAGCGAAAGGATCCGCTTCAGGAGCTGGTCACCATAATCACGTTGGAGAACCGTCAACCCGCCGCTCGACAAGTGGACATCCAGCCGGTGCGCTGGGGACCGACGCGCCCTACCCTGCGACCGACCCATCCCCTCTTTCTGTCCCCATTTTTCTGCCGGACTTCCTCCCTGCCCCAATTTCTGCTCACGCGATGATCTCGCGCACCACGCGTCCGCTCACATCCGTCAGCCGGAAATCGCGACCGGCATACCGGAATGTCAGCCGCTCGTGATCAATCCCGAGCAGATGCAAAATGGTCGCGTGCAGGTCATGGACATGCACCCGGTTTTCCGTCGCGTGCATTCCGAGTTCGTCGGACGCGCCATAAACCGTCCCGCCCTTCACGCCGCCGCCGGCGAGCAAATACGAGAACGCCGTGTGATGATGATCGCGGCCGGCCTTCTTCTTATCGGCATTTTCGGCGTAGGGCGTGCGACCGAACTCACCGCCGAACACCACGAGCGTCTCGTCGAGCAGGCCGCGTTGCTTGAGATCGTTGATGAGCGCGGCGGCCGCCTGTTCGCCGTCGGCGCAGAGCTTGCGATGCTGGTTGTCGTGGTCGTTGTGCGTGTCCCACGGCTGGTTGCTGCCGCCGACGTAATACACGCTCACGCACCGCACTCCGTCCTCGACCAGCCGCCGCGCGAGCAGGCAGGAGCGGGCAAAGGGCGTCTCGCCATACGCGCGGCGCACCGCCTCCGGCTCGCGGCTGATGTCGAACGTGTCCATCGCCTTGCGCTGCATCTGAAAGGCCGTCTCCATCGTTTTGATCTGCCCCTCGAGTTCGCTGTCGCCGCCGCGCTGTTTGAGATGCAGCCCGTTCAACCGCCCGAGGAGATCAAGCTGTTCACGCTGTTGCTCGAAGGTGAGCGCGGGATTGCGGATATTCGCCAGGAGCTTCGTGACCTCCATGTCGGCGGTGATGACGCCCGTGGCCTGAAATTCGGCGGGGAGGAAGCTGTTGCTCCAAAGCGCGGGGCCGACCACGATTTTCGGCGTCGGCCGCAGCACCACGTAGCCGGGCAGATTTTCATTTTCCGAACCCAGACCGTAAAGCAGCCACGAACCGAGCGACGGCCGGATGGGCTGCACGTTGCCCGTGTGCATCATCAAAAGCGCCGGCTCGTGATTCGGCACGTCGGTGTGCATCGAGCGGATCACGCAGCAGTCGTCGATCACGCGCGCGAGGTTCGGCAGCGTCTCGCTCAGCTCGATGCCGCTGCGGCCGTGCTTCGCGAATTGCAGCGGCGACGGCATGAAACCCGTGCCCTTACTCTTCTTGTAGAGTTCGCCGGTCGGCTGCTGGCCCTCGTATTTCTTCAACGCCGGCTTGGGATCGAACGTGTCCACATGCGACGGCCCGCCGTTGAGGAAGAGAAAAATCACCCGCTTGGCGCGCGGCGCGAGATGCGATGCACGCGTCGCGCCACCGGCGAAAGCGCGCGAGCCGAGCTGGCTCGCCAAGCCGACCGCGCCGAACCCGGCGGCGGTGCGGTGGAGGAAATCGCGACGGCTCAGAAGGGGCGGGTTCATGGTGTTCATTGGGCGTTCCGGCCAGATTTGGGCGCGGGCAGGCGTTTCTCGAAACGGAGGAGGGCGTTTTCCAGTTGGAGCACCAGCTTCTCGCGCTCCAGCCGCTCTTCGGTCCGCAGTGCGATGAACTCCGAATGCAGATGGTCCACCCGCCGGGCGAGTTCTCCAAATTCCTCGCGCAGCACTTTGATGTCTTGCCGATTGCGTTCGATGGTCTCAAGCGCCGCGGAAAGTCGCTTTGCGTGCCCAAGCAGTGTGGCAATCCATGTCATGCTACCAGGCTTTCATCCGGTCCAAGGTCGCCCGCGTGCTGGTCCGGAGCTTGGCAATGTCCGCGTCCAGCTTGCGGATGTTCTTCAAGCGTCGGTCCATGTCGCGGTACAGTTCGGCCAACTCGGCCAACTCCGCTTTCGCCTGGCGGTCGAAGGTTTCGGGCTTGGTCATGGTCGCGGTTTTTGTCATGGCGGGAAAATATCAGACGGTGGTGGCGGTTGCCAATGGCGAGGCGGGCGATTCAGTTGGCAACCCGCCAGATGTTTCAGTCCACATACATCATCTCATTCGAAGCCAGCAGCATCTGCGTGTACTGCTCCCAACGTGTCAGCCCCGCCGCCGTCGGCTGCCGCAGAAACGCCGCTGCAACCCCAGTTTCCTCCCGGTCCGGCTCGCGGCCGAAAAGCTGCCGATAAGCCCGTTCCACAAGGGTTTCGTCGCTGTCGCCCGCGCTGCCGTGCAACCGTGCGGCCACGGATTTCGCCTGCGCGACGGCGAAGGGGCTGTTCAGGACGAAGAGCTTTTGCATCGCCGTCGTGGTCACCGAGCGCTTTTCGGAATGCACATTCGCATCGGGGTAATCGAACTGCATCAGCAAATCGTTCAGCTTCAGCCGGCTGATGCGCGCATAGACTGTGCGCCGCCGATTTCTCGCGTCGTCGAGCTCGAGGGATTTGCCGCCGACGCCTTCGAGTTCACCCGAGAGGAACAGCACCGAGTCGCGCCACTGCTCGATCGAGAGACGGCGGCGGTTCATGCGCCACAGATTTTCATTCGCGGCATCCAACGCGGTCTTGCCCGCGTCGGCCACCGAGGCCTGGCGATAGGTGGCGGACAGCACAATCTCGCGCACGAGGGATTTCACCGACCAGCCGCGGTCCATGAAGCGCACCGCGAGATCATCAAGCAGCGCCGGGTGCGTGGGCTTTTCGCCCGAGTGCCCGAAGTTGCTGGTCGAGGCCACGAGCGGACGGCCGAAGAATTGCCCCCACACGCGGTTCACCCACACGCGGGCCGTGAGCGGATTGCGGCGGTCGGCGATGGCGTTCGCAAGTTCCTTGCGCCCGCTGCCGCTGGCGAAGACGGGCGGCTCGCTGTCGCCCGGCGCGAGCACGCGCACGAAGCGTCGCTCGGCGACCGGGCCTTTGCGCTCGGGATTGCCGCGCAGGAAAATGTTCAGGTTCTGCGCGGGGCCGTCCTCCACGATGTGCAGTGTGGCGGGGTTCATTTTCGCGGCGTCGTTCTTGCCGTCCTCGGGTTTCCCGTCCGGCGCGCGATTCAACATCCGGGTGCTCGCGAACACGCCGGCCAGCGCGTAGTAATCCTGCATCGTGACGGGATCGAACTTGTGATCGTGACAGCGCGCGCACGCAACCGTCAGGCCGAGGAACGAGCGCGTCACGGTGTCCACGCGGTCCTCCCATTCGTCCGCCATCACGTCGATCCGGCCGCGGTTGTAATATTTCGGACCGAGACCGAGAAAGCCGAGCGCCGCGTGGTTCGCCGCGTTGGTGCCCTCGATTTGATCGGCGGCCAGTTGCAGCGCGGCGAAGCGGTCGAAAGGAAGATCGCGGTTGAAGGCGTTGATCACCCATTCGCGGTAGCGCCACGCATTCGGGTAAAACAACTTCGTGTCCGAGCCGACCTGATGCGCCTGATCCTCGGCGTAACGCGCCAGCGGCAGCCACAGACTCGCCAATCGCTCGCCAAACGCGGGGGCCGCGAGCAGACGGTCAATCAACCGCTCGTAAGCATCCGCCCGCGTGTCCGCCACAAACGCCACGACCTCCTCGGGCGTCGGCGGCAGGCCCGTGAGATCGAACGTTGCGCGCCGGATCAGCGTGCGCCGCGAGGCTTCGGCCGAGGGCGTGAGTTTTTTTGCCTCCAGCGACGCGAGTACGAAATAATCCAGCGGCTGCCGCGGCCACTGGCCATTCACCACGTTCGGACGCGCCGCTGAAACCGGCGGCCGGAACGACCAGAACTGCCGCTCTTTCATCCAATCGATCGGCGCGGACGACGGCGGCGCGACCGTCGCCAAGAGCGCGGGCGGCCCGCCCGCCGCACTCCCTGCTACACCCGATGGGACCGCCTTGCTTCCACCGGCCTCGGCGCACGGAGCGAGCATCGCCGCCATCACAACCCCCACCAGCAGCCCCCGTTTCCAAGGCGCAGACAGGGACAAGAATTTCGAGCACTGGGTCATCGGTGGTTCAGAAAAAGTTCGCGGCGGTGACGAAACGCATTCGCCGCCGCCGCAAGCACCGGAGGCAGACGGGGCCTTGCGAAGGCCGATTCACCGCGCGGTTCGACACGGTCGGCACCCACGCCCGCGGACCATCTCGGGCGATGCGACTAGCCTCGCGAACCGCCCCAGCAATTGAAGTCCCGATGGTTGCGGCGCAGACGCCGCGCAGGACAACGATCCTGTCCACCAATGGTTTGATCAAGATCTCGGAAATGTTTCGGAACGGCGACGCCCAGAAGGCCGGCCAGCATTGAGCGATCGTGCGATCGGCCCGGGGCGAATATCGTTTGCCCGTGGGGGATGCAGTGGCCGCCCGCGGAGCCAAGGGAGCGGTTCGAAACAACTGATGGTGGACTCGTTGATCAATCCATTCGAGCCAACCTGAAAACGGTAGCTCCATGACGGACCAATATCGGTCACCAAGGATGGGCGCGGAGATTTCCAACAGCCGATTTCCCCGGGTAAGTTAGGCTACGGAAAATGGTTTCCGTCCGGGTTTATGAGTGTATTCCGTGGTTTCTAACTTCCAACTCTAGCCGCAAAGGAGAAGCATCTGGCCATCGAATCTCGGTCGGACCGGGGCCGTTTCCCGATCAACACCCGCCCGGTCACCGCTTCGCTTCAAGCTCCGGCTGGTCCGGTTGGACACGAATTCCGTGCCCTCGAGTGCCTTGAAACGCCGTTTCAAACAGCCGGCGACAGCGCGATCTCCGATCGTGGCAGGCAGCTCGAATTCTTTCGCCTGATGAGTGATGTCACCGAACCGTGTTCAGGTCATGGAGCGCGGGGATCCGCGGGAATGGGCGCCCGGAACCCCCTGCCACCCGCCGCAAGGCTAGGGTCCGCCGGAGGGCGTCGCGGGCACCGGCGCAAATCTGGGGTTGCTAAGTGCCTTGGTCGGGAGCAGCGAAAATCTCGTGGCACTCGGCCCCGACGGAGACGTCGGCTCCGCGCCGCGGGGCTGGGGTGGCTGGGGAGTTATATCCCGCGCTTTGCCGCCGCGACCGATGGATTCCACGCAGAAGCATTCCGTTCCAAGGAGCAGTTCTTTGTTATAGCCCGCATCCGCAATACCGGCCAGGACGCGATAGAGATTGACGCCACCCACGGGTGCCGAAGCCCCGACCCGGAATTTCCGGTTGCCAGTTTCGTCAGCCGGCCCGTCGGAGGGCGAATACGAGAACGTGGAGTTGGGATTGACCGACGCGTAGAAGCCCGACTGCGGTGCATCGAAGTAGCGATTGTAGGGTGGGACATCCTTGGCCAGATCCACCATGATGACGTTGTTGGCGCTGCGCGGACTGGCCGGGGTGGTGTTCTTCAGCTCAAGGGTGGGCGGCGACGTCGATCGGTCCCACCGCAGGGTGCCGGATTGCTCGGTGAGCGCGTAGGCGCGCCAGAGACCGAAGTTTTCACCCGCGAGCCGCAGGTGAAAATAGCCTTTGCTGACCCGCCACGCGAGCGCCGGACCGGCTTGGTCCAGCGTAAACTCGATCGCCGAACCATTCGCCAGGGTCACGGAGTCCGACGGCTTGGCAGCGTTCAATTCCACCGTTCGCTCGCCCACGGCCACGCTCAACCCGGTCGCAAACGTCCCGGAGATCAAAACCTCGGTGATCGGAGTCGAAGGAACCCGCTCCATTTTTCCAGCCACTTCGCTGATCGGCGGCATTGGTGCTCCACCCGGGAGCGGCGGACGCGGCGCCTCGCCGATGGATCGCTCCAGCGATTGCGACTGCACCTGGGTCGCAGTCAAGGGGGCTTGATGCGAAAGCATGACGAACTGTCCATCGGGAGTTTGCGCTTTCACCCGCCCATAGCCGGAGACGTAGTAGGTCTGATCCTTGAAGCAGTCCACCCGGCAGCCGGAATCAGCATCCAATTCCGCCATACCAGCGTCGGGGAAGCGGATCAACACCGGCTTGTTGTTGCTTCCCGGCGTCATCACATCGGCATAGGTTTTGGCGGCGTTGAAGCGGAAGGTCGCCTGGTTGTTCGCCGCAACCTGTGCGGCCCAGCCCGGAATCCCCGTGGTTTGAACCAAGACTTCCCGGGTTCTGGAGGAAATGGTCACCGCCCGGTCGTCCGTGTGGGACAACTGCACGCCATAAGCCGTCACCACGGCCTGAGGACGTTCCCCGAGCAACCGCTGCAGCTCGCCGAGGGGCCGGCCGTCAATGCTGATGCGCGTCGGACCCGCCAGTTGGGTGTCAAACAACACCGTGGCGCGGGAAGTGAGGGTCTCGCCGGCCGTCCCGGTGACGTCTGGATTCAACGAAATCAACGGCTCAACTTTCGCCTCCGTTTTCGGCGCATCCAGCGGGGCCGCGTCCACTTTCGGCCGCACATCCAGCAGCGGGATCGGCTCCGTCGAGAGGCGCGGCGGGGTGGTCCCGGGAAGTGGTTCGAACGTCGGCCGGGGGACGGGCGGCGCGGGAATGGCCACTGATGGCGTGAAGGGAACCGCGGGCACGGCAGGTGTCGCGGGCACGACCGGCGCGGAGTCGAGCGGCGGTGGCAGGACGGGCGCCGACTTCGGCTCGGTGGGCGTGGCGGGCTTCAGATCGATGAGCGGTTTCAGATCGACCTTGGTGCCATCGTCACCGCGGACGACACCGATTCCGAGCGACCAGGCAACCAAACCAGTCAAGACCATGCGGGACAAAATGGGCGGGTGCATAATGGGGCGGGCGTTATTCATTGCTGTGATCCTTACAAATCCTCGCGAAGCGTTACCTCAGATTTCGGCTTTTACCAAACAATTTTCGTTCCGGTTCCACGGAAACCGGGCTGTCCGCGGCCAAACCATAGCACAGTCGGCCCGGAATTTCCGGCCCGGGCCGGAGTGCCCCGCCCAGCTCCATCAGCCGCGCACGCCGAACGCTTGACGGAAGTTTTCCCACCCGCGCGGCCGCCGCGTAAAACTTGGCGAGATCACCCCCGCACGCCTGCAACAAGGCGTGAAACCCCGGTACCAGATCGTGATACGTCGCCACGGTGTTCAAGCGGGCGTTGTTCAAAGGCAGCGCAAACCACCGGTCATAACCGGCGTAACCGCCCCACGTGGATTTCAGCGCTTCGTAATCCCGCCGCAACTGCGCGATCACCTCCGCTTTGCCCGCGCGTCGCTCCGTGACCGTCGCCACATTTTCTTTCGGCCTCGCCACCGTCGCCCCGCCTCCCGCCTCACTCTCCGCGTAAACGCGCCGCAACCGTTCCCGCGCCCCCTGCACCAGGCGCACGAACTGCCCCTGCCGTGCCAGCGCCTCGCGATAATTCTCCCAGTCCGCCGCCCGCCCCACCGCCTGCAACCACCGCCGCACGCCCTCCTCCCCGACCGCCGTCGCGAACGCCTCGTTGAAATCCGTGTCCCCCTTCACGAAGAGCCGCTGGTGCGCGAGTTCGTGAAACAACAACTGCGCCAGATCGTTTTCCCCGTGATCGACGAACGTGTTCAATACCGGGTCCGCAAACCAGCCCAGCGTCGAATACGCACGGACTCCCTCCACATACACATCCTGTCCCGCCAGCGTCGCCGCGTATTCCCGCGCGTCCGCCTCGGCGAAATACCCGCGATACTTCAGCCGCCCGACAATCGGATACCACCACGTCGTCGGCTTCAGCGACAACTCCGGCGTTGCCTGCACGCTCCACACCACGAACGGCCGCCCCACATCCACATACCGCTCGTAATGCCCGTTCACCGGCAGCTTCAGCTCCCGTTCCGCAAACTCGCGCAAGCTCAGCACCAGCCGCAACTGCGCCTTCAATTTTTCCGGCGTCTCCTCACCCGCGAGCAATTCCCCGATCGGCTCCCGGTTCGCCAAAATCTGCCACTGCCCCATCGCCGCCTGCCGGTAATACGCCGCCGTCTGACACCCCGCCAGCAACCCCACCCCCGCCAGCATCCCTGCCGTCAGCCACAGCCGCCGCCACACAACCAGAAATCGCACTCCGTTCATGCCATGGAAAGATTCCGCCTCCCTCAGCGCGTCCCCCGCCGTTCCAAGCGCATTCCCTCCACCAACCGCTCGATCTGCTCACGCGTGTGCTCACTCGACACCGCGCAGCGGAAATACCCGCGGTCCGGCCCGCCCGGATACCGGATGAAGGGCGGGAAAACATCGTGCGCCAGCAACTGCCGCTGCAACCTCGCCGCCTCGCGCGCCGAACGCGGCAAAACCGCCGCCACCGGTCCCGGCGTCGCCTCCACCGGCCAGCCTGCGTCCCGCAAGCCACGCTTCAACAACGCGCTGTTCGCCACCAGCCGCGCCCGCAGCTCTGGCTCGTCCGCCAGCCGCCGCAACGACGCCAGCGCCGCCGCGGCCATCGGCAACGGCGGCGGCGTGCTCCCCACGAACACCGCGCTCCGCTTCACAATCTCCCGCAGCAACGCCCGGGGCCCCAGCACCGCGCCCCCGCTCGCCCCAAACGCCTTGCTCAGCGTGATCAACTGAATCAGGTGCCGCCTCCCCACCCCCGTCGCCTCCGGCGTGCCCCGCCCCCTTTCCCCCAGCACCCCCGCGCCGTGCGCGTCATCCACCAGCAGCCAAGCCCTCTTCGGCAACACCCGCCGATACTCCGCCAGCGGCGCTACCGAGCCATCATGCGCAAACATCCCATCCGTCACCACCAACACCCCCTCCTCCCGCCCCTCCAGCGCAACCATGCGCGCGAGACCCTCCACATTCCGATGCGCGAACTCCCGCACCCGCCCGCCAAACACCGACGCCACATCCGCGATGCACCCATGCGACCGCTC
The DNA here is from genome assembly GCA_014193395.1 of Verrucomicrobiota bacterium. Classification (GTDB taxonomy): domain Bacteria; phylum Verrucomicrobiota; class Verrucomicrobiia; order Limisphaerales; family BJHT01; genus BJHT01. The sequence continues at coordinate 9,895 of BJHT01000018.1, forward strand.
ATCCACCAGCACCTCATCAAACCCCTCGCGACACGCCTGCGACACCGCCATCCCCGTCGCATAACCACTGCCCACCAACAGCGCCCCCTCCGCCCCGAAAAACTCCGCCAGCGCCCCCTCCAACCCCCCATACAACCCACGATTCCCCGCCGTCCGCCGCCACGCCGCCCACCCCAATCCAAACCGCCGCGCCGCCCCGCACGCCGCCTCCACCACCTCCGGATCACTCGCCAGCCGGAAATAATCGCACCCCCCGAAGTAGGCCACCGTCCGCCCGCGCCACCTCACACCAGTGCGCCCGACCGTCTCCAACCCAGGGGGTAAATCGTACATGATCTTAGTTATAGCTCGCTGACTGAACAGAGGGGGAAAAAGTAATTAGTGATTAGTAATTAGTGATTAGTGGGGAATGTCGCATTGGTAGTAACTGGATTCTCATCTCAACCAAGTCTCTCAGGTCAATACTGTCAGAGCCTGTCCGAAAATCCTGGTTTGGAGTTCCGCGTTTACGCGGTTCCGGCGAAATACGAACAGCGAGCCGCTTCTACGGGGAACCCCAAACCCCAGCCCCACCCACCAGTCCCGTATCTTCTCTGTGTTCATCGCGCCTCTGTGGTTCACCAGAATCATTTCAACTAGATAGTTTCAGACTTAACTACGGGCTAGAATACCTCCCCCACGCCTCCCCACTAATTACTAATCACTAATTACTAATTACTTCCCCCCTCCCACGCGCCCCTTCCTACACTCGTCCAAAAACGCCCGTATCACGTCCCCCGCCGGATCCCCCGCTTCGACTAACTTCGACCCGATCGTCCCGTGCGTCCTATCCGCAAATTGCCTATAAGTCACCCGCTGATTCCCCGCCACCTTCATCGCCGCCACGAAATACTGATTCTCCTCCGCGCGCGCCGGCCAGTCGTTATCGCCCATGATCATCAGCATCGGCGGCGTCTCCGCGCGGACATAATAAATCGGCGCGGCCTCGTCCGCCGTGAGATTATTTTTCCCCAACCCTCGCTCCGTCCGCACCGTGAAATGCGTCATCGTCTGACCGCTCACCGGGATCAGCCCCGCCAGCGTCCCCGCACCCAGCCCATGCTTTGCGAGCAGCCGCACATCCAGACCGACCATCGAAGTCAGATACGCCCCCGCCGAATGTCCGCCAACAAACACCAGATTCGTGTCCCCCCCGTGCGCCCCGATGTTCCCATGCACCCACGCCACCGCCGCCGCCGCGTCCTCGACATACGCCGGATAAGTCGCCTGCGGACTTAGCCGGTAATTCGCCGCCGCCACCGCCACGCCGAACGCCCGCGCCAGTTGTTTCGCGAACCCCTCGCTCTTGCTCCCGCCCGTCAACCCGCCGCCATGAAACCAGACCAGCGTCGCGAAATTCGTCCGGCCCACCGGCAGCACCAGGTCCAGCTTGCACCGCTGCTGCTCATACTCCGACAGCCCCGCCCCGCTCTTGTAAGCCAGATTCGCCACCACCTTGAACTCCCCGCCCGCCACCTCCGCCGCCCGAATTCTGGACGACGACCCAAGCAAACCCACCAGCCCAAAAACCAAGAACGCGAACGGAACGCGCAATAAAATCATCCCCTCGTATAACAAGCGCGCCGCCCGCCACCAAGCCCGTTCGCAATCCCCGCAGGCCCGGCCGGCGCGCACGTCGAAGCGGCATAAATGCCGCGCCCCTTGCATCCCCTGCCCCTCGCCCGGCATTGTAGCGCAGTTTCCCAACCTGCTGTGTCGCCAACTTCCAACTCGGCAGGGTGTCGGCCTCGCGGCTTGTGCCGGGAGGCGTCAACGGGGCAGGGGGGAGCGGACGCGGTTTACGGCGTTCCCGAATTCACGGCAATCCCAACGGGGTTGCGTCACGCCCCTTCCGCCGGGCCGCAACCCCGTTGGGGTTGTGGGTCTGCCGATCACTTTCCCAGGGTAGCTCGTTCCTCGCAACCCTGGGCTGGAGGCCGGAATCCCTTTGGGATTCTTAGTTGGACTACCCGAAAGGCATAAGGCATGGCTCCAGTTAGTTGATGTTTCCTTGAACCCCTGGGCAAAATCCTTCTTCCCGGCGAGGTCAAGCAGGAGATTAGTGTCCAAAGCCACATCCATATCGAGGAACAACTTATCCTTCACCGTACTTCTTCCGCAGTTCTCCCACGATCAACTCGCGGTAGTCCGTTTCCGGCGGGAGATGGAGACTCCCGCGCAATTCATCCGTAACGGGCGTCAGACCGGCCTGACTGGCCCGCCAGTTCTGCGCCATGACACTCAACTGGCGCTGCACGATCTCCGGCAACGTCATTTGATGCGCCCGCGCTTCCTGCTCGGCGAAATCCAAAACCTCGGCATCCAACTGCACAGTCAATGTGGCGGTCATGGATAGGATGCTAGGTGGCGTGCCCGACGGCGTCAACGGCGCGGGCGGGGGCGGATGCCGTGCGGGTGCATCTTACCCGTGACTATCAGTTGTTGCGAAAGCGCGTGTCGGAGCCGCCGGTAGGACCAGCGCGTCCGTTTCCCTCGCCCCGTGAGGCCCGAACGGGGCAAGGGCCTGAGAGAGGGGTGCCCTAATCTTACCTATAGTCTCTGCGTGGCGGAGCACCTCCTCTCCCGGGCCCTCGCCTCCATTCCGAACGAAGGCGAGGGAGACGGAGGCCCTGATGCGGAAGACACATACGTTCGAGTGGCTGATAATCAGGAGAAAATCGTTGATCGACCATGGAATCGGGGCCGGGAATTTCGCTAAATTCCTCCGATTCGTGGGAGAGTTCCTGAGAATCATCGGACGACGGGGTGGATTTTCGCCACGGTCCCCGTCCGCCGTCTGACGTTCCCCCGCCGTCGTGAGAAAAATCCCCGGAAGGGCGCGGCGGTTCCCCGGAATTTCCCGGCGGCAGAAGGGAATCGCGGGACGATGCCGGGGGAATTTCGCGTGGGGCTGCGGATTTTTCCGGCCCGTGTTTCGCCGAAGGTGGTAGGGCGGGGTGTCCTCACCCCGCCGTCGGCCAGACTGGCGCGTCCTCGGCATTCGGCGGCGCGGTGAGGACACCGCGCCCTACCCATCGTGGTAGGGCCGCGTTGCGCGCGGCCCTGACATTTTCGCATCCGAACGCGGGGGATGCGCAGGAGTCTGTTGCAGGCGGGCGCGTCGGTGGGGGAAGGGTTACGGACGCGCGCAACGCGTCCCTACCGGGGTTGGGAGGACCGCTTTGCGCGCAGCCCATACCTTTTCTCATCCAAACGCGCGAGCAGCTTGGGGCGATCGAAGCGGCTATGTGCGACCGCGATGAGCACCGAACTGGCGAGGATTATTCCCACACGGGCGTCGGTTGCGTCGGGCGTTGACGGCTGGATTCCATGTCCGCGGCCAGTTCGCCCGCCGCGTGAATGGTCGGCCGACCGCACCTCGAATCTGAGCTAAGCGACTGGAGAGTGCGCGCCTAATTCGCACCTGCCGCCACCGGTGTCCGTGCGGTGCGGCCGGCGAGCCAGGATTCGGCGAGCAACACGACGAGCGCGAGAACGATGAGCCAGCGCCAGAGTTTCTGGCGGTTTTCGAGTTCGGCGGAGGCGAGTTGCCGGCGCTTGGCTTCCTCGGCGTGCGGGGCGCGCGGAAGCAGTTGTTTCACGGGCACGCCGAGGCGTTCCAAATCTTCGAGCGGCATCGGAGTCGTGCGGCTTTCGGTGGCGGCGACGTTCACGGCGAAGCGCCAGGGCTTTGCGCCGCCGGTGACGGCGTAATTGCCGGGCAGCTCGGTGTGCGTGAAATGATTCGTGCCCGCCGGCACGGTCACGGTGGTGCCGTCGGGTCGGCGCACGCTGACGCTTACGCTCGTGCTCAGGCTCGCGTTCGTGCTGATGCTGGTCGCACCCGCGCCGGTGGGTCCGCCTGTGACCGCCGCAGCCAGTGCGGACGCGGGCAGTTCCACGCGGTCGCCGACGAGGTATTGCGCGGTCTGGGCCTTGAGGCCGCCGCTGGCTTCGAGGATCGAGTAGAGCAGCGGCACGAATTTCGAGGAGAGCGCGAGCTGGCTGTCGGCGGGATGCCAGCCGCACGCGAGGACCAGCAGGCTCCCGCGGCCAATGCCGACTTGCAGCAGCGCCGGATCGCCGCTGTCGAATTCCGCGATGACCCGCGCGCCGGGCAGCTTGTCCGTCGGGAGCCGCCGGTGTTTCCAAAAATGTATTTTGGTGAAATCGCTGAAGCGCGGATCGGCGAACGGCGCGAAAAGCGGGTGCTGCAAATCCATGCGGCCGAGCATCGCGTAATCTTTCACCGTCGCCTCGGTCGCGGCGAAATTTTCCACGCCCGCGAGCTGGCCGACGGTCTCCGCCACGGCGGCGTTTTTCACCACGGCCAGCAGCATTCCGCCGGCTTCGGCAAAACGCCGGAGCGCCGCAATGTCCGGTACCGCATCGGCGAAAATCAGCAGCGGCGCGTTGGTGGCCGCAAGCAGCGTTGCGGCGTCGGCGGGCTTGCGCGGCACGACCTGCACGATTTGCCTGAGCGTTTGCTGAAAGGCGCGCTTGAGGAAATACAGCGGCTGCGTGGTGTCATTTTCCGCCTCGGTTCCGAGATAGAGCACCGGCACTTGCTCGATGCGCGTCGGCACGAGAAACGCGCGATTGTCGAAATCCTCTTCGTCGCCGGTGAGCACGAGTTGTTCGCCAGCGATGCCATCGGCGGGCTTCGGCGCGAACACCACGCGGCTCTGGCCGGGCGGCACGTAGATTTCAGTGGCGGCCGTTTCGGGCTGGCCCGCCCAGCGCACGCGGAATTGCTCGCGCTTGGATTCGCCGGCGTTGAACACCCGCACCCGCGTGCCGCCCTCGGTCGCGCCCGCGCCGCCCGCGCCTTCGAGGTCCGGCAAGAGTTGCATCCCCGCGTTGGTCGGGCGTTTGGCCTTGAGCGGCTCAAGCACGACCTCGATGCCCTTGGGCCATTCGTAGCCTTGCAGCGCCTCGGTGGTCGCACCTTCCTGCAAATCGCTCACGAGCACGATCTGGCGCGGGCCGCGGAGCTTGGCGTTTTTGTCGGCGTCCTCGAGCGCCTCGGCCGCACCGATGAGCGCCTGATCGAGCCGCGTCGCCGCCCAGCCTGCCGACAGAGCGCGCAGTCGTGACAACGTTTCCTCGACGCGCGCGCCCGCACCCAGCCGCGTCCAGTCATCGAATTGCAGCACCGGGCGCAGCTCGCGATCGAAGGCGAACACCGCCGCTGTTTCCTCCGGACGCACGTCGCGCAGCACGGCCTCGACCCGCGCCAGCGCCGCCGTCCACAGGCCCTCGCGGCGCATGCTGGCGCTGGTGTCGAGGAGGACGATGACCTTGCGGGCCTGCTCGTTTTGGCGGGTGGGATCGATGGGCGTTTGGAAGAACGGCCGGGCGAAACCCAGGCCCAACAGACACAGCGCAAGGCAACGCAACGCCAGCAACAGCAGATTTTCCAACCGGCTCCGGCGCGTCACCCGCGGCGGCGAGGCCTGGAGGAACATGAGCGAACTGAACGGCATCCGCTCCTTGGTGGTGCGGCGAATGAGATGAAATAAAACCGGCAGCGCCACGGCCAGCGTGCCGATAAGGAAGAGTGGCGTCAGAAAGCTCATGAACCGGAAACGACCATCAGGGCATTTGGGAGAATCAGTGCCGCAAGCTCGCGCGCCCGGTGCGAGGGCCGCAGGAGTATCCCACCCCCCGGCCCCGCGCAAGCCCGCCCTGCATCGCTCGGCCTGCGTCGCGGGTGGTCGGCCGGTGCGCGTCAGTCTTGATGCGAAGGGTCACCGTCTGATCCGGGTGGCCACGCCAATGACATTCCAGCGTTACGAAGACCAACTCAACGAAGCGGTGGGCAAGGGCCTGCTGCTCCTGCTATTTACCTGCGGTCTCGGGTTGCTGCTAGCGGGGTTGCTCGCGACGGACTGGTGAAGCGGAAGCGTAGAATCGGCCGAAGGATCGCAACGGCTGGGAAAGCAGTCCGATGTAGGAGCCGGGCCGATTAGGATCAATTCGAACAACCTCGGGGTCGCCGGGCGGGGCGACACCTCCCGCGGACCGCCGAGCACTGCCCGAAAATTTACCACCGACTACAGACCCGGGGCTTCGGATCCTGCGAAAGCCGCGAATCACGCCAATGCTCTGGGTTCTCATTCCGTGTTTATTCTAATGCCCGTGCAGTGAAAACCGGAGCTTGAACCTCAGACACTCGATGAACACAGGGCGGCGGGGCCGCAACCAACGCGATGCGCGCCCTGCCGCCCTTTCCCTCCCTGCGTTCCTTCCAGTCCATGCGGTGTTTTCAGGAAACGCTCCGCTCGTGGGGGTGTGGAGTGGAACACCGCAGAGATCGGAAGGGACGCAGGGAGGGAAGGAGCCGATGGGAATACCACACACTCGCACGGCAGACGGCCAGCGTGTGGGACGGGACGTAGCGGTTCTTGTGCCTGCGGCCGAATTGGGCAGGGAAATGTAGGGCAAGGGAAGGGAACGGGATAAACGGCAGCAGCCGGGTTCGACCGTCGGTGCCACGGTAAAATCCTCCCGGCGCGCGAGGATTCTCAAGAGTTGTAGTACAGGGAAAACCGAGGCCACGTTGGTAAATCATCGTTGCCGTTTTGGTGGCTTCCGGCAGCCGACAGGTTCCCTCGGTTTTCTCTGTGTGCATCGTGTCTCCGTCCTTTTCTCTCCCGTTCCAACTGAATAGCGAAGACGCAACCGCCTACCCCCCGTTGACACTCCGCGCTCGTTTTGCCCACAGTCCGCGAGCGAAAAACTTCAGCCCTCGACCCGCACCGACCATGAGCAAAACCAAATCTTCCTCCGCCAAAACCCCGCCCCAACCCGCGCCCGCGTTCCGGCTCGACGGCCGCGTCGCGCTCGTCACCGGCAGCAGCAAAGGCCTCGGCAAGGCGATGGCCATGGCCCTCGGCGCAGCCGGCGCAAAGGTCGTCATCAATTACGCCAACAGCCGCGCCGCGGCGGAGGCGACGTTCCGCGAGTTCACCGCCAGGGGCTACTCCGGCCTCCTCGCGCAGGCCGACGTGACGAATCAGGAAAGCATCGAAGCCATGATCGCGCAGGCCACCAAGAAGCTCGGCCCCGTGGACATCGTCGTGTGCAACGCCACCTGCGCCCAGCCGCAGAAACCGATCGAGCAATACGACTGGGCCTTCTACCAATCGATGCTCGATTTCTTCATCAAGAGTCCCTACCTCCTCACCCGCGCCACGCTCGCGCACATGAAAGCGCAACGCTGGGGCCGCATCATCAACATCGGCTCGGAAGTTTTCCAACGCGGCGTGCCCAACTTCAGCGCCTACGTCGCGGCCAAGGGCGGACAAAACGGCTGGACCCGCAGCATGGCCACCGAACTCGCCCCCTTCGGCATCACCGTGAACATGATCTCGCCCGGCTGGATTCCGGTCGAACGCCACGCGAACGATCCGCAGTCGGTGAAAGACGGCTACCGCGCGCTCATCCCCGCCGCCCGCTGGGGCGTGCCCGAAGATGTCGGCGGCGCGGTGGTCTTCCTGGCCAGTGAACAAGCCTCGTTCGTCACCGGCCAAAACCTCGCAGTAAACGGCGGCATGACCGTGGCGTAAGGCCCAGGAGCGCGGGCGTCCCGCCCGCGAGAGCCACACCCCAAGGTCGGGCGCGTCTGTCCTCAGACCGCCGCAGCTTCGTACAGATCATCCAGGCTGTGCCAGCGCTCATTGCCACCTTTGCTCTCCGCCACTTTCACCGGCGCACGAGTAAAGAACCGCTGCCCCAGCGTTGCCTGCCGCGCGTTCGGAAAATTTCCCACCCGCGCGGCCAGCTCCGCACGCAGCTCCGCAGCCGAACGCACCGCGCCCCATTTGCATTCCCCCAGATCGGTCCAGCCATCCTGCCGCAGACCCACAACATCGATCTGCGTGTCCTTGTCCCAGTACTCCCCGACCTCACACGCGGCGCTGACGCCTTCCTGTGCATAGAGAAACGGCAGCGCCTCTCGGCACATCCGCTCGAACGCGTGTCCGAAGAACGCATCCAGCTGCGGGCGCACAAGCTGCTGCACGGCACGCTGCGGGCCGAGCAGTGCAATCTGGCTGGTGTGCGGAAACACGAAGCGAAACCAAAACCGCAGCAGCGGATCTTCGAGTGAATAGCGCACCTGCCGCGCCTGCGGTGGCGCGCCGGTCAGCGGGTAACGGCGCTGCACATAGCCCAGCTCCATCAAGGTGCTCAGGTAAAACTGCAGCGCCCGATCACCAATGCCCGTGGCCCCGGACAACCCCGCGTTCGTCACCTGCCCGGCGGCCAGCGCCCTGAGGATCGAGTGATAGTTGGCGACCTCGCGCAGTTCCTCGCGGAGCAAAAACTCGGGCTCCCGAAACAACGGCCCGAGCTCATCGAACATCGCGGCGGCGAGATTCTGCTCCACCGACAGCGCCGGCGAAAAACACCGCAGGTAGAACGGCAGCCCACCGCAGATGAAGTAAGCGCGGGCTTGGTCCACCCGCGACCAGCGCGGATGAAACTCCGCCGCCTCCGCGTAGCCGAACGGTTTCAGCAGCATCTGCCCGGTGCGCCGACCGAAGAGCGGGCTTTTCTTCCCGAGCACCTCACGCTCCATGAAACCGAGATAGGAGCCGCACAAAATCACCATGATCTTGCCCGACTTCCAACGGCGGTCCCAGCACGCCTGAATGATCGACGGCAGCTCCGGACTCGCGCCCGCCAGCCATTGAAACTCATCGAGTGCCAGGACGAACTTCCCCGGACCGCGCCACCGCTCCTCGACCGCCCGGAACGCGGCGGACCAGTCAGCCGCCGGGTACGTGGCCAGCAACGGTTCGCCGAGTGCCTCGGCGGCGGCCTCGAGAAACTCCCGCAATTGCAGCGCGCCCGGGGCCTGTTTGCCCACGTAGTAAAGGCCCGGCTTGCCGCGCATGAAGTGGACAATCAGCTCGCTCTTCCCGACCCGACGACGGCCATAGACCGGCCACAGCGCGCCGCCCTCCGCCTTCCACGCCGCCTCCAGCGCTGCCAGTTCGCGCTGCCGCCCGACGAATTCAGTGCTCATGGCCGGCAGGCTCATTATCAAGTCACGACTTGTCAAGTCGTGACTTGACAAGTCCTGCCTTGACCAGTCGGGCCTTAGGTGGCGTTTCCGCAACGGTGAGGCGGAAGGGGCACCCCGCCCGCTATTTCTCGATCCGATACAACTGCGTCTTGGTGCGCAGGAAGAGCGCCTTGCCGCTGACCGCGGGCGAGGACATGAGGCCGTCGGGCAGCGTGTTGGTCGCCACTTTGTTCAGCTTGTCGCCGGGCTTCACCACGGTGGTCACGCCGCGCTGATTGCAGAAAAACAGGTGCCCGTCGGCGTAAATCGGCGACGCGGAATATTCGCCCTCAAGCCGTTCGCTCCAAACCTCCTTGCCGCTCTTCGCGTCGAGACAGGAGAGGATGCCGCCGTCGGAGATGACGTAGAGGCGGCCGTTCACGAGGATGGGCGAGGGCTTGGCGGGCGCTTGTTTGCTGAGCTTCCACTCGACGTGGGTCTTGGTGACGACGCCCTGGCCGTCGGGCCGGATCGCCCACAGCTCAGGCTTCATGAAACCGGTGGCGACGAAGAGCAATCCCTCGCCAAAGACGGGCCGCGGCACGTTCGAGAAGCCCGGCACGTCCACCGCCCAAATCTCGCGCCCGCTCAACGGCTCCAGCCCGCTCACGCGAAACGCGCCCATGCTCACAAGCTGATCGCGCCCGCCCACCTGGATGATCTCCGGCGTGTGGTAGGCCTTGCGGAGATGGAAATTTTTCGCGGCCAGTTCCTTGGCGTTGCTGCGGATGGTTTTCCATTTCAGTTCGCCAGTCTGCTTGTCGAGCGCGGCGAGATACTGCTGTTCCGTGCCGTCGCAGGTGAGGATGAGCAGGTCGCCATAGAGCAAGGGGGAGCTGCCGGGACCGTTCTTGTCGTGATCGTGTTTCAACGCGGTGTTTTTCCAGAGGACCTTGCCCGTCGCCGTGTCGAGACACGCCGCGCCATACATGCCGAAGAAAACGTACGCGCGGCCACCTTCGAGGACAGGCGTGGGCGAGGCGTGACTGTTGAGCGCGTGTTTCTCCTCGGGTGCCTCGACGTAAAAAATTTCGGTCGAGTGGAGAAGTTTGCCGTCGGTTTTGTCCACGCAAACGGCGCGCAGGGACTTGCCGTTGTCGAGCGCGGTCTGCATCCAGACCTGATTGCCGAGGATGACTGGTGACGACCAACCTTCGCCAGGGATGGCGGTTTTCCATTTCACGTTCTGCGTGTCGCTCCAGGTCAGTGCGAGGCCCGTCGCATCGGAGTGGCCGTTGCCACGCGGCCCACGAAACTGCGGCCAGTCTTCGCCCGCGCGCGCGGCGTGGGAGGCTAGGAAGAGGCCGAGGCTGAGCGCGAAAGCCCCGGTGCGGATGCGGGAAACGGTGTTCGTGAAATCGGTCATCATGGTTCAAATCCGCAGCCACACGGCATCATGGCCGACGGCTGCGAGCGGAGAGTGACGGCAGGAGGCGTGAGCGATTCATCACGCAACGTGCCGCGAAGGCGCTCGGAGCGTGGCGTTCACGCCCCTTCATCGCCCGGAGGCCGCAGCGCATTCGCACCTCCCCGCAACGCTCCACCCTGAAGCGGCATAAATCCCGCGCTCCTCCGGCGCATCCGCACCCCGCCATTTCTTTTTCGCGTTCCGCCCCTTTGTCCTCGCGCCGCTGACGAACCCCGGACCACGTGCCCAAACCCCGGCCGCACAGCCGCTTACGCCTTGCACCACTGCGATTTTTCCGCCGAGTGGTCCGCCCCGACTTCCCGCCGCCGCCCCCTTAAGGCCGCCGTGCGCCCCGCCGATAGGGAGGAAGAAATAACTTGCGATGAGCCTGCTGCGAAATTCGGTTGCCACCCTCTTCGGCCGTTCGAACCACTCGAAACGGCGCGAAAACATTGTCGCCATCGACCTCGGTGCCGAGCACACCAAGGCCGTTTACCTCCAGCGCAAGTCCGACCGCTGCCTCCTCGCCGGCTACGCCCGCCTCGACACGCCGACCGGCCCGAACCCTTACGCCCCCGAGATTCTCGGCCCGCACCTCCGCGCCGTCGTCAACGCCACCGGCGCCCGCACCCGCCGCATCACGCTTGTCGTCGGCCCCAACGACGCCCTCATCCGCCACGCCGAAATGCCCATGGTCCCCGTGCCCGACATGCGCATCATGCTCAAGCTCGGCTCCAAAACCTACCTGCAGCAGGACCTGCCCGATCATCTTTTCGACTGCCATCTCCAGTCGCTCCTGACTGAAACCAAGAAGCCCGAGTCCAATCGCACGCTCCAGAAATGCCGCGTGCTCGTCGGCGGCGTCAAACGCCAGTTCCTCGAGAATCTCCGCGCCGCCGCCCGCCAGGCCGACCTGTCGCTGGACACCGTCACCAGCAGCCTCATCGCCCCCGCCAACGCGTTCGAGATGGCTTTCCCCGACGCCTTCGCCGCCGCGATCGTCGCGCTCGTGGACATCGGTGCGAAGACCTCGACGATCACCATCCTTCTCAACGGCCAGGTCATTCTGAATCGCATCGTCAACTTCGGTTCCGCCCGCGTCGTTCAGGGCGTGCAGGAGGCGCTGGGCGTCGATGCCAAGAGCCTCGGCGGCCTCCAGAATATTCCCGCGACCGACCTCGAGGGCGTCCTTCCCGCGCTGCTCATTCCGCTCGGCCGCGAGCTGCGCGCGTCGATCGATTTCTTCGAGCATCAGGAAGACAAGCAGGTTGCCCAGGCCTTTTTCTCCGGCGGTCTCGCACGCCTGGAACCCGCCGTGCAGGCCCTTCAGTCCGAGTTGATGGTGCCCTGCCAGACATGGAATCCCCTGAGCTTTCTGCAATTCGCCCTGCCGCCCGAACAGCTCGGTGAAATCGAGGGCCTCGCACCGCAGCTCACCATCGCCGTCGGCGGGGCCATCGCCGCTTTTTAGCTTATGCCCATCCGCATCAATTTCCTGGCCGAGGAACAACTCGCCGACGAACTGCGCCGCAACGATCCGGTCAAACGCGCGATCCTCGCCGCCGCCGTCGCCGTCGTGCTCGTGTTTGCCTACGCGGCCTTTCTCCAAATCCGCCTCCAGCGCGCCGGAGCCGAACTCGCAGCCCGCGAAAACGACTGGCGCAAGCTCGAGAAGGAATTCAACCAGCTCACCGCCAATCTCAATCAGATCAAGGAAATCGAAGGCCGACTCGCCGCGCTCCACCAGCTCGCCGCCAGCCGCTTCCTGTGGGCCAACACGCTCAACGCCCTCCAGCAGGTCATGGTGAACAATGTCAGCGTCACCGGTTTCCGCGTCGATCAATCTTACAAATACACCGAGGCCACCAAGTCCCGGGTCGTCGGCAAGACCCGCATTCCCGCCAGCCCGGCCACCGCCACCGAGAAGATCGCCCTCGCGCTCACGGCCAAGGATTACGGCAATCCCACCGAGCAGAATTACAGCAAGTTCAAGGAACAGCTCGCCGCGCTCCCGTATTTCAGGGCGCAGCTTCCCGACCCGAACAGTTTTCGTTTCAAGGGCTTTTCCCAGCCGACCGTGGACAAGGACGACCTGACCCGGACCTTCGTCGGCTTCACCCTCGAGTGCTCGTTCCCCGAAAAGGTGCGCTGACATGAACACCCTCACCGCGGACAAAAAACAGAAGCTCATCCTCGTCGCCGTCCTGACCGGCGTGGTGATCGCGCTCATCTGGTTCCTCCTCATCGGCACCCTCCAGGACCACATCACGCTCAAACTCTCCAAGGCCCGCGAGACCGCCGACAAGGTCGCCGACGCCCAGAAGAAACTGGCCCAGACCGCGGCCATTGAAGAGAAGCTCGCCGCCGCCACGCGCAAACTCGCGACCACCGAGGACGACGGCATGGCCTCGGGCGACCTCTATTTCTGGATCATCAACACGATCAATCGCTTCAAGCTCGCCTACCGCGTGGACATCCCCGTGTTCAGCCAGCCCGAGGAAATCAAGGCCACGCTCCTGCCCGACTTCCCGTACAAATCCGTCCGCTACAACATCCGCGGCAGCGCCTACTACCACGATCTCGGCCGTTTCCTCGCCGCGTTTGAAAACAGCCAGCCCTACCTCTTTGTGCAAAACCTCGAGGTCCTCCCCAGCGAAACCGTGCAACACGACGACCCCGAGAAACTCAACTTCCGCATGGACATCGTCGCCCTCGTGAAACCCACCGCCCTCGCCGCGGCCAAGCCATGAACACTGCGCTCCCATCCCCGTTCGGAGTTCCGCCTTTAGGCGGCGCGACGCCCGCAGCACCCGCGATTAACGAATCGCACTCCCTTGGTTTTCGCAGCGCTCGCCGCCTGAAGGCGGACCTCCGAACCCTGCTCCTGCTCGCGCTGCTCGCCCTCCTCTCGCTCGCCCTCCCCACCGCGCGCGCCGCCGACGCCCCGCGGCCGCCGATGAAAAATCTCCTCGCGCTCTCCTCCGCCCAGGCCCGCACCCAGCCCGAAGCCACCGCCGCCTCCGCTTCCACGACTGCCTCCGCGCGGCCGTCCGTGCCCGAGTCCGTGCCCCTGCCCGGCGTGCCCGTCGCCGTGTTTGTCGATGACCCCGGCACCGGCATCGATCCATTTTTCCCCAACAGCCGCCGTCGCCCCTCCCGCGTCGTCCGCCCGAAGAGCTCCGCTCCCGGCACCACTCCCATCGTCACCCAGCCCGAGCCGCCGCGACCCCCGCCGCTCGCCGTGACCCTTTCGCTGCGCGGCATCGTCGGCCCCGGCTACCGCCGCCTCGCGCTGATCAGCGCCAACGCCCGCACCTACGACGTGCAGGCCGGCGAGGCGCTGCTGTTGAAAAACGGCCCGCTCGACCTCCGCGTCACCTGTGTCGAAATCCGCGACAGCTCGGTCCTCATCCGCGTGGACGGCGAGACCAGCGACCGCGAACTGCAATTGAAAGAAGGCATTTAATTTAGTGGCCCGGCGTGTCGTGCGCGGCTGTTCCTTGCAGCCCGCGCGACGGGCAAACAACCAAACCCAATCGGCCATGAAGCTCATCACCCTGCCCTTGTTCGCCCTGGCGCTCGCACTCGTCGCCGCCGCCGCCCAGACCCCGCCGCCGCCGCTCTCGAATCCGCTCCCACCGCCACCGCTCACGAGCACGCTGCCGCCGTCGATCACGCCCACGCCCACGCCGCTCCCCCGACCGCTGCCGCCACCACCGATCAAAAACACCGGCAGCGCCGCCTACGAACCGACCCAGCTCGCCTTCGACGACACCGACCTGGTGGACCTGATCAAAATCCTCGCGCGTCAGGCCGATCTCAACGTGCTCTTCGATCCGAAAGTTTCCGGCGGCATCGCCATCGCCAGCACCAACAACCCCGACGGCCGCGCCTCGTCCTCCCCGTATCGTGTGCCCGCCTTCCGCATGAACGACGTCACACCCGATCAGGCGATGGAGGCCATTCTCGCCAACTACAATCTCCAGCTCGTCCGCGACCCGCGCACCCGCATCGCCCGCGTCACCATCCGCGATGAAAAGCAGCCCGACCCCCTCGTCACCAAAATCCTCCAACTCAAATACAGCAATCCGACCAACATCATGGCCGCCATCGCGCCGCTCCTCGGCACGCGCAGCAAGGCCGCACCCGACCAGCGCACCAGTCAGTTGGTCGTCAGCGCCACCGACAAGGAATGGGAATCCATCACCTCCATCGTCAACAGCCTCGACAGCGCCACCAAGCAGGTGCTCATCGAGGCGCGCATCATGGAAACCTCGCGCAAGCCCACCAGCGTCCGGGGCATCGACTGGTCCGGCACGCTGCACGGCCAGAACTTCGGCTACGGCAATGGCGTCACCACCGGCACGACCACGCGCAATTCCCCCGGCGCGACCACCACCACCACGCTGCCCGGCGGTCGCACCGTCACCTCCACCGCCGGCTCCTCGGAAAGCTCCGTGTTGAACACCGTGACCGGCGGCGCCGTGCCCGGCATCAGCGCGAACACCGCGATGGGATTCATGCCGGCCGTCGCGTTCCTCAACGCCGACGGCGTCAAAGGCGTGCTCTCGTTCCTGAATCAGGACAGCGACACCGAGGTCGTCGCCACGCCGCGCTCGGTGACGCTCGATAATCAAATGGCCAAGCTCTCCGTCACCCGCGCCTTCCCGATTTTCAAGATCACCCCCGGCACCTCGCAAACGCCCGCCGGCTCCGAAATCACCTACACCAATCTTGGCACCATCCTCGAAGTTACGCCGCGCATCTCCCCCAACGGCATGATCTCGCTCAAGGTCATCCCCGAGGTCTCCAGCGTCGATGGCCAGGACAGCCAGACCGTCAACGGCCAGCTCAACCAGGCCAACATCTACGCCGTCCGCCGCATCGAGACGCAGGTCACGATCCCCAGCGGCCACACGCTCGTCATGGGCGGCTTGATCCGCGACGACAATGCCAAGTCGTACTCAAAGGTGCCCCTCCTCGGCGACATCCCGTTCCTCGGCGCCGCCTTCCGGCACGAATCCAAGACCCGCACAAAATCCAACCTCCTCATCTTCATCACGCCCACCATCGTCGCCGAACACGATTTCCAAGCGACGCCCAGCTCGTTCCTGAAAACCCAAATGGTCGAGCGCAACGAGAAGATCGACAGCACCTGGGACAGCGCCAAACCCAAGCAGTGGTACAACAAGAGCAGCAGCAACTGAGCTACGGCCTCCAACGCCAACCCGTCACGCTCATGAACACCGCCGCTCAAACTCAGTCGCTCAAATCCGCGCTCCCGCGCCGCTCCCCGTTCGGAGTCCCGCCTTTAGGCGGCTCCGCGTCCTCCGACGCGGGGTCTGAAAACTGTCACAGCGCGTACATCCCCAGCGCCCGCCGCCTGAAGGCGGAACTCCAAACCTCCGCGCTCGCACGCTCATCCCAGTTCGGAGTTCCGCCTTTAGGCGGCGCGACGTCCTCCGCAACGGGACTGACCAAATATCACGCCGCACCCACTCCCCGCGCTTTCCGCCTGAAGGCGGAACTCCAAACTTCCGCCGCACTCGTCGCCCTCGCTCTCGCGCTCCTCTTCCTCGCCCCCGCGCACCTGCACGCCCAAGTCGTCGCCGACACGCTCGGCGGTGGACCGAGCCAGTTGAATCCCACCTCGTCCGCCGGCTCGGCCGATGGCGACACCGCCGCGACCGCGCAATTCAACCAGCCCGCCGGCCTCGCCCTCGATTCCACCGGCCGCTACCTCTTCCTCGCCGACACCGGCAACAACGCCGTCCGCCGCCTCGATCTCACCGCCGGCCAGACCACCACGATCATCGCGGGCCTGAATCGTCCCGTCGATGTGGCGCTCGATCCCGCCGGCAATCTCCACGTCCTCACCCAGGGCGACGGCCTCATCCGCCGCTACGACAGCTTCGGCAATCTCATCGCAACGAACAACGCCACCGCGCTCAGCACGCCCAGCGCCTTCGCCCTCGACGCCGCCGGCAACTGCTACGTCACCGAACTCGCCGGCGGCGGCGCGCTGCGCTTCGTCAACGCCACCAACCGCGCCGTCACCACGCTCGCGCCTGTCGCCGCGATTCCGCTCTCCGCCCCGCGCGGCGTCGTCGTGCTCGACAACGGCAACGTCGCCATCAGCGACTCCGGCAATCACGCGATCCGCATTTTCAATCCCGGCACGCTCACGCTCACCACGCTCACCGGCCTCAACGGCGCGGGCGCGATCAACGGCACTGCGAGCGTCGCTCGCCTGAATTCACCGCATCGCATCGCCAAAGCCGGCGGTGGTTTCCTCGTCGTCGCCGACACCGGCAATCAGCAGCTCCGAAAGATTGCACCCGACGGCACTGTCTCCGTGCTCTACGGCCTGGCCCCGGCCAATTGGTACACCGGCCCGAACAGCTACCCCGGCTGGGTCGATGGCACCGCCGCCGTCGCCGAAGCCCGCGAGCCGGAAGGCGTTGTCGTCAACGGCAGCGGTGACGTGTTTGTCACCGAGCAGTTTTATCACCTCGTCCGCAAAGCCACCGGCACCGCCCTGACCGGCCCCAGCGGCTCGTCCAGCGGCGGCGGCGACACCAACGGCAGCTCGGGCATCACGCTGAATCCCCCTTCCCTCACGCTCGCGCCGAACTCCGGTTACTTCCCGATGGGCCAGCTCCTCACCGTCACCAGCTCGAGCACCAACGTCTTCTTCACCACCGACGGCACCGAGCCGACGACCAACAGCACGCGCCTGGCGATCTCCGGCGGCACCGGCACCATCCGCTGGGCCAGCCCGACGAATGACCTCGCCAGCCTGCGTTTGAGGGCCTTCGTGTTCAGCGGCACCAACAGCGCCAGCACCAATCTCAGCGGCCTCGCCGCGCCCGTCACCACCATCGGCGTGCCGCCCGGTTACAACGCCACACTCGCCGCGGGCATCGGCTCGACCATCGTCGTGCCCGTCGTCGTGAACCTCCGCGCGGGCGACCGCCTCAAGTCCCTCCAGTTCCGCGTCGAGGTCACGCCCAACGGCGCGGCCCCGATGATTCTCGATCAATTCCGCGCGCTCCCGATCTCGAGCAACGACTTCATCGCCACGATCACCTCCGACCAGGCCGGCGCGCCCGCACTCTTCAACTCGCTCGGCTACACCTTCGGCACCACACGCGGCCTCGCGCTCTCGATGATCGGCACCAACTCCAATTTGTCCGTCAGCCGGTTTGGCGTCGCCGCGATGCTCGCCGTGCCGATCCCGCCCGGCGCGGCCAATGGTGACAGCTATCAAATCACCGTCCTCCAGCCCTCCGGCACCTCCGACGGCCTCCAGACTCCCGTCACGCTCACGCCGCTCGCTTCGCAGACCATCACCGTGCAAAGCCTCAGCTACCTCGTCGGCGACACCGCGTCATCGGGCTGGTACAACGCCGGCGATTTCGGATCGGGAGATCTCGACAATAGCGATGTCAACAATGTCTTCTACGCCTCGCTCGGCATCCGCCTGCCCTACAGTTTCACCGACGCCTTCGATGCAATGGATGCCTATCCCGAGGACGCCGACGGCACCGTGGGCGGCGATCACCAGATTCGTTTCCTCGACTGGCAGATCATCCTCCTGCGCTCGCTGCGCTTGAACGGCGCGCCCGGTCTCGGCGTGAGCACGAACAACTGGTCCCGCGGCTGGGCCGCCGGCGGCGTGCGCACCAACGGCACCACGACGCTCCGCGCCAGCCTCGTCCGCCGCCTCGTCCCGCCGGGCGCGGGCGAAATCTGGGTGCGCCACGCGCTGCTCGGCGCTGGCATCGTCGAAAATGCTGCTCCCGGCACCGACGTGAGCGTCCCGGTCTTTGTGAAAGTAGGCGCGCTCGCCCGCCTCAGCGGCCTGCAATTTCGCGCCATCGTTTCACCCGTCGGCCTCGCCACGCCGCCGCTTGAGAGCGCCGCGCAATTCGTTCCCCTCGCCGCGGGCGCGCTGGCTCCGGTCAATTTCACCGCCACCCAAATCGGCTGCGCGTGGAACCTCGGCGCGCTCAATCTCGCCGGCCAAACCCGCACCGTTCTAGGCCAGCTACGCTTCCGCATTCCCGCCGCCGCCGCGCGCGGTGACGCCTACCGCATCCAGTTCGCCAACGCCGACGGCGCGCCCGATCTCGCGACGCAGTATGAGTTTGAAACCCTCTCCGGCGCGGTCTGGATCGGCCCCGCGCCCCGGCCCGCCGACGGCATTTCCGATGAGTGGAAAATCCGTTTCTTCGGCACCGTCGATGACCCGCGCGCCGCGCCCGACGCCGATCCCGACGGCGATGGCGTGCCGAATCTCGCCGAGTTCCTCGCCGGCACCGATCCCACCGACCGCGGCTCCCGGCCCCGCCTGGATGCGGCCGCACGCCTCACCAACGGCCGGCCCGACGGCGTCGCGCTCCGCCTGCTCACCGCGCCCGGCAAGCTCTACGTCTCCGAGTGGAGTCCCTCGCTCGTCGTGCCCAACTGGACGCCCTTCGCCACCAACTCCGGCGACGGCTACTCCGCCGACATCCCCGCGCCGAGCGCCCCCGGCGGCACCGGGTTCTACCGCCTCCGCGTGCTCCCCTAATTCGCCGACATCCCGCCAGCAGCCATGAAAACCAAGGCACTCACCGGATTTTTCCTCGCGGCTTTCCTCGCCGCCGCGCCCGACGCCGCGCGCGCGCAAACCGTGGACACCGTGTTCGCCAGCGGCCTGGTCGAGCCGCACAGCGTCGTGATCGGTCCCGATGGAAACTATTACATCACCGATGGCGGCGGCCTGTTCGGCGGCGCGCATCGCGTCATGCGCTACACGCCCAACAACGGCTCGCTCCTCACGCTCGCGGGGGATTTCTCCGGCAATCGCGGAACCAATGACGGCGCGGGTTTCGTCGCGCGCTTCTTCGGTCCGGCGGGCATCGCCCTCGCCCGCGGCGGCCTCGTTGTCGCCGACTCCGGCAACCACACCATCCGCCTCGTCGGCTTCGATGGCCGCGTGAGCACACTCGCCGGCGCACCCGGCACGCCCGGCTCCGCCAATGGCGCGGGCAGCGCCGCACGCTTCAACACGCCCCTCGGCGTCGCCGCCGATGCCGCCGGCAACGTCTTCATCGCGGACTCGAAAAACAACGTCATCCGCAAGCTCGACCCGCTGAACAACGTCACCACCTACGCCACCGGTTTTAATCAGCCCAACGGCGTCTCGCTCGGCGACAACGGCGAACTCTGGGTCGCCGACACGCTCAATCATCAGATCAAATCCGTCGCCCCCGACGGCAGCGTCAGCATCCGCGCCGGCACGGGCCAGAGCGGCGCAAGCGATGCGTTCCCTTATTCGCTCAACGCGCAGTTCAGCGCGCCGCGCGCCCTCTGGTGGATGGGTGCCGGCCCCGGCGTGCTGATCTCCGATTCGGGCAATCACACCTTGCGCCGCCTCTTCACCAACACGCCGTTCGGCACCCTCACCCTCGAGACCTCCGCGGGCCAACCGGGCCAGTCTGGACTCGCGAATGGCGCGACCAATCTCGCGAAATTCAACTCCCCCATCGGCATCGCGCCCGACCCGTTGAACGGCGCATTTCTCATTGTCGATTCGGGCAACGCCGCCGTGCGCCGCATTCAACAATCGCCGCCGCTTCCGGCCATCGACTCGCCCCAGATTGGCTACATCATCATCACCACCGATCCCACCACGGGCCAGCCCACAACCCAGCTCGTGCCGGTGACGCAGGCCGTGTTCAACAACGAAGTCGTCATCGGGATCCTCGCCGAGGGCGGGGTCGAGACCTTCTTCAGTTACGGCAGCTCGCCGCCGAATGCGTTCGAGGACACGGTTCCCAATCCCTCGTCAGCCACCGGCCTCGCGCCGCTTTATCGCAACGGCGGTTCATCGCTGCCGCCCTCGCTCATTTCGCCCGTGCTCCCCGACCTGACCGTCAAGTCGATCAGCTCGATGGATGGCCGCCGGCCCAGCCCGGTGGTGAAAGCGCGCTTTCAATTCAAGACCGCCACGCCCGACATCGCCGGTGACAACGCCGCCTCCTTCGCCGTGTCGAATCTCACGACCGGTGCAAAAATGTATTACACCATCGACGGCTCGGACCCGACCAACGGCCCGCCCAGCCTCGGCCCGATTGCTTCCGGCGACCCGCTCTCGCTCAACCTCGGCAACAGCAACCTGCTGTTCAAAGTCATTGCCTTCAAAGATCACTTCCTCCCCAGCGCCGTGGTCTCGAATCTCTTCACGCCCTCCAACTTCGTCGCCAACCGCATCACGCTCGGGTTCGACAGCGGCGAGGCCTCGAGCACCTTCGTCGGCTCGCCGGGACAGCGATTTTACGCGCCGGTCACGCTCAGCCTGCTGCCCGATCAACGAATGATGTCGCTCCAGTTTGCAGTGAGCGCCCTCGCCACCAACGGAGCGCCCGCGATAGCGCCCGGCGCCGTGGGCTTCACCTCGCACCTCGAAAAACCCGACCCGATTAACAACGGCTTTTTCCTCCGCATCCCGCCGCTGATGTTCTCCGGCGGCACGATGTCAAATCTGCTCTTCACCAACGTCACGCAGAATCTCATCGGCGTCGGCTGGCTCGAAACGCCGGGCAAAACCAACCTGTTCGACACCGGCAACCAGGACCTCATCACCTACTCGCGCGCCCACAACCACCGCTTCCTCAGCACCGAGGGCAAGGTCGTCGTCGGCAGCTTCGCCTTCACCATTCCGCCCGTTGCGAGCGCCGGGCAGCAATACCTCATGCAGCTCTCCCGCCCCAGCGCCACCGCCGACGGGCAATCCGCTGATGTCTATATCGAGACGCCGACCAACGGCTCGCTGACCGCGACCGCGCCGGTCAACGCGGCGAAACTCGTCACCGTCGGCCAGGCCAAATACATCGTCGGCGACACCGCGCCGTTCCGCTGGTTCAACGCCGGCGATTTCGGCGACGGCTCGCTGCTCAGCGTCGATGTGCTCCAGATTTTTCAAGCCGCCGCTTACTTCGTTAATCGCCCGCCGGTCGGCAGTGATTTCTTCGACGCGATGGATTCCTCGAACGGCAGCTCGACCCCGATTTACAACGGTTCCGACGCCTCCGTGATCGACACCATCACGCTCGGCGACGGCGCGCTGAACGTGGACGACATCTTCGTCACCTTCCGCCGCTCGCTCGATCCGACGCTCAAGTGGTACCGCCGTTTCTGGTCCGGCGGCGTGCGCGTTGCCGAGGAAGTTCCGAATGCTTTCCGCACCGGCTTGGGCGCACCGCTGCGCGCGAAGCTCGTCACTGAAACGCCCACCAACGGCGAGCCTGCGGCAGTCATCTTCATCGCCGGCGATGCGATCGCCACCGCGGGCGGCACCTTGGAAATTCCCATCACCGCGCGCATCACCGGCAGCTTTCCGATTCGCGTGCTGATGCTGAATCTCACGGTGAATCCGCTCGACGGCTCGCCGCCGATCACGACCGCCGTCCAGTTCAATCCCGTGCCCGCACTGGGGCAGCCCTTCACGAGTTCCGCGACCGGTCCTGGCAACTACGCGGGCGTCTGGCTCGATCACACCGTCGCGGGCATCAGCGGCACCAATCTCATCGGCACGTTGGTTGTCACGCTCCCCGCGAGCGCGCCCGCGAGCGCCGCCTACGCGGTCAGCTTCGATCACGCGTCCGCTTCGCCCAATGGCGTCGGCCTGTTCCCGCGCCAGATCGTCAACGGCCTGCTCACGCTGCGCGATCGCTCCGCGTCGTCGCTCGGCGACGGCATTCCCGACGCGTGGCGGTTGCGACATTTCGGCTCCGTCTCGAATCTCCTCGCCGCCGCGCACGCCGATGCCGATGGCGACGGCCTCTCGAACCTCGCCGAGTTCCGCGCGGGCACCGATCCCAACGATGCGCAGTCCCATTTCCACATGCGTGCCGGACGCGGGACCAATTCCCACCCGCACGAAATCGTCCTGCGCTGGCCGACGGCGTTCGCGAAAAACTACGTCCTCGAATGCAGCCCGAGCCTCTTCGGGACCAACTGGACCGCGGTGATCACCAACGTCCCCGGCAACGGCTGGGACCGCGAATACCGCGCCACCAACTCCGCCGCCGGCCCGCTCTTCTACCGCGTGCGATTGGTGGAATAGCGATTGGCGCGCGACCGGTCCCCGGTCGCAGCGGCTGCGAAAACGCGGAGTCGCGGGAACCTTCCAACACCTTCCCGTTATCGAAGCCGCTGCGGGCGGGGACCGCCCGCGCTCCTACTCGTAACGGAGAACTGGCAAACCCCGCGCCCATTGCGCTACCGTGCGCCCCACGGTGACTCAACGATTCTTCAATCTCCTCGCTGCGACGCTGGTCCTCGCGCTGCTCGGCGGCAGCAGCGGCTGCGACTGGCGCAATCCTTCCGCCACCGACCAGACGATCTCCGGCACCATCGAGGCCGACGAAGTCCACATCGCCTCGCGCTACGGTGGACGCGTCGAGCGCATCCTCGCCCGCGAAGGCGACGCCCTCACCGCCGGCGCCACCCTCATTGAACTCGACGCCGCCGAACTGAAGGCGCGCCGCGATTACTCCGCCGCCCTGCTCGAGGAAATGGTCAACGGCCCGCGCCGCGAGGAAATCGCCGCCGCGCGCCAGGAGTGGGAAGCCCTCACCGCCGATCTAGAATTCGCGCGCTCCGAGGACAAACGGGCGCGCGAACTCTTCGCCGTCCGCGCCGTCTCCGCCACCGAACGTGACCGCGCCACCAGCCGCCTGGCGATGCTCGACAAACAGGCCGCTGCGGCCCGCAGTCGCTTCGAGTTGCTCACCGCCGGCACGCGCCCAGAGCGCGTCGCGCAGGTGCGCGCACAACTCGCGGAGATCGATGCCCAGCTCCGCGAGATGCGGATTCTCGCGCCGACCAACTGCATTCTCGAAGTGCTCAACGTTAAGGTTGGCGACGTGCTCGCTCCCAATCGCGAGGCCGCCACCCTGCTGCTGAACGATCATCTCTGGGTGCGCGTGTTCGTGCCCGAACCGTGGCTGCGGCATCTCCAAGTCGGCCAGAAAGCCGTGGTGAAACCCGATGCCTCGCCGAACGAAACCTTTCCCGGCGTCATCGAGCAAATCAGCCGCGCCGCCGAGTTCACCCCGCGCAACGTGCAAACCCACGACGAGCGGATGCGGCAGGTGTTCGGCGTGAAAATCGGCCTGCCAAATCCCGGCGGAAGACTCCGCGCCGGCATGTCCCTCGAGGCCGATTTTCCGAGCCTGCCCGCCGAGCTGGCCCGGCCTGGAAGCAAGCCCGCGGCACCGCCGACGCGTGCTCCCGCGACGGGGACGAAGAATTGAGCAACCACGGATGAACACGGATAAGGCAGATAAAGCAGCAACCGGAGGGGATTGTCTTTGGAGTGCGGTGACTCGTCACCGCTTTTGCGCAGGCGACTTGTCGCCGTCAAACTTTTCGAGCGCTGCCGACCTCGCCCGCGTGCCCGCGCTGGCGCGAGCCTTGAACGCTCCTTCACACACTCACCCGTCTCGCAGTCCGACGGCGACAAGTCGCCTAGGGAAAGCGGTGACAAGTCACCGCACTCCAAACGCAAGCGCCTGCGGCTTTGTCTGCCTTATCCGTGGCCATCCGTGGCCATCCGTGGTTAAAAATCTTTTTCCACGCTGAGTGCCACCTGCCCGTTCCATGCCCGCCGAAGCCATCATCCGCTGCGAGCATCTCACACGCCGCTTCGGCAGTTTCACCGCCGTGGACAATGTCTCCTTCTCGATCGCACGCGGCTCGATCTTTGGCTTCCTCGGCCCGAACGGCTCGGGCAAATCCACGGTTATCCGCATGTTGTGCGGGCTGCTGCAACCGACCTCCGGCCGCGCGTGGTTGAGCGGCTTCGATGTCGCCGCCGAGACCGACCGCATCAAGACGCTGATCGGCTATATGTCGCAGAAGTTCTCGCTCTACGACGAGCTGACCGTTCACGAGAACCTCATGTTTTACGGGCGTTTGTACGGCCTCGGCGGAGCGATGCTGGCCAAGCGACGCGATGAGCTGATCGCGATGGCGCATCTCGAACCGTTCCTCCAACGCCGCGCGTCTCTGCTCTCCGGCGGCTGGCGGCAGCGCCTCGCGATGGCGTGCGCACTCGTGCATCGGCCACAGGTGCTGTTCCTCGACGAACCGACGGCGGGGATCGATCCGGTCGCGCGGCGGGAGCTCTGGGATTTGCTCTTCGAGTTTTCGAGCCAGGGGATGACGCTGTTTGTCACCACGCACTACATGGACGAGGCGGAGCGCTGCTCGCACGTCGGCTACATCCATCTTTCCAAGCTCGTCGTGTGCGGGCTGCCCGACGACCTGAAGCAAATGCCCGAGGTTAATCCCGCCGGCACGCGCCGCCTCGACGTGACCTGCGACCACGTCACCGTCGGCCTCCAAGCCATGCACCGCCTTGCCGGCGTCCGCAGCGCCACGGTGTTCGGCCAGTCCATGCACCTGCTCATCGACCACAGCCTGACCGAAGCGCGCATCCGCTCCGAACTCGCACACGTGGGAATCACGAGCGCAGACATCCGGGCCATTGCGCCGTCGCTGGAGGATGTGTTCGTGGCGCTGACTACGCGGGGGGAAAACCTCAAAGGGTGAAGCTCAAAGCCTAAAGCTCAAAGCTCAAGGGAAGGACCAAGAATCAAGGTGCCAAGGGCCATCCGCGCACCGCCGCGCGTCGCGCTGGCGAAGCGCAGATGTAGCGCAGACTTCCAAGTCTGCTGTGTCGCGGGTTTCCAAACCCGAGGACCTTTCCCACACCCGGAGCGTCTCGACGAACCGTTCGCGCCTGCACACCCGTCGCGTCCGCCGATTTGGAAATCGGCGACACAGCAGGTTTGGAAACCTGCGCTACAGCGATGGCGCGGATGCACCCACTCGCCAACAACCACACCGACACTGCCAACTGGACCTTGTCCCTTGGTCATTCCCTTGAGCTTTGAGCTTTAAGCTTTGAGCTTTCCCCCTCCGGCGCTATCGCTTGTCCGTGCCGCCGGTTTATTTCGATTACAACGCCACCACGCCGCTCGATCCGGCGGTGCGGGAGGCGATGCTGCCGTTTCTGGACACAATCTGGGGCAACCCGTCGAGCGTTCACCAGATCGGCCGCCGGGCGCGCGCGCTGCTGGACGACGCACGTGACCGCGTCGCCACCGTGCTCGGGGCCAAGCCTAGCGAGGTGGTTTTCACCAGCGGCGGCACCGAGAGCAACAACCTCGCGATCTTCGGCACCGCGCGGCATCTTCGCGCCAAGGGCCGGCATCTGATCACCACCACCATCGAACACCACGCGGTGTTGCAGTGCTTCCAATATCTGGAGCGGTACGAGGGCTTCACAGTGACGTACGTGCCGGTGGACGCCGCCGGCCAAGTGCCGGTGAGCGCCGTCGAGCGCGCGCTGCGGCCCGACACGACGCTCGTCTCCGTGATGGCCGCCAACAACGAGTTGGGCACGCTCCAGCCAGTCGCAGCGATCGGCGCGCTCTGCCGGACGCGCGGCGTGGTGTTTCATACCGACGCGGTGCAGGTTTTCGGCAAGCTCGCGTTCACCGGCATCGGACAGTTCAACGCGGACCTCGTCTCGATTTGCGCGCACAAGTTTCACGGACCGAAAGGAGCTGGAGCCTTGTATATCCGCTCGCCGCTCCTGCCCGATCCGATCCTGTTCGGCGGCGCACACGAAAACGAGCGGCGCGCCGGAACCGAGAATCTGCCCGCCATCATTGGCTTCACCGAGGCGACGGCGCGTTTTCTGCGCACCCCGGTTTTTCCCTCGCCAACGATGTGGACCTTGACCCGTCGGTTGCATGAACTGATCGCCCCGCTTCCCGGTGTCACCATTCGCGGTTCGCAGGCCGATCGGCTGCCAAACACCCTGGCGTTATCGGTGCAGGGCTGCGACAGCATTGTGCTGATGGCGGGTTTGGACATGGAAGGCATCTGCGCCTCGAGCGGATCGGCGTGTTCCGCGGGGTCGCTCGAACCTTCGCACGTCTTGCTGGCCTTGGGTGTCCCCGCAACCGAGGCCAATGCGCTCATCCGCTTCTCGCTGGGCCGCGATTCCACCGCGGAAGAAGTCGAGCGGGCCGGCCGGGTCCTGCCGCAGATCATCGCCCGGATTCGAGGGTCTGAATGGAGCGGCTAGTTCTCTGTGAATGACTTGTTAACAATGCGAACAACTCCGGGAACGAGACGAGTTCCCAAACGGCTGGCCGTTTTCTTCGCACCAAATTATCGGCGCAAGTCCTTGTGCTTACCTTGACACCACCGGTTGTTTTCGTTATCCACACCCCTTATTAATACGGTTAAGTTCAAGTCTTCCAGAAGTCTATTAAGAGAGTATGAAAGTAACCATTGCCAAAGAGCAGTTGATTAACGGGCTTCAGGCAGTTCAGAACATTGTGGGGTCACGGACGACCCTCCCGATCCTGTCGAACGTTCTGCTCAAAGCGGAAGGCTCGAAACTGGAGTTCACCACCACCGATCTGGACGTCACGATTTCTTGCTCCGTCGAGGCGAAGGTCGCGACACCGGGATCGACGACCCTGCCGGTCAAACGCTTCTTTGGCATCATCCGCGAGCTTCCCACCGCTGAAATCGAGATCGAGGTGGACGAGAAAAACCTGTGCTCACTGCGCGCCGGCCCGTCATTTTACAAAATCCACGGCATCGCCGCCGAGGAATTCCCGCCGCTGACGCAGTTCAAGGAGAACAAGAAAGTCACGCTGCCGCAGGAAAAGGTGAAGGCCATGCTGCGCAAGACGGCGTATGCGATTTCCGCCGATGACACGCGCTACGTGCTCAACGGCATCTTCATCAGCCTGCGCGAAGACAAGGTCACGATGGTCGCCACCGACGGACGGCGCTTGGCGCTGGCGGAAGAAGAGGCTGGCTTGGGTAAGGAGCTGACCGGCGAATTCATCGTGCCGACCAAGGCGATCAATGAGCTTACCCGCTTGCTGCTGCCCAAGGGCGATGTGGAGATTAAGTTCACCGACAACCAGGTCGCGTTCACCATGGCCGGCGAGGGTGCCTTGAACGTGCTGCTCATCTCCAAGCTCGTGGAGGGCAACTATCCCAACTACCGGCAGGTGATCCCTGCAGAATCGAAGGAACGCATCGCCTTGGCGCGCGAGGAGTTTCTGGCGGCCCTGCGGCGTGCCGAGTTCATGACCAGCGACAAGGCCAACTCGGTGAAGCTGGCGTTCACCAAAAACAACCTGACGATCATGGCCAACACGCCCGAGGTGGGCGAAGGCCGCGAGAGCATCGCGGTCAATTACAAGGGCAAGGACTTCGCGGTGGCGTTCAACCCGACCTACATCATGGACCCGCTGCGGGCGCTGGAGAATGACGAGGTTTTCCTTGAATTGACCGACGAACTCAGCCCCGGCGTGATCAAGGTCAACGGCCCGTTCCTCTACGTGCTGATGCCGATGCGAATGAGCTAAGCGGCGACCGTCGGTGGTGGCTGCCGTGGCCCGCGGGCTTGGTAGTTGCGTCGGCCAAGTCAACTGCGCCGCGGTCAGGAGTTCCTGTACGTCGGCGCACTTGCGGCCAGTTGGTGCTGCCGCACGGGATTGCGCCGCAGGAGGTAGCGTTCTTGGCACGGACTTGGTTCAGGGGCGGCCGCCGGATCGGCCGGGGGCGGAGCTGTCGGGCGGAGGAAACTTCCGTAGCAGGTTGGTGGAAGCGTATCCCTGCGGTGCGCAGACCAACGGCTATTTTGTGACATCGCCGGCGCGGCGCCAGTCTTCGAATATCTTCGTCATTGTCTGCACGCGCTCGGGGTCGCGGGCGGCGAGGTTGCGCAGTTCGGTGCGGTCGGTGGCGAGGTCGTAGAGTTCCCACGGGCCGGCCTTGGCCGCCACCAGTTTCCACGGGCCGACGCGGACGGCGCGCGCGCCGGACGTGGCCCAGCACAGCGAGGCGTGGCCTTCGCGCGGTTCCCCCTTCAGCACCGGCAGCAGGCTGCGGCCTGCCAGCGGTAGCACCTGCCGGCCCGCGAACGGCCCGGGATATTTCACGCCGGCCAGATCGAGGCACGTCGCGGTGAGATCGACGAGGTGCGTCAGTTCGCCCGAGATGCCGCCCGTCGGCGCGATCACGCCTGGCCACCACGCGATGAGCGGCGAGGCGATGCCGCCTTCGTGGTTGGTGTTCTTGTGCTGGCGGAAGGGTGTGTTCGACACGTTCGCCCACGGCGGGCCGGCGGTGACGAAGTTGTCGGCCGGGCCGGGCTGGATGTCGGGGCGGTTGCCGACGCGCGTGGGCGTGCCGTCCAACCGCCACGGCTGGCCGGGCTTGTCGAGCGGCGTGTTCATCGGCTGATCAGATGCGCCGTTGTCGGAGAGAAAAAGCACGAGGGTGTTTTTGTCCGCGCCGGTGCGGCGCAGCGTTTCCATCACGCGGCCCACGCTCTGGTCGAGCGAATCCACCTGCGCGGCGTAGGTGGCCATGCGTTCGGCTTCCCAGTCCTTGTCCTTCGCGTTCGCCCACGCGGGCACGCGCGGGTCGCGCGGCGAGAGCTGGCAGTTGGCCGGGAGCATTCCTGAGGCGATCAGGCGCTGGTGCCGCTGCGCGCGCGCCGCGTCCCAGCCGAGCTGGCGGTAGAGCGCGCGATATTTGGCAATCTCTTCGGGCTTCGCGTGCAGCGGCCAGTGCGGCGCGTAGTGGGCGAGGTAGAGGAAGAACGGTTTCTCTTTCCCCGCCGCCTCGGTGATGAACTGCGTGGCGAAATCCGTGACGAGATCGGTTTTGTAGGCGTTTTCCGTCGGCAGCGTGAACGGCTGACCATCGCGAAAAAAATCCCCGCCGCGCACGGCCTTGAAATAATTGCCCGGACCCGTGTGCCCGGTGCTGCCGAGGAAGCGGTCCACGCAGCGGGAAATCATCGCCGGGTCGTGCCAGTTTTCCGCCGTCACCATGTCGAGCCGGCCCGCGGCGGCGGTGGTGTAGCCGGCGCGATGGAGCAGCTCGATGACCGTGACGCAGCGGTTGTTCAGCAGGCCGGTCCAGTTCGTGATCCCCACCTGATGCGGATGCAGCCCCGTCATCAGCGCCGCGCGCGACGGGCCGCACAGCGCGCAGTTGTAGAACTGCGAGAAGCGCAGCCCGCCCTGCGCGAGCCGGTCGAGATTCGGCGTCTGAATCTCGCCGCCGTAACAGCCGAGGTCGGAGAAGCCCAGGTCATCGGCGAGGATGAGAATGATGTTCGGGCGCGCGGCGGGCGGCGGGGCAGCAGCGGCGAGTGGAGATGGCGGGAGGAGCAACAGCAGGGCGGCAAGGGTGAAGAGGCGTTTCATGGTTCGGAGAGGCGGGTCGCAGTATCTTGGGCGTAACAATTCAGTCGAGCCGATTTGGAAAATCGCAGAGACGCGATGGCCACGGGGCGGCATCGCCGCCGCCGCCGCGGAGCGCGACCGGTCCCCGGTCGCAGCGCGTGGTGCGGCAAGGGTGCAGTGCATAACTCTGGCGACCACCGCAAAGCGGCCGCGCTGCTCGCGGGGATGCCCGGTTCCCGTCCCGGAGGGACGCCGGAGGAGATTAGCCGGGGGCAAGGCTGCGCCCGCGGACGCCGTCCCCGGAAACCGTGCCCCGTGGCTCCGTGCCCCAGCGGGGCATCGAAGAAAATGGACCGCGGCGACGGGTGGTGGCGGAAATACTCCGTGGATAGGACACCCCAAAAAAACTTCTTCGATGCCCCGCTGGGGCATGGACCGTTCGGCGGCGCAACCGGGGGCCGCGCCCGCGGAGCGGGCTTGCCCCCGGCTAATTTCCTGCGGAGTCCCTCCGGGACGAAGAACGAAGCGGTGGCGACAATTCTTTGGTCCTCGGCCTGCGATATGGGCAGCAGCAAAATCCTCGCGTCGCGAGGATTTTTCCATCAAGCGGACGACCGGATCAGCCCGCCGCCAATTCGTCCCTTCCGATTCCCTTGCCCCAAATTCCCCTGCCAAACTCGGCCATGCTCGCGAGCGGTTCCGGCCAACGCCGTCAAACAAATCGCCTGCGTCCCCCCGCGCGCGCACCACGAACTCTGGGCGCAAGTCGTTGGCAATTTCCGCCGCCCTCGTCCCCCTCCACACGCTGCGACCGGGGACCGGTCGCGCTCCGTGGACTGAGGTAAGCCCCACCGTGGCGGCAAGAAATAGTTCGGAAAGAAACGCGGGCATCGGCGTCAATGCTGGCCCTGATGACCTTGTTTGTGCGCCCATTTTACTGTGTGTTCGTCGCGTGCTCGCTGCTTGCCGCCGCCGCCCGCGGCGCGGAACTGAAGCCCTACAACGGCGCGGGCTGCGCGGCGGTGGACGAATATTTCACCGAAGAGGTCTGGGCCAAAGTGGGCGCGCAGTCGTGCCTGAAATGCCACAAGGCCGGTGGTGACGCCGAGGACAGCAAGTTTCTCCTGCTCGATCCCAAGCGGGCCGCGGAAGGCGGCCAAGCGGAAACAATGCGCCGCAATCGCGACGCCTTCGCCCGCATGGCGCGGCTGAAGGAGAAGGACGCGGGCGACGAATCCCGCCTGCTGCTCAAGGCCGTCGGCAAGCTCAAGCACGGTGGCGAGGACGCGCTCGCGCCGGATTCGCCGGGCTATCGCGTGCTGGCTGAATTTGTCCGTCGCGTGAACGCTCCGCCCGCCGCGCAGCCGCCGGTCGGGCTGACGGAGGACGAAAACGCGCCGCCCTTTTTCGACGGCGTCGTGATGCTGGACCCGCGCCGGCTGGCGCGGCGCGTCACGCTGTCGCTCGCAGGCCGGCTGCCGACGGAGGCGGAACTCGCCGCGGCCGGCAGCGGGGGTTTGGCGGCGGTGACCGCGGTGCTCGACGCGGTGATGAAGGAGGACGCCTTCTACGCTCGGCTGCGCGAGGGCTTCAACGACATCTTCCTCACGCTCGGCGTGGACGGGAATGCGGACCAGACGGTGCTGTCCTACGAGCATTTCGACAAGACCCGCCACTGGTATCAGAACACGAACCTGAACAAGGAATTTCTCGAGCCGATCACGGATGCGAAGGCGCGGCAGCAGGCGGGCTACAAGCTGGCGGATGATTACCGCAAGGCACTGCTCGCCGAGCCGATGCGGCTGGTCGAACACATCGTGCGCAATGACCGGCCGTTCACCGAACTGATTACGGCGGACTACTTCATGGTGTCGCCCTACGGCGCGCGGGGTTACGGCATTTTCAACGAGGTGAAGGAGAAGTTCAAAAATCCGAGCGACCCGTTCGAGTTCATTCCGGTGAAGTTGAAAGCGCTCACGGGTCGCAGCAAAAGCGAGAATCAAGAATCGCCGACCGGCTTCTATCCCCACGCCGGACTGCTCAGTTCGTTTCAGTATCTCACGCGTTATCCGACCACCGAGACCAACCGCAACCGGCAGCGGGCGCGCGTTTATTTTCTGCATTTCCTCGGCGTGGACGTGCTCGAGCTGGCCGCGCGCGTGAGCGACGCCGCGGCGGTCTCGGCGAAGTATGAGATTCCCACGATGCAGGCGAGCGAGTGCGTGGTGTGCCACAAGACGATCGATCCCGTGGCCGGGCTGTTTCAGGACTACTGGCGCTTTGCCGACGCGGGCGTTTACGGCAAGCGCAAGGGCGGCTGGTTTAAGGACATGTTCGGCCCCGGCTACGAGGGCGAGAACCTGCCGGAGACCGAACGCTGGCGCGCGTTGCAATGGCTCGGCGAACGAACGGCGAAGGATCCGCGCTTCGCCGTCGCGATGGTCGAGCACGCGTACTACATCCTTACCGGGCGCAAGGTATTGCTACCGCCCAAGGATCTCGAAGACCCGCTCTACCCGGCCAAACGCCGTGCGTATCAGGCGCAGCGGAAGCAGGTGGAAGCCATCGCCGCGCGCTTTGCAGCGACGGGCTTCAATTTCAAGAACGTGCTCAAGGACTGGGTCGCGTCGGATTTCTACCGTGCCGACGGGCTGGCGACGGTGGCGGCGAATCCGCAGCGTCGCGCGGAACTGGACGATCTCGGCGTCGTGCGGTTGCTCGCGCCGGAGCAGGTCGAGCGGAAGGTGGCGGCGATTTTCGGCAAGGCGTGGGGCCGCTTGAAACACGGCGACGGCGGGCTGGACATGCTCTACGGCGGCATCGACTCGAAGGAAGTCACCGAGCGCGCCGCGGACCCGAGCGGCGCGATGGGCGCGATCCAGCGCATTCTCGCCAACGACGTCGCGTGCAAACAGACCGCGCTGGATTTCAGCCGCCCGCCGAGCGACCGCCTCCTCTTCCCGCGCATCGAGCCGGACGTGGTGCCGGGCAGTTCACCCGAGGCCGACGCGAAGGTGCGGAAGGCGATTGTGCATCTGCACGAGCGCGTGCTCGGGCGCCGCGACGCGCCGGACGCGCCCGAAGTGGAGCGCACCTACCAGCTTTTCGCCGGCATCGTGAGCGATGCGGCGGCGAAGAAGAACTTTGAGAAACAGGAGAATTACTCGTGCCGCCAGGGCCTGCTCGCGCCGGTGCCCGACCCGAACTACACCGTGCGCGCGTGGCGCGGCGTGGTGACGTATTTGCTGCGGCAGCAGGAGTTTCTTTACGAATGAGCACGACGGCGACCAGTCGGCTGCGGCTAGCAGCCAGAACACGCCATGGTGGTCGTCTTGGGGCTGCGTGGACGGCTTGCTCCGTTTCCTGCCCGACGGTTGATGTTGCCGTCCACCGGTTGACGCACGCCTCAATCTTGATACGGTGCGCCCGGTGAAACCGGAGCGTCCGCTGGCCGTGAAGTTCTTCCGCACTGCGGCGGGGAACGAACCCGTGCGGGAATGGTTGAAAAGCCTGCCCAGTGCGGAGCGGCACGCCATCGGCGAAGACTTGCTGACAATCCAATTCGCCTGGCCCGTAGGAAAGCCGCTGGTGGACCACCTTGGCGATGGCCTCTGGGAAGTGCGCAGTCGCCTGTCGCACAGGATCGCGCGGACGCTCTTCACCGTGGTGGACAATGAAATCGTGGTGTTGCACGGCTTCATCAAGAAAACGCAGAAGACGCCGGCGCACGAACTGGCACTGGCCCGGCAACGCCAGCGCCAATACTCATCAGACCATGACTAAGAACAAACATCGCGGTTCGGATTTGCGTGACCTGTTGCGCGAAGACGGCGTGCTGGAGCAGGTGGAAGCCCGCGCCCTCAAACGCGCCCTGGCGCTGCAAATCCGCCGCCGCTTGGACGCGGAGTCGCTCACCAAGACAGAAATGGCCGCGCGGATGAACACCAGCCGCGCCGCCGTGGACCGCTTGCTCGATGACTCCAATCCCTCCCTCACCCTGCTCACACTCGAGAAGGTTGCGGAAGCGTTGGGCTGTCGGGTGAAAATTGATCTGATCCCGCTATGACTATCCGCCGATACTTTCCCGCCGGCATCGTGATCGACGCGGCGGCGAAGAAAAACTTTGAGAAACAGGAGAATTACTCGTGCCGCCAGGGCCTGCTCGCGCCGGAGCCCGATCCGAACTACACGGTGCGTGCGTGGCGCGGGGTGGTGACGTATTTGCTGCGGCGGCAGGAGTTTCTGTACGAGTGAATGCGAGCCGCCATTGTCGTTCGCGCGTTGCACAGCCGGGTGCGCGCAGGCTTGCCGCAACGAGTCTCCAAACTAGAATCCGAAAATGAAAAGCATCCACGCGGTTTTCCAGAGTGATGGCGAGTGGTTCATCGCCCGCTGCCTTGATTTTCCCGTGACCACGCAGGGCCGGACGTTGGCCGCCGCGCGGACGAATTTGCGAGAGGCGGTGGGGCTTTATTTGGAAACTTGGGTTTATGCGACGTGATTTCCTAAAACTCTGCGCCCTCACCGGACTCGGCTTTGCCTGTCCCGGCGGCGTCACTTCCTTTCTGCGCGCGGCGGTCAAAGAAGAGCCGCCGTACGAAGGGCCGTTCTATGTCGTCTTCAACGCCTCGGGCGGCTGGGACACGACCTACCTGATGGACCCCAAGGGCATCAATGAAATCAACCGCCTCTACAAGGAGGGCGACATCCTCACCAAGGGCGCGCACAAGTTCGCGCCGACCGCCAAGCACAAGACCGGCGGCATGAGCAACGAGGAGTTCTACGGCGAGTTCGGCAGCGAGCTGCTCACGCTCAACGGCCTCGATTACTCGGTGAACAACCACTCCCCCGGCGCGCGCTACATGGCCACGGGCAAGCTCGACAGCATGGCCTACCCGACGTTTGCCGCGCTCGTCGCCGCGTGCAAAGGG
This sequence comes from Verrucomicrobiota bacterium, assembly GCA_014193395.1. GTDB lineage: Bacteria > Verrucomicrobiota > Verrucomicrobiia > Limisphaerales > BJHT01 > BJHT01. The sequence goes on from BJHT01000018.1 coordinate 44,638, forward strand.
CCGACTTGCCCGCTTTCCTTCCTCACGTTCGGCAACTACTCGGCCACGGGCAATGTCGTCGCCATGTCGCGCGTGCCCTACCTGCCGTCGCTGCAAAAAATTGCGAACGCCGATGGCATCGAAGGCAGTGCCCGTTCGCCCTACCACGATGACTTTGCCCTCGCGCGCATCGAGCAGGCGCTGGCGGAACAACGCGCGGCCCGCGCGACCCTGCCGTTGCTCCCGCGCCAGGAACGCGCCGAGTCCATGCTCTACGCGGCGCAGGTGAACTCGAAGGCCATGCAGCGCGTGACGGCGCACATTCCCAAGGACGTGCCCAAGGAGCGGCTCGCGCAGCAGGCGGAGATCGCGCTCGCGTCGTTCAAGGCCGGCGTGTGCGTCTCGGCGAACCTGAGCATCGGGCAGTTCGACAGCCACGCGAACAACGACGTGGACCAGATGAAGCTCATCCCCGAGTTCCTCGCTGGCATCGCCTACGTCATCCGCCGCGCCGAGGCGCTGAAGATTCGCGACAAACTCGTGGTGGTGGTCCAGAGCGAAATGGGCCGCACGCCGACCTACAACAAGGGCAATGGCAAAGACCACTGGTCCATCGGCTCGATCATGTTTCTCGGCCCCGGCATCAAGGGCAACCGCGTCCTCGGCGCGACCGACGAGAAGCAGTTCCACGTCCCGCTCAATCCGCAGACGCTCGTCACGGACAAGGACAAAGGCGTCCGCGTGCGCCCCGAGCACATTCACGAAGCGCTGCGGGAATACGCGGGCATCGCGAAACATCCGCACAGCAAAAAGTTTCCGTTGGGTGTCGCGGACAAGGAAAAGCTGCAGGGATTGTGGGGATGAGAGTTGAGCGTCCGTTCAACTCCGCCCCAACAATTCTTCGACCGTAAGTCCGATGTCCCGCGCTATCTGCCGCAGCAACGGCGGAGCGATGTCGCGGCCCTTGTGGAGCGGCACCGTGGTTCCGTGACCATCGGGATGACGATACTGAATGTGCGACCCGCGCTGCCGACGGCCACAAAGCCGCGCCGCTCCAGCAGGCGACAGACCTCGGTGGGCTTAAGAACCGGAAGCGCGCCCATGCTCAGGTCACGGCCACGCTTTGGGTACCGATGAACTCGGACTCCAAAACCGGTTCGCCATCCTCCAGCAGCATCGCAATGACTTCGCGAAGATTGGCGTTCAGTTCATCCAGCGACTCCGCCTGCGAATGTGCGCCGGGAAACCCCGGGACATGCCCGACGAGCAGACCGGTGACGGCGTCGCGCTCCACGACGGCGGTGAAATTTTTCATGTGCGAATCTTCCACTTCGGCGCATCCGTCGTCAATCGCCCCGCCTTGGATGCGAAACCAACCCATCCGTTCCGTGAGGGGAATTCACGAACTTTCCTGGACGCCGCGTGGGCACCCATCGGACGACACGGGCATCGTGGAACTTCCCCACAGCAAAAATTCCCGCTCGGTGTGACGGACAAGGAGAAGCTGCAGGGGTTGTGGGGGTGAGTCGAAGGCGTCAAGCCGTGCCTGGCAACAAACCCCTGCTTTCCCATCCGGGACGGCAGCGCCTCAGCACATCGTCTCGGGCGCGGGAAAGCGCCTGACTTGGAGTAGGGAAAATCCTTAGCGAGGCAGGTCGCAGCTTCCCACTATCCTCCGGCGCAAGGCACGCGATTCTCGCGCCCATGCGACACCCTGCGCTGGCAAGCCGGCAAATGGACGATGGCGAACTCGACGTTCGCGATCAGTTCCATGCGGTCATTCTCTACGATCGGGCCGAAGCCGGCCGCCGCGCCCTGAGCCAGTTGCGCAACGTAATGGACCCGCTGGCGGAGGGTCTCGAGCTGCAGCTCCGCCTGTGGCGTTTGGACGTGCTCGGGGAAGACCCTGACGACACAACCGTCGCCGAAGACCTCGCCGCCGCCGACCTGCTGGTGCTCGCGCTGGATGACGACGGCAGTCTCAACGACAGCAACCGGGAGCGCTTGCAGGCGGCGGTTTGCCAGTTGCGCGGCCAGGGGACGACGGTGGCCATCCTGACCGGCGGCACCGCCGACCACCCTTCATCGCACTACGATTTTCTGCGCGATTTCGCCGAGGAGGCTGGGGTTGGATTCCTGTTCCCGCCGGCGGGCCAGATGTCGGCGGGAACTAACCTCCCCTTCACCACCCACTCGCACCGCGCTCCAGCGCCGTCGCGGCATGCCTGATGCCGGCACGCCACCCCATCCCCCAATGCCGGGATTCGGCACCAGACTTACCATGACGCCGACGTTGACCCGCCAAGGACCGATCTGCAGCCCGGCTGCCACAAACCGGGTTGCCACCCCGGCCGACGCGGCGGGAGGGTCGGTCCGTATTCTTTATGCCGAAGACGACCCGCTCCTCCGGCGACTCGGCAAGCTGGTGCCGGCCCGGTCGGACTATTTTGCGGACACGGTCGAAGCCGGCGCGGCGGCGTGGTTGGCCTTAAACGAGGTCAGCTGCCATCTGCTCATCACCGACCATGCCATGCCACATCTCACTGGTTTGGAATTAATCACCAACTTACGCCGGGCCGGGATGCACCTCCCCGTCGTCATGACCTCGGGTTCCATTAATCCCTTGGAGGACTTGTCTGATGTGGTGACTGGCTTGACCGCGTTCCAGGCAAAACCTTTCACAACGGAGATCTTGCCGGCGAC
>BJHT01000019.1 GCA_014193395.1 Verrucomicrobiota bacterium
CCGCTGGCGGAGATCAGCGGCTCTGCTTTGGGAACCGAGAACGTGACCTTCGGTGCCATCGCGCTAGAGTGGGCGTCGCGGAGGTGCCCGTAAACTTTCATCGCCAGAGCGCCGCCGTCCTTGTGTCCCAGCCAGCGGGAGACGGTGGGGATGTCCACGCCGCTCTCGATGCAGCGCGTGGCAAACAGGTGGCGGAGGTCGTGGTGCGTGATGCGGGCCATGCCCACGACCTTGGCGGCACGGTCCATCGCCTTCTGGCATTCCCTGACCTTCATGACAGGGGCGTCCGTTGATTCGGATTCTCGATGCTCCTTCAGTTCGGTCAAAACAGCGACCATTTCGGGGATCATCGGAATCCGGCGGATGGGGCCAGATTTCGTCCCGTGATCGGGATCGCCACGGACGACGATTTCCTGTTTTGTGAAATCACAATCGCTCCACTTCACGTTGGCTGCCTCGTTCTTGCGAAAGCCGCCGAATGCCAGAAAGCGGATCAGAATCGCACAATCGCGGGATTGCCGCGCGCCGGCGCTCGCCACCGCTTCGATGAAGCGGACAAACTCGTCAGGTTCAGGCAGCGTCAAGTCTTTCGGACGAACGCGAGCTTTGGGAATCGCCAGGGCCGGGTTCTGGTAGATGGCCCCGGCCTTGACGGCAACCGCGAGGACCGATCGGAGCGTGCCCACGGTGTTGTTGTAGAGCGTGGCAGGGTACTCGCGCGTAAACTTGGTGGCCCACTCCTTGCACTCGGTCTCGGTGATTTTGCGAACGTCCTTTCCACGAACCTCAGCCCAGGTTCGGAGCATCGCCTTCGCCGTTTCGACGCGGTAACGTATGGCATTCGGCTTCAGTCGCGGATTGGACCGCACCGAGTTCAAGTAAGTTTCGAGCGCGTCGCCGAATGTGAGCGTGCCTTGTTCGACGGCGGTCTGGGTCGCAGAAAGACCCCGCTCGTGTTTTTCCAGGTCAGAAAGCCTTAGTTTTGCCACAGAGAGGGTGGCGGTCTTGAGGGACTGACGAATGAGCTTGCCATGCACCTTCAGGCGAGCAAAATACACGCCAGATGGTTCGTATCGGATTAGGTTTGCGAACGGCGTCTTTCTCCAGACGTTGGGCTGTTGTGCTGGCGTGTGTTTCACCCGAGCAGTATCAGATCGCAGTATCAGATCGTCAATATGAACTCGTTGGCTGATTCATAAGTTGTTGGTAATCAGCAGTGTGCCTCGGTAGCTCAATGGTAGAGCAGTTGACTCTTAATCAATTGGTTTCCGGTTCAAGTCCGGACCGGGGCACCACTTCTAAAAAACACCAGTGAAACCAAGGGTTTGTTGCGTGTTTCAGCCTCAAAAATCCGGCCTTTTCAGCCGCCAAATCAGTTGCCGCAAACGATTGCCGTCCGGTCTGGCTTGAAGTGCTTGTTGTAGCGTCGGGGTGCCGCTAACGTTCGCCGCCTGTAAAACCCAGTTTCGCCGAACGAACGACTATGTGCCGTCACCCGCTCTCCTTGCGCCTGCCCGCCGCGACCCTCGCTCTCACTTTGGGCTTCGCGCTCTCCGTCAGCTTCACCCGCGCTGCTGACAAGCCCGCGGCTCAAGCTGCGGCTTCGCCCCCGGCCAAGGCCCCCGCTGCCAAGCCCGCCACACCCGTCGCGGATGAATTCCCGCCGCAGCCGCCCATCCCCGCTCTGTCGCCGGCGGACGAACTCAAGACCATCGAACTACCCGCCGGCTACCGCCTCGAACTCGTCCTCAGCGAACCCGACATCAAGGAACCGTCCGCCATCGCCTTCGATGGCAACGGCCGCCTCTACGTCGTCGAGATGCGCACCTACATGCAGGACATCGACGGCACCGGTGAACACGCGCCGACCAGCCGCATCTCGCGCCACGAGTCCACGAAGCACGACGGCACGTTCGACCGCCACACCGTCTTCCTCGACAACCTCCTCCTCCCCCGCATGGTTCAGCCGCTCGACGACCGCGTGCTCGTGGGTCTCACCGATTCCAACGACATCACCGTCCATCGCGACACGAATGGCGACGGCGTGGCCGATGAAAAGCAGCCGTTCTACGAAGGCGGCCCGCGCGGCGGCAACATGGAGCACCAGCCCAGCGGCCTTTTGTGGGCGATGGATAACTGGCTCTACACCACCTACAACGCCTATCGCCTCCGCTGGACCGGCACCAACGCGCTCAAGGAACCCACGGCGGCCAACGGCGGCCAATGGGGCCTGACGCAGGACGATCACGGCAAGCCGTGGTGGTCCAACGGCGGCGGCGAGAAGGGCCTCTGGCATTTTCAAACGCACGTCCTCTACGGCGCGATCGACGTGCCCGAACAGCAGGCTGCTGATTTCCGCGTTGTCTATCCGCTCGTCGGTCTCGCCGATGTGCAGGGCGGAAAAAACCGCTTCCGTCCCGAGGACAAAACGCTCAATCACTTCACCGCCACCTGCGGTCAGGAAGTCTTCCGCGGCGACCGGCTTCCCGCCGACATGCGCGGCAATGCGTTCATCCCGGAGCCGGTCGGACGCCTCATCCGCCGCGCCAAGGTCGAGATCAAGGACGGCATCACCTGCATCTCCAATCCGTATCCCAATTCCGAATTCATCCGCTCGCGCGACGCCAACTTCCGCCCGGTGAACATGATGACCGGCCCCGACGGCTGCCTCTACATCGTGGACATGTACCGCGGCATCATTCAGGAGGGCAACTGGACGCGCCCCGGCTCCTATCTGCGCAAGGCCATCCAGCAATACAGCCTCGACAAAAACGTCGGCCGCGGCCGCATCTGGCGGCTCGTGCATCAAGATTTTCAACCCGGTCCGCAACCGCGGATGCTCGACGAAACCCCGGCCCAGTGGGTCAAGCATCTCGAACATCCGAACGGCTGGTGGCGCGACACCGCGCAAAAACTCCTCGTCGTCCGCGGCGACAAATCCGTCGTGCCCGCGCTCACCGCGCTCGTGCGAACGAGCCAAAACTATCTCGCGCGAATGCACGCGCTCTGGGCGCTCGAGGGCCTCGGCGCCGTGGACGCCGCGCTGTTGCGCGAGAAGTTCGCCGACGCTCATCCGCGCGTGCGCGAGACCGCCATCCGCGTGAGCGAAAGCCTCTACAAGGCCGGCGACAAGTCGTTCACGCCCGACGTGTTCGCACTCGGCCAGGACCCCGACCCGAACGTCGTGCTCCAGGTCATCGGCACGGCGAAGGTGCTTAATTTCACCAACTGGCAACAGACCGCGCAGGTACTCGTGGCGAGCAGCAAATCGCGCGGCGTGCAGGAGATTGGCAAACAAATGCTCACCGCGCAGCAATCCGTCGGCGGCTCGGAATTCACCAAGGACGAGGTCAAAATCCTCCAGCGCGGCGACGTGATTTTCAAAGAACTCTGCTTCTCGTGCCACGGCTTCGATGGCAAAGGGATGCCGCAGCAGGGCGCGGTCGCGGGCCTCACGATGGCTCCGCCGTTGTCCGGCTCGAAGACGATTACGGGCAGCAAGGACGGCATCATTCTCGTCCTGCTCCACGGCCTCACCGGCCCCATCAACGGCAAGACCTACGAGGCGCAGATGGTGCCGATGGCCAGCAACGACGACGACTGGATCGCCGCGGTTGGCTCGTATGTGCGCAACAGTTTCGGCAATCGCGCCGGCATGATTACCAAGCAGGATGTCGCGCGTTTGCGCAAAGCCACCGCCACGCGCACCGAGCCGTGGACCGTCGAGACCCTGCGCGCCGCCGCGCCGCAACCGCTCAAGATCACGCCGTCGTGGACCATCACCGCCAGCCACAACCCCGGCGCGGTGGGGGCAGCGGTGGATGGCAAAATCGACACGCGCTGGGACACCAAGGCGTCGCAGGCCAACGGCCAGTGGTTGCAGCTCGAACTCCCCGTCGAGATGAGCATCGCCGCCGTGCGCCTCGATGCGGGCAAATCCCGCAACGATTATCCGCGCGGCTACAAGGTCGAGGTCTCCGCCGACGGCAAGGCGTGGGGCAAGCCCGTCGCGGAAGGCCGCGGCGTCGGCGCGCTCACGCACATCGAGTTCCCGGCCACCAAGGCGAAGTTCATCCGCGTGACGCAGACCGGCAGCGTGGATGGCAAGTTCTGGTCCGTCGCCGAACTCGAAGTTTTCCGCGCCGGCGAAATGCCAGTGATGAAAACCGGCGCGGCCACGCCGGCGAAGTCGCCGTTCGAGTAGCCGCCGCGCGCAGCGCGCAAGCCTTGTAGGAGACGACGTAAGGAGACTCTAACCTCCTTCCGCGCGAGGCGCGTGACTGCGCAAGAGAAGGTCAGCGCCTGCCAACGTCACCCCTCATTTCCGTCTTCCGAGCGGAAATCCGAACTCACAAAAGCCCCGCCAACAGCGGGCTTTGCAAAACTTTGTCGCATATACGACAAAGTTTTGTAGTGGCCGACGCGGCCTTTTCAACGCGGCTTTCGCCGACTCCCACTGCACTCGAGTTCGCCTCGTGTCGCCGGCTACCGCGGTCCGTCGAACCCGTCTCGGCCAACCTGAATCGGCACCCCACTTCCCGAAACGGATTGGGCAAAGGAATGGAGGCAAAGGAATGAAGATAAAAAAATTCTCCGTCCCCATTCCTTTGCCCCCATTCCTTTGCCAAATTCCCCCTGCCCCATTCCCGTGCGCCCGCTGCCACCGCGCCGTTTCGCATCTCGCATCTCGCCCGCTTCCATGCCGCGCTGGCTGAAGCCGGAACTCCAAACCCACCGCAGCAATTTCTCGCGCGCCCGCTTGCTTTGCCCCCGTGCGCTGCCTAGCCTGCGCCACTCTCAACACCATGCAACTCACCGACCTCACCTCTCCGTTTGTCGCATCGCTCAACAAGGACACGCCCATCGTCTTCCCGGTGGCCGCGCTCGAACAACACGGCCAGCACATGCCGCTTTTCACCGACAGCCTCTTGATGGGCGAAGTCATCCGCCGCGTGGCCGACGAATACAAAAGCCGCGTCGTCTTCGCGCCGCTGCTGTGGCTGGGCAACTCCGATCATCACCTCGATTTTCCCGGTACGCTCTCCGCCCCGCCGCGCACGTATCTCGATACGTTGGCGGGGTTGTATGAAAATTTCATCATGCACGGTTTCAAGCGGCTCGTGATTTTCAACGGTCACGGCGGCAACGACACGCCCGGCAAACAAACCGTCTTCGAGGTCCGCCAGCGCCACCGGCACCGCGACGATCTGCTGCTCCTCTTCGCCACCTACTGGAACCTCGGCGCGAAGCCGCACGAAAAGGACCGCACGCTCCACCAGGACCGCATGGGCCACGCCTGCGAATGGGAGACCTCGATGATGCTGCGCCTCGCGCCGCACCTCGTCGTGGGCGACGTGAAGGCGCTGAAGTCCGTGGACTTTGGCAACGCCTTCGAGCCGGCGCATCGCGGCTGGATCACGACGGACCGCACCGGGCCGGGGCACATCGGCGATCCTCAATTCGCCACGGCGGAAAAGGGCGAATCGCTCTTCCGAATTTTCTCGGACGACATCGCCGCGATGCTCGACCGCGTGCTGGCGTGGAATGGGAAGACTTGGAACGGATGAGCCGGAAGACGGACAGCGAAGCCCTTTTCTGACCACGGATGAACACGGCAATAGCAAACACGGCAATCACCGCAGCCAACGGCGCGTTTCCTTTGGAGTGCGGTGACTTGTCACCGCTTTCCCGAGGCGACTTGTCGCCGTCGGACATAAAGGCGCGTGTGGAAGCGAGGGGGCGTTCACGGCTCGCGCCAGCGCCGGCCCGCTCGCCTGTCCGGACGTCCCTCGGAGTTCGACGGCGACGAGTCGCCTGCGCAAAAGCGGTGACAAGTCACCGCACTCCAAAACTCGCCGCGTCCCGCAATTTGCATCGGCGGCATAACGATTTTCCGGAAGCGAACTACGGATGAAAATCAATTTCACCTGGTCAATCGGACCGCTGAATCACAGCCCGGCGCCATCCGCCTTTCCCTCCGCGCCCCTCCGTGTCCACCCGTCGTTAAACTCCGTCCCCTCCGCATGAGCGCCGCCCCTCGCATACGCGGACGTTCGTGGACGTGGTGGGTCTGCGGCCTGCTCCTGCTGGCCACGACGATCAACTACATGGACCGCCAGACGCTGGCCAACGCGTCGCGACGCATCACGCAGGAGTTTCATCTCAGCCAGGAGCAATACGGCAATATCGAGCTGGCCTTCGGCTGGGCATTCGCCCTCGGCTCGCTGCTCTTCGGATACGTCGCGGATCGCTTCAGCGTGCGGTGGCTTTATCCGACCGTGCTGCTGCTGTGGTCGGCGATGGGCTTTCTCTCCGGCCTGGTGCAGAGCTACGAAAACCTGCTCGTGTGCCGCGCGTTGCTCGGCCTGTTCGAAGCGGGGCACTGGCCGTGCGCGATCAAGACCACCTACGCGCTGCTGCTGGCCAAGGACCGCACGATGGGCAACAGCGTGTTGCAAAGCGGCGCGTCCGTCGGTGCGATCATCACGCCGCTCATCATGCGCGCGCTGATGACCGATCAGCCGGGAAGCTGGCGGTTCGCGTTCCAAGCCATCGGCCTGGTGGGGCTTGTCTGGATCGTGCTCTGGTTCGCTACGATCCGCAGCGACGACTTGAAATCAAAACCGGAGGAACCGCTCGTCCCCGGCGCGGCGGCGGCGCCCGCGGAGGAGTCCTTCTGGCGCATCGTTTTCAGCCGACGCTGTCTCGCGCTCGCGATGGTGGTGTTTTGCATCCACACCTGCTGGCATCTGTTCCGCGTGTGGCTGCCAAAATTCATGCAGGAAGGGCGCGGCTACTCGGAGGTGGAGGCGCTGAATTTCAACGCGTTTTTCTACATCGCCACCGATCTCGGCTGCCTCGCGGCGGGCGCGGCGACCGTGTGGCTGAACCGCCGCTGGGGCTTCACGGCGCATCGCGCGCGGGTGTGGGTGTTCGCGGGTTGCTCAGTGCTGACCACCGCGAGCGTGCTGGTGTATTTCCTGCCGAAGGGGCCGGCGCTGCTCGGCGTGCTGCTGGTCGTCGCCGCCGGATCACTCGGATTATTTCCGTGCTACTACGCGTTCGTGCAGGAGCTGTCGGCGAAGCACGTCGGGAAATTCATGGGCCTGCTCGGGACGTGGGTGTGGGCGAGCAGTTCGCCGGTTCACAAATATTTTGGGAAACTCATCGATCGCACCGGCTCGTTCGATCTCGGCATGGCGGCGGCGGGGCTGGCGCCGATGGTGGGGCTGTTGTGTTTGTGGGCGCTGTGGAGCCGGCATGAACTGGGGCGGGGGAAAGAGGTAATCAGTAATCAGTAATCAGTAATCAGTGGTCAGACATTGCGCGCTGGCCGGGTTGGGGGGCTGCAGCGGCGAGAGCATTTCCAGACGCTATTGCACGGTCACATAGATGACCGGCGACCGTGTGCCGATTATCGCAATGCCTTCCTGCAACACCTGCCAACTGAACGCATAGGTACCGGCCGTCACAGGCGCGCGGACCGTGAAGTCAAACGTCGCCACGCCGCCAGTCGGCACGTCTGCGGCCAGCAACGCTCGCCGCAGGCCCCAATTGAGATTGTCCGACGGCATCTGCACCCCCAACCGCACGCGGTCCGCATCGCGCCACGTCTGCCAGCCCGTATTGGCAAACTGCAACTTCACCCGATACGTCCCGCCCTTGCTCATCGTCGCGGGCACGGTCTGGCTGACAAACCGCGCGTTCCGCTGCACCGCTGCCACCGCGATCCGCAGGTTGGGTGACGGCGCTCCGATCAGCGCCGTGCCTTCGCGCAGCACCTGCCACTGGAAATTGTAAGTCCCCACCGCCGCCGGCGCCCGCACCAGAAAACGGAAGCTGGCGATCTGCCCGGGACTGACCGGCCCCGGCAACAGTGCCCGGTTCACTCCCCACGTCGTATTGTCCACCGGATTGACCGCGCCCAACCGATAGAGTGCGCCCTCGGTCCAGACCGTGGTTCCCGTGTTGGTAAACGACACACTCACGAAGTTGCTCTGACCCGGCACCATCTGCGCGGGCACCGTTTGCAGTGCAAACGCCGCCGCATCACGAGCCGTCAGCCGCGGGACAAACGTCGCCGTGTACGTCGTGTTCGCCGCCGGCATGGCCAGCGTGTGCGTCGCCGCGCCACCGTCTGACCAGCCGGTAAAATCATACGCCACGCCGCCATTGGTCTGCCCCTCCGCGCCAACGCTTCGCAACATTCCCACCACGCCGGCAAACACATGCGGCGCGCTCACGGGCGAACCATCGAGCGTTAGTTGCAACCCCGCCGGCTGGCTCGCCAACGTCACCACGCTCTTCTGCGGCAACACATCGCGCACGGCTTCCGCGGTCAACCCGCCGCCATCCACCGCCCGCAGATGAATCCGATACCAGACGTCCGCGCTGACTTCGCCCGTCTGCGGCACCACGAAACTGCCACTGCTTACGCCACTCAGCGGCGCGATAAACGGATGCACATGGTCGTGATGATGAAAGTCCACCCACCACGTCAGCGCCCGCGCGGGCAGCCCGCCGTCCTCCGCGTCCGTCCCTCCGCCCGCAAACGTGATGGCCTGCCCGGCGCGATAGGTCAGTCCGGCGACGGGATTGTCGATCACGGCCACCGGCGGTCGGTTGCCCGTCACGCGCAACGTCGCGACCGCACTGATCACCTCGCCGTAATCGTTCCGCACCCGGCACCGCAGCTTGAGATTGTCCTGCGCCAGCGTCACCCGCGGCAGCCGCAGCACCGCCGCATTGCCGCCCAACATTCCACCAAAAACACCGTCGCCGTTCACATCCCACTCCCAGGTATAAACCAGCGGCCCCACACCGTACGCCGTCACCGAGAATTCCGCCGCACCGCCTTCCGTGACCAGTTGATCGTGCGGTTGCGTGCCCAATTGCGGGCCCGCCTCTCCGTTGAACCGAATCCGCAGCAGCGACCCCGTGCGGTTGTTCGCGTAATACAACGCCCCATCATCACCCACCGTCAGCCCGAGCGGCATCTCCCCCACGCCCGCTCCCAGCCGCGACGCGAACTCCGTCACGGCACCCGTCGCCGGATCCAGCACCCGAATCCACTGCTGCCCGCCGTCGAGGAAAAAATAACGCCCCGAGAAATCGGCCGGAAAATTCGCCACTGCCGGCTCGTAAAACGCGCCCCCCGTGATCGCCATGCTGGCCACGGTGTTGGCCGGATGCGGATAGGCGTAGGTCGGCGCGACGAACCGACCGGGATTTTCGGGGCCTTGCACCAGCGGCCAGCCATAGTTCGCCCCGGCCACGCCCGCGTTGATTTCCTCCCATCGCCCTTCACCCACGTCGTTGATAAACATCCGCCCCGACGATCGTTGAAACGTAAACGTGAACGGATTCCGCAATCCCAGCGCCCAGATCGCCTGCGACGGCCCCGTCGTCGTCGCGTAAAACGGGTTGGTCTCGGGGATCGTGCCGTCCAGATTCAGCCGCAGGATTTTCCCGTTCAAACTCCCCAGCGATTGCGCGTTGGTCGAAACCGAGTTGTCGCCGACCGCGACGAACAGCTTGCCCTCGGCATCGACATGAATGGCACCGCCATTGTGAATGGCCATCGCGCCGAGCGGCGGCAGCTCGAAAATCACCTGCTCGCTCCCCGCCACCGCCACATCGCCCGCCGCCGTCACGCGGCTGATGCGATTGTGGGGCTGCGGCACCGGAGCGGTGTAGAAAAGATAAACCCAGCCGTTCTGCGCAAATCCCGGATCGAAGGTAATGCCCAGCAATCCGCGCTCATTCCGCAACTCGGCGGCAACCGTCGCAAAGGGCTGCGGCAGCAACACGCCATCCTTCACGATCCGCACCCGCCCGCCCTGTTCGCACACAAAGAGCCGCCCGTCCGGCGCGAACTCCATCGCCACCGGACGGTTCAACCCGCCCGCCGCGACCACTTCGGTTTCCAGAAATCCCTCGGGGAGGACCGTCTGCGCCGACAGCCCCGTGGCCCATCCCAACGCCAGTACCAGCGCCGCCCGGCTCCACAGCTCCGCCACAGCAACGCCGACTGACGCCGCGCGGCGGAGAGGGAGAAACTTCCTAAAACACAAGAACGACTTCATAAAACAACGACGACTTTTTATCCGATTTCCCGCGGCGCGCGACATTAAATTCCGCGCCGGTTTTCGGGCGGCGTCAGCGGAACGGCAAAAAAACTTCCGCCGCCAACGACCGCTTGAAAACTGGCGCGCCGCGAAAAAACTTGCGATGGGGTCTAACCCGACACCTTCCCGGGGCGGCGACAGCTTGTCGCCGCTCCGCTCCCTCAGCCGCAGAGCACGACTAAGCGCAGAGGACCAGCCGTCGCCGAATGTCAGGTCGCACGGCCACTCCGTCTCGTCACCACTTCCTCCCATCCAATTCCCTTGCCAAATTCCCCCGCAGTCCCGCGCCGCTGCATCCCGCCACTTTCGCACCACGTCCGCCATACGACCTCTGCTGAAGTTTCCAAGTCCGCCCTTCCCCCTCTGCGTTCCTTCCAATCTCTGCGGTGTTCCACTCCGCGCCCCTACGATCAGAGTGTCCCTGAAAACACCGCAGAGATCGGAAGGAACGCAGAGTGGGAAAGGCGGAAGCACGCACACCACGTCCTCACCGCGGAGGTTGTCAGAGTCTTGCACCCGCCCCCGCCGCCCCACGCGCCGCGCTTTCCCTGCGCCTCCGCCGCCCTGTGTTCACCGCATCTCTGCGATCCCCCGGCATCGGCCCGAATGAAGAATCACCGTTGATGCCGCCGGATTTTGATTCGCCACCTCGCCACCGCCGCCCTACTTTCCTCCGCACACGACGGCCTCCTGCGGTCGCCCAGAAGAAAATCACATCGCCCACGCCCACGCCCATGCCCCAGCCCGCCGCCAACACCCTCGCCCGCCGCGATTTCCTCCGCGCCGCCGGCGTCACCCTCGCGCTGCCCCTGCTGGAATCTCTCGCGCCCTGGACCGCGCGTGCCGCCGCGACCAGCGCGGCTGCCGCACCCAACGCCCCCGGTCCCATCCGCCGCCTCGTCGCCATCTGCACCACGCTCGGCATTCACGGTGAGCATCTGTTTCCCGCCAAGCCCGGCCGCGACTTCGAGCTGACGCCCTACCTCGAGCCGCTCCGCGAACTGCGCCGCGATTTCACGATTTTTTCCGGCGTCTCGCATCCCGACGTGGACGGCGGGCATTCCAGCGAGGCGAGCTTTCTCACGGCCGCGCCGCATCCGGGCGCGAGCAGTTTTCGCAACACCATCTCGCTCGACCAGTTCGTGCTCGAGAAACTCCCGCCCGCCACGCGCTTCGGCAGCCTCGTCCTCAGCACCGCCAACGGCAGCGCCAGCATGTCCGTTTCGCGCAGCGGCGTCGCCGTGCCCGCCGATTACCGGCCGTCGGAAGTTTTCAAAAAACTCTTCATCGACGGCACCGCCAAGGAAATCGCCGAGCAAACCCGCCGCCTCCAGGACGGCCAGAGCATCATGGACACCGTGCAGGCCGAGGCCCGCCGCCTCCAGCAACGCGTCACTGCGCGCGACCGCGAAAAGCTCGACGAATATTTCACCACCGTCCGCGAGGTCGAACACCGCCTCCACCAGGCCGAAGACTGGGCGAAGAAACCCAAGCCCCAGGTCAATGTCCCGCCGCCCACCGACATCCAGAACGCCGCCGACTTCGCCGGCCGCACGCGCCTCATGTTCGACCTCGCCCACCTCGCGTTGCAGAACGACTCGACCCGCGTCATCACCCTCCGCATCCAGGGCCACAACAGCGTCCCGCCCATTCCCGGCATCACCCAGGACTGGCACAACCTCTCGCACCACGGCAAAGACCCCGAGAAAATCAGCCAGCTCCGCGTCATCGAACTCGAACAAATGAAGCTCCTCGCCGGCTTCCTCACCAAACTGAAAACCTCGAAAGAAGCCGGTGCCACGCTGCTCGATCACGCGATGGTCCTCTACGGTTCCAACCTCGGCAACGCCTCCAGCCACGACACCCGCAACCTCCCCGTGCTCCTCGCCGGCGGCGGTTTCAAACACGGCCAGCACCTCGCCTTCGACGACAAAAACAACTACCCGCTCCCCAACCTCTTCGTCTCGCTCCTGCAACGCCTCGGCATCCCCGCCACCAAATTCGCCTCCGGCCACGCCCCGCTGCGCGGGCTGGACCTGGCCTGAGTACCCACATCCCATCCGTCCGACCCGTCCCACCAGTCCGACCAGTCCGACCAACCAACCCCAATCCCCCCATGAAACCCACCCTTCTCGCCACGCTCCTCACCCTCACCCTCGCCCTCCCCGCCCTCCACGCCGCCGACAAAACCCTCCTCGACGCCCCCGTCAAAGACATCTCCGGCAAAGCCACCACCCTCAAACCCTACGCCGGCAAAGTCCTCCTCATCGTCAACACCGCCTCCCAATGCGGCTCCACCCCGCAATACGCCGGCCTCGAAGCCCTCCACAAGAAATTCGGCGCGCGCGGTTTCGCCGTCCTCGGCTTTCCCTCCAACGACTTCGGCGAACAAGAACCCGCCGACAACGCCGCCATCAAACAATTCTGCACCTCGACTTACAACGTCACCTTCCCCCTCTTCGCCAAAAGCCAGGTCAAGCCCGGACCCGAGCAAAACCCCGTCTTCACGGCCCTCACCGGCCCCGCCTCTCCGCACCCCGGCGACGTCGGCTGGAACTTCGCCAAGTTCCTCGTCGGCCGCGACGGCAAGCTCCTCAAACGCTTCGACACCTCCGTCGAACCCGACGACGCCGACCTCCTCAAAGCCCTCGAATCCGCCCTCGCCGCCCAAAAGCCCTGAACCGAAAAACAGCAAAGGAAACCCGAGAAATGGCAAAAGAATGGAGGCAAAGGAATGGGGAAAGAAGCAAAGAATTCCTTGCCCCCATTCCTTTGCCTCCATTCCCTTGCCCCAAATTTCCCTGCCAAATTCCGGCGCCAGAAACTCCCCGCCCTCTTGCCACCAACGCTGCCCTTCCCACTAATCACTAATTACTAATCACTAATTACTTTCCCCTCCCCATGCACCTCCGCGCGCTCCTCCCCCTCGCACTCCTCATCACTCACACCCTCCGCGCCGCCGTGATCGACACCGACCTCTGCGTCTTCGGCGGCAACTCCGCCGGCATCGCCGCCGCCGTCCATGCGAGCCGCATGGGCAAAACTGTCGTCCTCGCCGAACCCGGCAAATACCTCGGCGGCCTCACCACCGGCGGCCTCGGGGCGACCGACATCGGCAACAAAGCCGCCGTCGGCGGCCTCTCCCGCGAGTTCTACCACCGCATCGCCCAGCACTACGCCAAGCCCGCCTCGTGGACCCTTGAGACCGCGCCCGAATACTTTGGCAAACGCCGCGGCGGCCAGGCCGGCGCCAGTTCCCTCGACGGCCCCGACGCCACCATGTGGACCTTTGAACCCAAAGTCGCCCTCGCCATTTTCCAAGACCTCCTGCGCGAAGCCAAAGTCCCCGTCCACACCCAGCAACGCCTCGCCGCCGTGAAAAAATCCGGCCCACGCATCACCGAGATCACCATGGAAAACGGCACCATCTTCCGCGCCAAAATGTTCATCGACGCCACCTACGAAGGCGACCTCATGGCCAAGGCCGGCGTCGCATATCACATCGGCCGCGAGGCCAACGCCACCTACGGCGAAACCCTCAACGGCATCCGCGCCCAGACCCCGCACCACCAATTCCGCGTTGCCGTCGATCCCTACGTGAAACCCGGCGACCCCGCGAGCGGCCTCCTCCCGCTCATCCAATCCGGCGACGGCGGCAAACCCGGCGATGGCGACCGCTCCGTGCAGGCCTACAATTACCGCCTCTGCTTCACCACCGACCCCGCCAACCGCCTCCCCGTCACCCCGCCCGCGAACTACGCCCCCGCGCGCTTCGAGTTGCTCGGCCGCTACTTCGACGCCCTCGTCGCCGCGAAACAAAAGACCACCCTCGGCCAGTTCTGGAACCCGATCTGGATGCCCAACCACAAGACCGACATCAACAACAACGGCGGCTTCTCCACCGACTTCATCGGCGCCAACTACGCCTATCCCGAAGCCGACTACGCCACGCGCGACCGCATCGCCCGCGAGCACGAGGATTACATCCGCGGCTTCATCACTTACATGGCGACCAGCCCGCGTGTGCCGGAACATCTCCGCGACGAAATGAAACAATGGGGACCGGCCAAAGATGAATTCACCGACACCGCCGGCTGGCCCAACCAGATGTACGTCCGCGAAGCCCGCCGCCTCATCAGCGACTACGTGATGACCGAGAAAAACTGCCGCGGCCACGAAGTCATCACCGATTCCGTCGGCCTCGCCGCCTACAACATGGATTCCCACAACTGCCAACGCATCGTGAAGAACGGCCGCGTCGAAAACGAAGGCGACGTCCAGGTTGCCCCCTCCAAACCCTATCCCATCGCCTACCGCGCCATCGTCCCCAAGGCCGCCGAATGCGACAACCTCTTCGTCCCCGTCTGCCTCGCCGCCTCGCACATCGCCTACGGCTCCATCCGCATGGAACCCGTCTTCATGATCCTCGCCCAATCCGCCGCTACCGCCGCAGCGCTCGCAATCGACGACAACGTGCCCGTGCAAAAAGTGAACTACGAAAAACTCCGCGCCCGCCTCCTTGCCGACAAACAAATCCTCGAATGGAAAGGCCCCGGCATCACCAGCCCCACCGGCGTTTTCGTCGATCCCAAATCCCTCAAGGGACTCGCCCTCGACGACAAGGACGCCACCAAAACCGGCGAGTGGTCCGAGTCCACTTCCGTCCTCTGGAAAGTCGGCTCCGGCTACCTCCACGACGGCGACGCCAACAAAGGGCAATGCACCATCACCTTCACCCCCGACATCCCCGCCGTCGGCCGCTACGAAATCATCCTCTACGCGCCGCCCGCCTCCAACCGCGCCACCAAAGTCCCCGTCACCCTCACCCTCGCCGGCGAAGCCCCGAAAACCCTCTTCGTCAACCAACGCCTCACTGCCCCAGCCGGCGCGCACACCCTCGGCACCTACACCCTCGCCCGCGGCAAAACCCTCACCGTCACCCTCTCCAACGCCAACACCACCGGCCACGTCGTCGTGGACGGCCTCCATCTCCTCCCCGTCCCCTGACCTCTGGGGGTGGGGACGGCCCGTCCCCACAACCTCCGGGGAGCGCACCCGCCCTCGGTGTGCCCCCCCCCGCCGCCGCGGGCGACGACGGCGTGAGCATTATTCCCGCGCTGCTCGGCCGGGACTCCGCGCCGCTGCGCGAAGCCGTCGTGCATCACAGCATCCACGGACGCTTCGCCATCCATCAGGGGCGGTGGAAACTAGAGCTTTACCCCGGCTCCGGCGGCTGAGGAAAACCCGGCGACGCCGACGCGCAGCAGCAGGGCCTGCCTGCCGTCCAGCTCCACGATCTCGCCGCCGATCCCGGCGAAACGAATAACCTCCACGCGACGCACCCGGAAATGGTCGCCAAACTCACCCGGCTGCTCGAAGACTATCTCGCCCACGGCCGCAGCACGCCGGGCGCAAAACAGCCGAACGACGTCAACCTCGCCATCACCAAAAAATCCAGCCCCGCACCGAAATGAAAAACGCGTTTCTTCTTTTTCTCACGGCCCTCGTCGTCATCGCGTCGCCGCCGCGGCTGCCCGGCGCGGAGACGGTGGTTTACAAAAAGGTCGGCGACCGCGAACTCAAGCTCTCCATCGTGAAGCCCGACGACTGGAAGGCGACCGATCAACGGCCCGCGCTCGTGTTCTTCCACGGCGGCGGCTGGACCGGCGGCACGCCGACGCAGTTCACCGATCAGGCCGCCTATCTCGCGCGCCGCGGGATGGTTTGCGCGCAGGTCGAGTATCGGTTGCTCAAGGACATTCCCGGGCCGCCGGAAATCTGCGTACGCGATGCCAAGTCGGCGATGCGCTGGGTGCGCGCCCACGCCGGCGAACTCGGCGTGGATCCCAAACGCATCGGCGCGGGCGGCGGCTCGGCGGGCGGACATCTCGCGGCCTTCGTCGGCATGGTCGCGGGGCAGGACGATCCGCAGGATGATTTGAAAGTATCCGCCAAAGCCAACGCGCTCGTGCTCTTCAACCCCGTCTTCGACAACGGCCCCGACGGCGGCTGGGGCCAGCAGCGCGTGGGCAATCGCGTGAAGGAATTTTCTCCCGCGCACAACATCAGCAGCAATTCCCCGCCCGCCATCGTGTTCCTCGGCCGCAACGACCAACTGATCCCGGTCGCCACCGTCGAACGTTTCCAAGCGAATATGAAAGCCGCCGGCGTGCGCTGCGACGCCGTCTTCTACGAACAGCAGGCGCACGGTTTCTTCAACAAGGAGCCGTTCAAATCGAAAACTCTGCTCGAGGCGGACAAGTTTCTCGCCTCGCTCGGCTGGCTCACCGGTCCGCCCAGTTTGAAAGAGCCGCCCGCGTCGGATCCTGCCAGCGCCCCGGCACCCGCAAACAAACGGAAAAAGACCGGGCAGTAATCGTCGGTCGCCCCACTCCAGCACTCCGATCTTCGGGCCATCCCATGAACCCGAAAACCGCAACCGAGATGAACCCTCGATTAGGGCGGAGGCGCGAAAAAGTTTAGACCACCGACTTCCGTCGTATCCGCGCTACTCGATGGTTCATCTCGACCGCCATTTTTCGGAGGCAAAGTTCTGGGGCAGTTTCGGCGGGGCCGAAGTCCCTTCCAGACGAAGCCGGAGATGGCCTGTCGCTGAACAGACTGCGTGAAAACTGCCGCCCGATCGCAGCCGCCCCCGTGAGGAGGCGGATTTCCGGGCAGTGCGCGTAGATTCCATCCGCCTCCAAACGTCGGTGGCCACGTTCTCACATAGTCTGTTCAGCAAGGGGACCGGCAGTTCGGCAAACATCCGTCGCAAAGATTCGCAAAGTCGGGCTACCCCGGAGGGACGGATGCCAAATTTGCCCGCTCCACCGCGTCGTCGCCATTCCCTGACTTGGCGGGCGGCGCATCGATTGCGTAGGGTTACCGGGACATGAAGCTGTTCCTGACAGGGTTGACGGCGATCCTTGCTTCCGGCGCGATCGCCTCGGCGGCGGTGGTCGCGCGGTGGGATTTTGGCGCGGAGGAACCGACCCGGCTGACGCCGCACGGCGGTGTGCATCGCGACGTGCCCGGGCCACGTCCGCCGGAATTCCCGGACTTCGACGCGGGCAACACCGCCGTGCAACTCGATGGCAACGGCGCGCGCTTCACCTTCGATGACCCCGGCACCGGCAGCGGGTTTGATTTCACCAACGGTGACGCCATCACGCTCGAAGCGTGGGTGAAGCTCGACGACCTGCGCCCCGGCGAAAACCTCTACGTCATCGGCAAGGGCCGCACGGGTGCACCGGGTTTCGCGGCGGACAATCAGAACTGGGCGCTGCGCGTGCGCGAGCAACGGGGCCAGGCCTGCGTGAGTTTCCTGTTCGCCACCGTGCCCGTCAGCGGCGCGCCCAAGTCCGACCGGCACTGGCATCGCTGGACGACTGCCGACGGTTTCGCGGCGAAGTCCGGCTGGCACCATATCGCGCTGACGTATCGCTTCGGCGAACCGGCATCGGTGCGTGGCTGGCTGGACGGCCAGTCGATTCCTGGCGCATGGGACATCGGCGGGCCGACCACGGCGCCGCCGGTTGTGGACAATGACGCCGTGTGGATTGGCTCCTCCAGCGGCGGCGCGCCCGCCAACAGTTTTCGCGGAACCCTGGACGCCGTGGCAGTGCATCGCGGCGTGCTCCCGGACGCCGAACTGAAGCAACGCTTCCGCCGCGCGGGCGGGCCGGTGGTCGCGCGACCGGCCGGCGAAAATCTGCCCGACCTCGGCCCGCTGCCCGCCGGCCAGGTGCGGGCGACTTTCCACGAAAAGATGCCGGCCCACGACCGTTGGCTCAACGCCGGCGAGCCATGGCCGGCCGAAACGGCGCGCTGGACTGGGGCGAGTTTTCTCCTGCCGCGCCTCCCCGCGCGCTTCGACAACTGGGGCATCCGCGAGACTTGGAAGGCGCCGTTGCTCGTGCGGCTCGCGGCGGACGTCACGCTGCCGCCCGGCCGGCAACGATTCCTGCTGCGCGCGCGGGCCTTGGGCCGGCTGTGGGTCAATGGCGTGGTCGTCGCGCGCTCGGAGGCCTTGACCAAATCGCCGCCCGACGGCGAGGAACCGATGACGCCCGTCACGCAACCACCGCTGCCCGGCGTGCGTCCGGCGGCGTATTGGCAGCAGGAGGTTTTCGGCGAGGCGGAGGTTCCCGCCGACGGCCGGTGTCGCATCGTGCTGGAAACGGTGGCCGGCGGCCCCCGGTTGCGGGCGGAGACCAGCGAACTGTGCGCGGCCATGCAGACGTCGGACGGCCGGGGCTTCCACGTCTTGCAACCCACGGGAATGGCCGCGCCGTTGCCGCTGACGGATGCGGCCATCGAGCCGGAACTCGCGCGCATCGAGCGGGAATTGATCCGGCACGACGACAAAGCCCGCCGCGCGGCCGCCGCCAGCCAGGCGGATTTCTGGCGCGCACGGCATGACTTCGCCCGCGACTGGGCGCGCCAGCAGCCCGCACCGGTGGTGCCGGAAAATGCCAAGCACCCCGTCGATGCCTTCCTCGCCGAAAAGATCCAGCGGGCGCTCGCGGACGCCGCGCAGACCCCGCCTGAGACCGCCCGGCAGTTTCACGGCACGGTGCTTCCGATCCTCCGCGAGGAATGCTTCCGCTGCCACGGCGAGAAGGAGAAGGGCGGGCTGCGCCTCAACAGCCGCGCCGCGGCGCTCAAGGCCGGCGAATCGCAACGGCCGGCCGTCGTCCCCGGCAAGGTTGCGGCGAGCGAGCTGATCCGCCGGTTGCGCACCAAGGATGACAGCGAGCGCATGCCGCCCAAGGGCGACGGGCTGAAACCGGAGCAGATCACCGCGCTGGAAAACTGGGTGCAGCAAGGCGCGCCCTGGCCGGCGCCGCCGCTTGCGCCCGCCGAAGTCGCCGCCTACGCGCCGCTCGATGACGCGGCCTTCCTCCGCCGGCTTGCGCTCGACACCGTGGGCGTGCCGGCCGGCGAGGCGGAGTTGCGCGCGTTCCTCACCGATCGCTCGCCGGACAAGCGCCTGCGCGCCATCGACCGCTTCCTGACGGACGAACGCTGGGCCGATCACTGGATGGGCTACTGGCTCGACCTCCTCGCCGAAAACCCCGCGCTCATCAACGCCTCGCTCAACAGCACCGGGCCGTTCCGCTGGTTCCTGCACGACGCGCTCCGCGACAACCAGCCGCTGGACCGGCTCGTCACCGAGCTGATCTTGTTGCGCGGCAGCCCGCACACCGGCGGCAGCGCGGGCTTCGGCCTGGCGGGAGAGAACGACGCGCCCTTCGCCACCAAGGGCCAGGTCATCGCCAGCGCCTTCCTCGGCATCGAGCTGCAATGCGCCCGCTGTCACGACTCGCCCTATCACAGCACCAAGCAGCGCGATCTTTACGCCCTCGCCGCCATGTTCGAGCGCAAGCCGGTCACCGTGCCCAGGACCAGCATGGTCCCGGCGGCGTTCTTCGAGAAAAAGGTCCGCGAGCCGCTCATCCGGGCCACGCTGAAACCTGGTGAACCAGTCGCCCCGGTCTGGCCCTTTGCCGACGTCACCGGCAGCCGCGACACCGATGCCCGCCAGCCGCTGCTCCAGTCGCCCGCCGACACCCGCGAGCGCCTCGCCGCGCTCATCACCGCACCGCAAAACACCCGGTTTGCCCGGGTGATGGCGAACCGCGTCTGGCGGCGGTTCATGGGCGCGGGATTGGTCGAACCGGTCGCCGACTGGGAAGGCCGCACGCCGAGCCACCCCGCGTTGCTCGACTGGCTGGCGCGCGAACTGGTGACCCATGACTACGACGTGAAGCACCTCGCGCGGCTCATTCTCACCTCGCAGACCTATCAGCGCGCCGCCACCGGGAACAACCTCGCCGCCACGGCGGAGTTGCGCTTCTTCAATGCCCCGGAACGCCGCCGCCTCACCGCCGAGCAGGTGGTGGATACGCTTTTCGCCGCGACCGGCCAGCGCATGGACGTGGAGGAAATCACCTTCGACCCCACCGGCCGCCGCGACGAAGGCAAGCGCATCACGCTGGGCCGCCCCACGCGCGCTTGGATGCTGTGCAGCCTCACCAACGAGCGCGACCGCCCCAGCCTGAGCCTGCCGCGCGCCCAGGCCGTGTGCGATGTGCTGGAAGCTTTCGGCTGGAACGGCAACCGCCAGTCACCGCGCACGGACCGCGAGTCCGCTCCCAATGTGCTGCAACCCGGCGTCCTCGCGAACAGCACGTTGTCTGTCGCCTTGAGCCGCGCTGCGCACCGCAGTCCGTTGGCGGAACTGGCGGTGGGCGCGCCGTCACCCGAGGCGCTGGTCGAATCGGTCTTCCTCCGCTTCCTCAGCCGGCTGCCGAACGCGGCCGAACGGGCACGCTTCGCGGACAGCCTGCGCGCGGGCTTTGCCGACCGGCTCGTGCCGGCCGCGCAGGTGCGGGCGCCCGCGCCCTTGCCGCCGCTGCCCCGCGTGACCTGGTATAATCACCAGAACTCGGAGGCCAACCGCATCGCCCAGGAACTGGAACGCCGCGCGCGCCTCGGCCCGCCGCCGGACCCGCGGCTGAAACCCGGCTGGCGCGAAACTTTTGAAGACTTCGTCTGGAGCGTCATGAACACCCGCGAGTTTGTTTGGTTGCCATGAAGACTGCTTTGCACCGTCAAAACTGTATGAACCGCCGACAATTCCTCGCCGCCTCCGGCACCGTGCTGGGGGCCGGCCTCCTGCCTGCATCCGCCGCGCCTGTGCTCAAGGGCCGGGCCGAACACGTCATCTCCGTCTGGCTCGGGGGTGGCATGGGGCAGATCGACACCTTTGATCCCAAGCGCCGCGGCGACCCGGCCCGGAAGCTCGCCGGCTCCTACTACGACAGCATTGCGACCGCCGTGCCCGGCGTGCGCCTGTGCGAACATCTGAAAAACCTCGCGCCGCTCATGGACCGCGTGACTGCTGTCCGCACGGTGAACCACGACGTGATTGACGAACACGCCGCCGCCACCAACCGCATGCACACCGGCCGCCCCATCAGCGGCACGGTCACCTATCCCTCACTCGGCTCCATCATCACCCACGAGCGCGGTCCGACGGCGGATGGCGCGCCACCCTACGTGCTCATTGGTTATCCCAACGTCACGCGCGGCCCGGGCTTCCTCGGTGCCAAGGCGGGCTACCTTTACCTCACCGACACCAGCCAGGGACCGGCCGGTCTCTCCCGCCCGGACGGCATCAGCGCGAGCCGGCAGACGCGGCGAGAGTCATTCCTGCGCGACCTGCAACGGGAACAGCCGGCCACGACCGACACCCGCCTGCGCGACTACGATGCCGCCATCGCGCAAAGCCTCAAGCTGAGCGGCCCCGAGTTCACCCGCAGCTTCAACCTCGCCGACGAGAAGGGCGATCTGCGCGCCCGCTACGGCGGCGAGTTCGGCCAGCGTTGCCTGTTGGCGCGCCGCCTGGTCGAGCGCGGCGTGCGCTTCATCGAGGTGTCGCACAATCTGAACTTCCTCAACGGTGCGGGCTGGGATGTCCACAACGCCGGCATCCTCAAACAGCACGAGCTGATTCGCGAACTCGACACCGCCGTCGCCACGCTCATCACCGACCTCGAAAACCATCGCCTGCTGGACCAGACGCTCATCGTCATCACCACCGAGTTCGGCCGGCCGCCGGAGTTCGACAGCGGCGGCGGGCGCGGCCACCAGGGCAGCGCGTTCACCTGCGTGCTGGCGGGCGGCGGCCTGAAGCACTGCGGCGCCCACGGCGAGACCAACGAACTGTCGAAAAAGATCGTCGCCAACCCCGTGAGCGTTCCCGACTTTTTCGCCACCATCCACGCCGCCGTCGGCGTGGATTACACAAAGTACCTCTACGACGGTGACCGCCCCGTGCCCGTCACCGACAACGGCAAGCCCATCGCCGCGCTTTTCTGAGCTCCCCCGGATTTCCATGAGCCACGTCGCCCTTCCTTTCCGACTCCACCTGCGAATTCCGTGGACGGCGTTGGTGCTCTGGTGCGTTTGCGCAACAACTGCCCCCGCCGAAATCCGGGTCGCCCCGTGGCGCGCAGCCTTCCAGGGAGTCGAACTCGCGGACGGCACCGCGGACGCCGCCGAACCGCGAATCCAGCGGGTGTTCGCCGCCCGAATCCAGCTCGATTCTCCCGGCCTGAAGTTTTTCTCCACCCCGCGCGCCGGCACGCTGGAAACCCTCGGCGAAACCGCTTCGACGTTTCTGAACAAACACCGGCTCCAACTGGCGATTAACGCGAACTTCTACGAACCCGTCAGCAACACCCCCGTTGACATCAACCTGGAGGGTTTGGCCATCAGCGAGCGGACGGTGGTTTCTCCGCCGTCACCCGGCCTCCCCGCCCTGTGCCTGACCGAGGATAATCACGCCCGTTTTGTGGAAAACACCCCCGCCAATTTCCCGACCGCGGGCATTGCCACGGCAATCGCCGGGTCCCGCATCATCCTCCGCGACGGACGTCCGATCGCGCGCTCCTCCACGCCGGATGATGTGCATCCCCGGACCGCCGTGGGATTATCCCACGACGGCCGTGTCCTGATCTGGCTGGTCATCGACGGACGCCAACCCGGTTACAGCCTCGGCGCGAGCGTCGAGGAAACCGCCCTGTGGCTGGCGCGCCTCGGAGCGCATTCGGGGTTGATGCTCGACGGTGGCGGCTCGACCACCCTGGTTCGGGCGGATCGCGACGGGCGCGCCACGCTCCTCAACCGTCCCATCCACAAGAATTCTCCCGGCCGCGAACGACTGAACGGCAACCACCTCGGCCTGCGCGCCGCGCCCCTGCCAACCGCAGTCCCTTCGGACAAATAGCCGCCCACGCGGCCCCCAGCGCAGTTGAGAAACTGCAAAACCGGCGTACCGGAAAAGCACGGCTCGGAGCCGGTTTGCGGAGGAGTTGCCGCCGCGGAGCAACTCCATGGGGTTCCGCTTTTGCGCGGACATTCAGGCGCAACGCCACCTCCGGTCATTTCAGCAGGCGTTCCCGCGTGTAAGCGCTGTCAATGATCGCCTGGTGGGCCTTCCGCACCGCGGAATCATCCTTGCCGCCAAAAACGAGGTGGCCCCAACGCAACAGATCCGTGGGATCGCCCGGATGATACGGCAGCGCCGCCCACGACGACATTTGCATGTTGTCGAGGTCCACCTTGCCCGGTTGATCCATGCGGGTGAAGTTCACGCCCCACACGTCGCCCGGCTTCGGCGCGGCTTCGCCAAGCCCTTTCCACGGAATCCGCAGGCGCGCGGACCAACCCCTCGCGGTGCGCGCGACATCGGCCTTCAGGCCCTGAACGTTGAAGGTGGGATCGCTGTTCTTGAGATCATGCCAGGCCCCGCTGGCGGACACCTGGATCATGATGTACTTCCGGTCGGAGTTGTGCGTGTGGCCGGGATCGAGCCAGACGTAAACGCAGTCATCCTTCCAGAGCTTGATGTTGTCGTTGTCCTTGAACGCCGCGACGATGCCGCTGTCAACGCACTGGAAAGTCACGTCCAGGCCGTCGTCATCCCAGCCCACGGAAACGTCAGTGGCCTGCGCCGGCTTGCCCGCGCCCTGGGCCAGCAGAAAATCGGTGGCGACCGCGGGCTTGCCGCGTTCGAGCAGGAGCAGATTGCCGGGGTTGGGGCTGACCGCATCTTCGTAGTCCGGAAACGGCGGATATTGCGGCCCCTTTTTCCATTTGATCTGGCGGAGCTGCGGGTCGCCGTCTGTCCACCAGTTGCGCACGATGTCGCAGGCGCCCGGCACGACGCGCACCGTCTGGCCGCCCCGTTGTTTCACCAGCGAGACCTTGCCTTCGTCAGGTCGGGCGGTCCGGGGTCCGGGCGTGAGATAAATGATGTCGGTCCCGGCCGCGGTGACGACCCGCACGCCCTGGCCGCCGTCCAACGGGCTTACTTCAGGCGGCCTCTCCGTTCGCAGCCGGGGATACAGCACGACGGTGACCGTGCCGCTCTTCTCGACGGCGAGGCTGATGTGGTTGGTGTGAATCTGCGGTTTGGCCAGACCGGGCTGGAGAAAGAAGATGTCCATGTCCACGTCGTCGCGACCGGTCATGATGACGCCCATCGCGGTCGGCGTGATCTGCTGCGCCGCGAGGAACAGCCGCCAGATCGTGGGCGCGGACTTCGCGTCGAGCGTGTCGGCGATGACGAAATAGTTCGGAGCCAGCGGGTCGGCATCCTTCACAAACGCAATCTGCCGCTGCCAGCCGCGGCGCACGCCGCTCGCGTAGTCGAGGTGCGGCGCGGTGCTGAATTCGCGCAACTCCATCACCCGCTCTTCGTTAAACGTGGCGGGCTTGTCCGGCATGCTGTGCGCCTCCCGGGATTCCTTGGCGCGACGCCGTTGATAGTCGTCGTCATCGCACAATTCCCGCCCCTTGCCGAAGAGTGCGATCGCTCCGGAGTCGTTGAAGTAGTGCGAATGAAACCGGCCCGCGATCATGTACAACATCGTCTCGCGGTCCGAACCGATCCCGTTGCGCAACTGAACCCCCGTCTCCTGGTAATACTGGCTGCCCCACGCAGGCGGCTTCGGCGTGACACCGCTTTCGCGGAAGAAATTCCGGTAGGCCATGAAGGCCGGGTAATAGCTGAGGATGCCCGGTTCACCGAACGAGCCGTGCTCGCGGTGCATCCACTCCAGTTGGGCGGCGAACGCCGGGTCGGTGTCCTTCCACAAACACGCCATCACGCCAAACATGCTGGTGCGTTCGTTGGCATAGGTGTGCCCGTACGACGGCAGCCGCCGGAATCCGCCGCTCCGCGGATCGCGCGGCGTCGAGATGTTGCCAAACCATTCAATGGCCTTGCGCAGCCGGGGATTGAACAGGTTCCCGGCGTCCGCCGCGCCGGCGTTTTTCGCGATCAGGAACGCGCCGACCCATTGATCGAGAATCACCATCGCGTAATGCGGGCATTCGGCCATGCCGCCCTGCGGATCCACCCAGTCCTCAACCTCCTGCCGCAGTTCCGCCAGCGCATCGTCGAACCACTTCTTTCCAAGCGGATGCGAGGGAATGAGCGCCGCGGCGGTCAGGCGATAGCCGGCCGCGCTGGTGAACATGTTGGGACACAGGCTGCCGTGCGCCGCCTCGGGATTGAAATATTTTGGGTCGTTGATCGCGTAACAGACCTGCGCGATCTTCGCGCGCAACTTCGCACGATCCTCCGCCCCGACGGATTTCGCCGCGAGCGCCGCGTCCGCCAGCCCGACCGCCTGCCCGAAGAACTGGGAGTACGCGTGCGGCCCCACGTTGTCGCGCGTCGTGCGGGGAATGTTGGCCAGCAGCGTGTCGAGCGCGCTCAGCGCCCCCTGCAACACCGCCTGCTCGGCCGCCGGGTTCCCGGTCAGCAACGCCGCGGTCACGGCTTGCTCGAGTCCCCCGCCGACATTGAAACTTTTCTGCGCCGCCAACTCCGGCAGATTCTTCGCCGTCGCCTTGAAGCGGGCCAAATCCTTCGCCGTGACATACAGGCAGGGATGCGGATCCCGCTCGGCACCCGCCCAGCTCAAGATCGGTTCAGCCCCGCCCGCCGGTTGGGACCACGCCAGGCCCAGCAGGAAACCAAGCACGCCAGCGGCGATCCGCGACCACCCGCGGCAAACGCCAGACGGCGCAAAGGTACGGGCGTTTTGACCAAGTTGCCGAAAGCGGGGAAAAGAGTTCATGCCTTGAACTGCAACACACCCCATCGTCCGCCGTCAACCCCCAAGCTCCCGGAGAGAATGAGCTCCGGTCCGGCGGGCGCGAAACTCATGCGACCAGACTTGCGCCCAAGCGCGAGAGGGTTCAGTCATTTCCCATGTCACAAGTCCCAGCAGGCTGTCCGTGCCGGATGGCAAATCAGCCGCCGCCCAACAGGCTCACCGGGCCGATGACGTGGCAAGCACCGCCAGCGCCGGATTCCACCCGTGCGCCGGCAACCGCGAACCAGCGAATGCAGGCCGTGTGACAGCCGCCCGCCAACGCGCCACAGCCCAGATCCCACTACCATCCCATGAACTCAATAACCGCAGTTGCGATGAACCACGAAAAACACGAACCACAGGATAGCAAAGGGGCGGGACGAATATTTGCGCCGCCAAGAAAACTTCTTTGCGGGGTGAATCACGTGCTCGATGCAGCGCATTCCGTTTTCGTGTCTTTCGTGTTTTTCGTGGTCGCATCTCCAGTTTCAAAACCGCAACCAACCCTTACCCTGCTCGCCGCCCTCCTGCTGTGGTCCCGGCTCGAGCTTCGCGCCGCCGAGACCGCGAAGCCCGTCGCCAAACCCAACATCCTCCACATCCACGCCGACGATCATCGCCCGGACGGCCTGCGCGCGCTGGGCAATCCGATCCTGCATACGCCGCACCTCGACACGCTCGTCGAACGCGGCATGACCTTCACGCGCTGCTACACGATGGGCTCGATGATCGGCGCAGTCTGCACGCCCAGCCGCACGATGATGCTCACCGGGCGCTCGTGGCAGCGCATCCCGCGGTCGCCCGACGCCCAACCGAACGCGGGCGACCCGGCCACATTCCTCCCGCGCGTCATCGCCGCCGCGGGCTACCAGACGTGGCACATGGGCAAGAGCGGCAACTCCTTTCCGCCGGGCATCCAGGCCTTCGAGACCAACCTGATTGAAGACGGCCGCGGCAAGGATGATGGCGAAGGCCGCGCCGCTTCGAGCCGGCGTCTCGCGGACCGCACGATCGAATTCCTGAAGGCCCGCACCGAAACCAATGCCGCCAAACCTTTCTACATCTACCTCGCGCCGCCCGTGCCGCACGATCCGCGCGTCGCCGAGCCGCAGTTTCACAAGCTTTACGACCCTGCCAAAATCCCGCTCTCGCCCGCCTTTCTCCCGCAGCATCCGTGGGACAACGGCGAGATGACCGTGCGCGACGAGAAGCTCGCCCCGTGGCCCCGCACGCCCGCCGACACGCGCCAGCAGCTCGCCGATTACTACGCCTGCATCACCGGGCTCGATCATCACGTTGGCCGCATCTTCGCAGCGCTCAAAGCCAACGGACACTGGGACAACACGATCATCATCTTCACCGGGGACAACGGGCTTTCGCTCGGCGAGCACGGGCTGTTCGGCAAACAGAACCTCTACGAGTTCGGCGGCATGCACGTGCCGCTGGTCATCGCCGGCCCCGGCATTCCCAAGGGCCGCAGCGACGCGCTGGTTTATCTCATGGATTTGTTCCCGACCTTCGCGGAATTCGCCGGTGCCACGCTGCCCGCGGGCGTCGAGGGCAAAAGCCTGCGCCCCGTGATCGAAGGCCGCGCCACGAAGGTCCGCGACGTCCTCTACACCGGCTACCGCAACTGCCAGCGCGCGCTCCGCGACGACCGCTGGAAACTCATCCGCTATCCGCTCGTGGACAAAACCCAGCTCTTCGATCTCGCGGCCGACCCGCACGAACTCACCAACCTCGCCGACCGCCCCGAGCACGCCGCCAAGCTCGCCGAACTTACCGCTCTCCTGCAGCGCGAGATGGATCGCCACGCCGACAAAATCCCGCTCCGCGTCGCCAATCCACAGCCCGCCGAATGGACGCCGCCCGGCCAGGACAACGCGCCGCAGAAGCCGAAACAAAAAGCGAAGGCTGCGCGCAAAGCCGCCGCGAACGAGGCGGCCACCAAACCAGCACCGCCGAAATAGTCCGCCGGCGGAGTGCGCCCGTCCTCGGGCGCAGCAACGCGCAAACACTGTGCGGCATCGGCTCTGTTCCCAACGCCCAGTGCGTGCGGACGCCGCTGCGGCCGGGGACGGCCGCACTCCGCGGCCGCACTCCGCCGCCCTCACCTTCCTCTTCCTCCGACCCGCCGACGCCCCGCTTGTTGAGCGACCGACCACACCCATTCGCCCAAAACTTCGCAACGCACCGTGGTCCGCCACCGGGGAAATTGTGGCCATCCAATGATTGACCGCCAAGATCTTATGCCAGAAGGTGCCCGCCGAAAGCCCAGTTCCAGTCCCGTTGGCAGCAACCATTCTGTGCCCATGAAAATCCCCGACCCTCGCTTCGCTCGTCCGGTAATTTCCTCCCGCTCCGCGCAGCCCGCGCCCGCGGCCATCATCGCTACGCCGCCGCCGCCGCGCCCATCGGCCTTCACCTTGATCGAACTGCTCGTGGTGATCGCCATCATCGGCATCCTCGCCGGAATGCTCCTGCCCGCGTTGGGCCAGGCCAAGGAGAAGTCCAAACGGACGCAGTGTCTCTCGAACCTGAAGCAGCAGGGCCTCGCCAACACGATGTATCGCGATGACTACCAGGATGAATTTCCCACCGCCAACCCCGACGTGGTCGCGACCTACTACTCCTACGGCGGCAAGCAGGGCACCGAGTACACCGTCACCAACCGGCTGCTCAATCCCTACGTCACCATCAACGGCCCGGTGAGCACCAACAGCGAAGGCGCCGAGCGCGTCTTCCGTTGTCCCAGTGACAACGGCGCGACCGCCGGGACGTGGCCCGGCAACCGCAAGCCCTCGATCTACGACACCTTTGGCAGCAGCCATTTTTACAACAGCGGCGCGATCAACAACGACGGCGTCAAGGGCCTGTTTCGCAAGCGCACCGGCCACATCAACAATCCGAACCGCGTCATCCTGGTGAACGATTTCTCCTTCAACGTCCATGCGCTCAACAGCGCCACGTTCCAATTCTCCTACTGGCACGACAAGAAGCGCCTCGGCTTCGGCAACAACGCGTTTGTGGACACGCACGTGGAATATCAGCAGGCCACTCAGAACGCCCCCGACTTCCAGCGCGGCGCCGGCTGGACTTTCGTCTTCGACGATCCGTGAGCCGCAGGTCGCCGACGGTTTGCGGCTTCCGGCATTCCTGAAAGCCCCGCGTTACCCGCACGGTTACGCCTCTGGGTGCCCACCGCGCCGATCATCGCGCAAATGCGAAGCGGATCAGGCTCATCGCCAACGCGAACCCGAATCCGTTCACGAAACGTTCCAGACCCGCACGTTCGCCTCCGCGCTTCTCCTGCCATTTACCCACCAGCGACATCGCCCAACCCGCCAGCGACGGAACGAGCAGCAACGCCGCCACCCGCAGCGCCGCCGTGGGGAGAAAGTGTTCCTTGAAGAGCAGCAGGGAAACGATCCCCGCGATCACCCCGAGCAACACGCTGCCAGAAAAGCTCAGCACGGGATGCCGGCGCGCGGTGTGCCCGTCCACCAGCGACCGCAGGCCGAAGTCCATAAGCAGCTCGCCGAAGAACTGAATCACCAACTCGGCGAGGAACTGGAAAAGAATTTCAAAAATGAACTCCATCGCTGTGGGGAAGGTTTTGCGCCCGGAACTGCCGTCAGGCCCGAACCACCGGCGACAGACACCAACAAACACGGCCGTAAACTGCGGTCTGCTGCTTCACCCTTGGGCTGAACCGGGGCCAGGCGTCGTGGCCAATCGTATCCGTGTCCCTCCGCGGTTAAACCATCGTTTCTCCGATTCACCCGCGCACCTGCCCGGTCCCATCCCCCAGCCACTTGTAGGTGGTCAATTCCTCGAGCCCCATCGGCCCGCGCGCGCCCAGCTTGTCGGTGCTGATGCCGATCTCGGCGCCCATGCCATACTCGCCGCCGTCGGTGAAACGCGTGCTCGCGTTCCAATACACCGCCGCCGAATCCACCTCCGCCTGGAACTGCCGCGCACGCGATTCGTTCCGCGTCACGATGCTGTCCGAGTGCGCCGAGCCGTAATGATTGATGTGCTCGATCGCCGCCCGCACGCCATCCACCACGCGCACGTTGAGGATGTAGTCGTTGTACTCGGTGAACCAGTCGCGCTCCGTCGCCTCTTTCACCGTGAGCTGCGTGTGCGGAACGGTCGCCTGCACGATGGCCTTGGCGGCGGGATCGGCGCGCAGCTCGACATTTTTCTCCCCGAGGCGCACGGCCATCGCCGGCAGGAAACGGTCCGCAATCGTGCGGTCCACCAGCAGCGTCTCGGCGGCGTTGCACACGGCGGGGCGCTGGCATTTGGCGTTCATGACGATGTTTTCCGCCATCGCGAGATCGGCGTCGGCATCCACATACACATGGCAGACGCCCTTGTAATGCTTGATGACCGGCACCTTCGAGCACTCGCTCACGGCGCGGATCAAGCCCTCGCCGCCGCGCGGCATGCAGAGGTCCACGTACTCGGTGAGCGAGAGCAGTTCCTTGATCGCGTCGCGGTCGGTGGTCGGCACGACCTGGATGGCGTGCTGGGGGAAATTGCCCACCTCGCGCGCGGCGGTCTCGACCATGATCTGCGCGATGGCACGGTTGGAATTCATCGCCTCGCGGCCGCCGCGCAGAATCACCACATTGCCCGACTTCAGGCAGAGGCTGGCCGCGTCGGCGGTCACATTCGGGCGCGATTCGTAAATGATGACGATCACGCCGATGGGCACGGAAACCTTGCGCAGGCGCAGGCCGTTCGGGCGCACGCGCTCGTCGAGCAGACGCCCGACGGGGTCCGGCAGCGCGGCCACTTCGCGCAGGCCGCGCGCCATCGCCGCGACGCGTTTGTCGTCGAGCAGGAGCCGGTCGAGCATCGCGCCGGAAAGGCCGGCCTCGCGGCCCGCGGCCATGTCGAGGGCGTTGGCGGCCTGGATGACGGCGCGGTCTTGTTCGAGCGCATCGGCCATCGCGAGCAGGCAGCCGTTCTTTTCCGTCGTGGTGAGCCGCGCGAGTTCGCGCGACGCGGCCTTGGCCTGGCGCGCCAGTTGGATCATTTCATCCCGTAAAGTCATGCCGCGAAACTAAGCATCGGAACGCGGGATAAAAGGGGGAAGTTCCGGTTTCAGCCGGGGGAACCGGGCCCCCCACCTGGATCGTTGCGAACCCGGGCCGGACGCGGATTCGCCACCGGATCTGAGCCGCGCGACGGCGACGGACGAGCTTGCGCCGGGCTTGCCTCGGGTGGCCGGAACGCGATGTTCGGCCCGATGTTATCGCGATTCCCCCTCGCCCGGTCGCAATGCGCGCGCGCCGTCGCCGTGCTTTGGGTCTGCCTTGCCCCGTTCCTTTGCAACGTTCGCGCCGCCGTGCCGCCGGTGCAGACGGTCTTTGTGATCGTGCTGGAGAACAACAACTGGGCGGCCATCAAGGGCAGTTCCTCCGCGCCGTATCTCAACAACGTCCTCCTCCCGCAGGCATCGTATTGCGAGCAGTACTACAACCCGCCGGGGCTGCATCCGAGCGAGCCGAACTACATCTGGCTCGAGGCGGCGAGCAATCTCGGCATCGTCACCAACGACGATCCGGCGATCAATCATCGCGCCACGACGAATCATCTCGTCGCGTTGCTGCGAGCGGCGGGCGTGTCGTGGAAGAGCTACCAGGAGGACATCAGCGGCGCCTACGTGCCGTTGACGGCGACCAATCGCTACGCGCCCAAGCACAATCCGATGGTGTTTTTCGACGACGTGACCGGGACGAACAACCCCGCCGATCCCTACGGCCGCGCGCACATCCGGCCCTACTCGGAACTCTGGACGGACCTCGCGAACCACACCGTCCCGCGCTACTGCTTCATCACGCCCAACCTCTGCAACGACGGCCACGACAACTGTCCGCCGGGCTACAACCGCATCCGTCAGGGCGACGACTGGCTCGCCACGGAAATCCCGAAGATCACCAACTCGCCCGCTTATCAGAACAACGGCGCGATCTTCATCGTGTGGGACGAGGGCCTCGGCAGCGACGGTCCCATCGGCCTGATCGTGCTCTCGCCGCTCGCGCGCGGCGGCGGCTATTTCAACAACCTCCACTACACGCACAGTTCGTTCGTGCGCACGATGCAGGACATCTTCGGCGTGAACCAAACTTACCTGGCTGATGCCACGAACGCGCGCGACCTCTTCGATCTCTTCACGCCGTTCGCGGTGGCAAGCGCCCCCCAGCCCGCGGCCAACGCGTTCCAACTCGAGGTCACCGGCGTGATCCTGGGGAAAACCAACCTGCTGCAAATGTCCGCCGCGCTCCCCGCGTGGACGACGATCGCGACGAACGTGCTGCCGGTGAATGCGCTCTCCAATCGTTTCCAGTTCACGGACACCTTTCCGACGGCCACTGCGAATCGTTTCTACCGCGTGCTGCAACTGCCATGAGCGCGATGGCGGGCGGGCCG
Organism: Verrucomicrobiota bacterium; assembly: GCA_014193395.1. GTDB lineage: Bacteria > Verrucomicrobiota > Verrucomicrobiia > Limisphaerales > BJHT01 > BJHT01. The sequence continues at coordinate 32,252 of BJHT01000019.1, forward strand.
CGCGCTCGTTCGCTCGCGCCGCAGTGATTTGGAGTGCGGTGACTTGTCACCGCTTTCGCGCAGGCGACTTGTCGCCGTCAAAATTCTGGACGGCTCCAATCACGCCCGCGCGCCACCGCTGGCGCGAGCCGTGAACGCCCTCATTCCCACCCACGCCTCCCGCACTGCGACGGCGACCAGTCGCCTCGAAACAGCGGTGACAAGTCACCGCACTCCAAATGCGCTTCACCGCCGCGCGATCCACACCAGCGTGCCCACTGGCACGGCGGCGTAGAGCGGAATGAGATCGTCCGCGGCGAGATGAACGCACCCGCCGGACGCAGGCTGGCCGATGGTGGCTTCGTCGCCGGTGCCGTGGATGTAGATGTAGCGCGCGTAGGTGTCCACGTTGCCGCCCCGATTGAAGCCATCCTCAAGGCCAGCGAGCCACAGGATGCGATTCGTGATGGCCCCGGGCACCATGCCATTCGCGAGATTTCCCACGGGCCGGCGGTCACGGAAAATGGTGCCGACGGGCTGGTCGCCGCCGTGTTTCTCGGCGATGTGGTGCAACCCCAGCGGTGTGCGATTCGAGCCGGCGATCTGCCCGATGCCGTGGCGCGAAGTGGAACAGCGAAAAGTTTTTTTCAGTTCATACCCTGCCGCGGGCGACGCGGCGGACTCCGTGGTCCGAGCACCGCGGGCGCTGGTGCCGACGCGCCGTTTCACAAACCAATCCAGGCGCTGCGTCGCGACATGAACGACGAGCACGTTGCGTGTGAGCGGAACACCGAGCCGCATGGTGGCGAGCAGCAGCTTCGGCGGCAGACGCGGGGCGCGCGGGGTGCGGGTGGGAGCGGTCATGGGTGCAATCGGAAAGGCGGCTCGGTGCGGCTCGGGCGTGGCCCCAGTCTTTGTCGGAGACGACGTGAGGAGACGCTAACCTCCTTTTTTCCAACCACGCTGCTCCCGGAGAAAAGATCAGGTTCTCCTCACGTCATCTCCTGCAGGCGGCGGTGCCGCCGGTGCTGCGACCGGCGGCTTCACGCGCTCGGGCGTTTCGAATCCGGGCCGCGTGAGTTTCTTGACGAGGATTTTCGAGTTGCGCCCGCTCTGTTCGTACTTCTCGCGGCGGGTGGGCGGCAGGTCCTCGGGCTTCCCTTCGACGAAGCCGCCCTTGCTGATGAAGTAATTGAACGCCTGCGTGGAGAGCGTGATGAGTTCGTCGAGCCCCATCTCGACGGCCTTGTTCTCGACGAACTGGATGAGCTTGCGCCCGATGCCCTGGTTCTCGTGCGACGGGTTGACGTAGAGGAACGCCAGTTCCCCGGTGTTGGTTTCGGGATAAACATGCAGCGCGACGCACGCCACGGGATTGCGGTCGATCTCGAAGAGGTAGTAGTCGCCCACGTTTTTCTCGATCATCGCGCGGGTGCGTTTCACCAGTTCCTGCGTGGCCATCGAGGTCTTCGTGAGCCGGAGCAGTGCGCGGATGTCCTTCTTCATCACCGGCCGGATTTGCTGATATTCGCTCGCGTAGATCAGCGTGCCGATGCCCTCGTTGGAGAACACCTCGGCGAGCAGTCCCTCGTCCACGCGGCCGTTGATGATGTGAACCCGCTGCACGCCCTGATGACATGCGGCGGCGGCATGGACGGCCTTGGAAATCATCTCCGGCTGAAACTCGTAGCGATGATGCGCGAGCAGCACGTCGAGGTCCGAGACGCGCAACTGCCGGAGCAACCGCCCGTGCCGCACCAGGCCGTCGGCAGTGGTCATGAAAATCAGCTTCACCGCCTTGAGCGCCTCGGCGAGCGCAACGGCGACAGCATCCGAGTTCACCCGGTAAGTCCGGCCATCGCCATCGAAGCCGAGCGGCGGAACGACCGGGATGATGCCTTGCGCGAGCAGCATCTGGAGCATCTCGGTATCGACGCGCTCGACCTTGCCAGTCAGTTGATGATCCACGCCGCCGATGATGCCCATGGGATGCGCGATGATGGCATTGGTCGAGACGGCGCGCAGGTCGTTGGCGGAGAGGCCTTCGAGAATTTCGTGCGTGAGGCGGTTGGCCGCGGTGAGCGCGAGCTTGAGCGTCTCGGCGTTGGTGATGCCGGTGCCGTCGAGATTGGACGCGGTGACTTTCTGCTCGGCGGCCAGCGCCTGAATCTGCGCGGCGGCCCCATGCACCAGCACCACGCGGATGCTCAGCGAGCGCAGGACGGCGAGGTCGAGCAAGAGAGTGGCGAAGTTTTCATCCGTGACGACCGCGCCATCCATGGTGATGACGAAGGTCTTGTCCCGGAAACGTGGGATGTATTGCAGGATGCCCCGCAGGTCGGTTGGTTTCACTTCTCGGTCCCGTCATTCACGACGGGCGGCCTTTGTAATTCCCGCCGCCCGCGATTCAACCTTTATTTCCCCGGCCGCCGCGAAATGCGTTGGAATGCGTAGCTGGCGCGATGAGCGGCGGCGGAAGCTCCAAGCGCAAAGTTCAAAGCTCAAGGGAAGCAGCAAGCCGCAAGCTCCAGAAGCCATGCGTTGCGCGGTGGATTGAACGATCCTCCGTTCCGCCAGAGCGACGACCGCTGGCCCCTCACCGGGAACGAATGAATTCATCGCCCGGCCTGCCTTGGGCTTGGCGCATGGTTCCTTGCCTTGAGCTTTGAACTTTGAGCTTCACTCGCGCTCCCCCCGCCCACCGCCGCAGGCGCCTGCGGCTGGTCGCGCGGCCTTGCATGGCGGCGGCTTTCCCCGGATTTTCGCGCCACATGAATTGCGAACGGGGTGAAGGACATGGGCAGCGGGGGCGGCCGCAGGGGCTGGGCGCCCCGCTGTGGTTTCCCGATCCGTCGCTGGCGCGAGAGGACGGCTTGGTGGCGGTCGGCGGCGACCTGAGCGTGCCGCGGCTGCTGCTGGCGTATCGCAGTGGATTGTTTCCGTGGACGGAGCGGCCATTCACCTGGTGGTCGCCGCATCCCCGCGCGATCATTGAACTGGAAGCGCTGCATGTGCCGCGCAGCCTGCGGCAGTTCCTCGCGCGCGAGCCGTTCGAGATCACGGTGAATCGTGCGTTTCCCGAGGTGATCGCGGCATGCGCGACGGAGGGTGGACGCGGCCGGCAACGCTGGATCACCCCGGCGTTCATCGCAGCCTACACGGAACTCCATCGCGCCGGCCATGCGCACAGCCTGGAGTGCTGGGCGGACGGGCGATTGGTCGGCGGCATCTACGGCGTGGCGGTGGGTGGATTGTTCGCGGGCGAATCGATGTTTCATCGCGTAAGCAACGCGTCGAAGGTCGCGCTGGTGCAGTTGGTCGGGCGATTGCGGGAGCGGGGTTTTCGGCTGTTCGACATCCAGATGGTCACACCGGTCACCCAGCAAATGGGGGCGGTACAGCTACCGCGCGACGAATACCTGCGGCGGCTGCGACTGGCGCTGGAGGTGCCGGCGCGGTTCGCCGACGCGGCTGCGGAATCACCAGAAAGTTGAAACCACTGACCGCACTGACGGGCAATGATCGGTGACCACCGATGGGGCATGAGAGTGGGACACGGGAGTCTTAGCCTTAACCATTCAATCGAACCGTATTTCTTGACCACAGAGACACGATGAACACAGAGAAAAACAAGGACTCGCTGGTCAAGCGTCGTTCACTGATAGGTGACTTCTCGGAGCCGCGGCCGTCCGCCGTTCTTCTCTGTGTTCATCGTGTCTCTGTGGTTTTCTGTCCCGTTCCAACTGAATAGCTACGGCTTAGGCAAAGCAATGGAGGCAAAGGAATGGGGAGGAGGAAACTTTTTGTCTTCATTCCTTTGCCTCCATTCCATTGCCATCTCCATTACCCGGATTGCGGTTCAGTCGCAGTCGGGGCAAGACGCGTTCGCCGGACCGCGATTGTCCCATCCGCCTTCCGTCCCCGTTGGCACTCGCCTTGGTTTTCCCGAGTGCCGGTTAGTGCCCGTCAGTGGTTCCGTGCTTTTTCATTTATCGCCCGCCGACCACGCCGCATTCTGCCGTCATGACTTCCGCAATCATCGTCGCCGCCGGCCGGGGCACCCGCATGGGACCCAATGTGGACAAGCTTTTCCTCGCGGTGGCCGGCCGGCCGCTCGTCGCCCACACCTGGGAACGCTTCGAACGCGCCGGGGGCATTGACGAGATCATCATCGTCGTGCGCGATGGCTTGCAGGACGCCTTTGCCGAGCTGGCCCGTGAATCGGGTTTTCGCAAACCATTCCGCTTCACCGTCGGCGGCAAAGAGCGTCAGGACTCCGTTTGGAACGGCCTGTCCGCGCTCGCGCCAACAACGGAAATCGTCGCGATTCAAGACGGCGCGCGCCCATGCACCAGCGGCGCGCTAATCCGCGCGACGGTCGAAGCCGCCCGCGAGATCGGGGCCGCCGTCGCCGCACAACGCGTCACGGACACGATCAAGGAAACCGACGACGGCACGTTCATCGCGCGCAACGTGGACCGCGCGCGCCTCTGGGCCGTGCAGACTCCGCAGACCTTTCGCGTCGAGGTCATCCGCCGCGCCCTCCAAGCCGTGCGCGACCGCGGCGTGCTGGTCACCGATGACACCGCCGCCTGTGAACTGATCGGGCAGCGGGTGAAATTGGTGGAAAGTTCGTCCCCCAACCCGAAAGCCACCGCGCCCGCAGATGTTCCCTATCTGGAATTGCTGCTGCGGCAGGGAGTAAATTGAGGCCCCACGCGGCCGTACCCGGGGATCAGGGCGCGACGCAAATTTTTCCAAAATCAGGCCGACAGGAATCGCATTCTGGCGCTGGGGCAAAGCTGATGAACGCGCCTGCCGCATCCCTTTCCCGCGGCCGCCACCCTACGCGAGGATCTCGCGCACCACGTTTCCGCTCACATCCGTCAGGCGGAAATCGCGGCCGGCGTAGCGGTAGGTCAGGCGCTCGTGATCGAGGCCGAGAAGATGGAGAATCGTGGCGTGGAGATCGTGGACGTGGACTTTGTCCTGCACCGCCGCGAAGCCCGCGTCGTCGGTCGCGCCGTGGATGTGGCCGCCTTTGATGCCGCCGCCGGCGAGCCACACGGTGAAGCCGTGGCGGTTGTGGTCGCGGCCCGGCGTGGTCGTGGGATGCGGCAATTCGGACGTGGGCGTGCGGCCAAATTCGCCGCCCCACAACACGAGCGTGTCGTCGAGCATTCCGCGCTGCTTGAGATCGTCGAGAAACGCGGCGATGGGGCGGTCCACTTCGGCGCACATTTTCGGCAGGCGCTGCTCGATTTCACCGTGATGATCCCACGGAAAACCCGCGCCGTACCACGACTGGACCATGCGCACGCCGCGTTCCAGCAGGCGACGCGTCAGGATGAGCTGCCGCGCCTGCGGGCCGGGACCGTAGGCGTCGAGGACGCTCTTCGGTTCGCGCGCGAGGTCGAAAGCGTCGGTGGCTTCCACCTGCATGCGGAAGGCCTGCTCGAAGCTTTGGATGCGCGATTCGAGGCGGCCTTCGTCGGCGCGGGTTTGCTGGTGCAAGCGGTTGAGGCGGCCGAGCAGATCGAGCTGCGCGCGTTGCTCGGCGGGGGCGACGCGGCGGTTGCGGATGTTTTCGATCAGGCGCTCGACGTCCTCAAACTTGGTGTTGACGAACGTGCCCTGATACGCGCCGGGAAGGAACGCCGACTGCCAGTTCTGCGTTTCGTTCAGCGGATAGCCGTCGGGACAAAGCGCAATGAAACCGGGCAGATCGCGGTTCTCCGAGCCGAGTCCGTACGTCACCCACGAGCCGAGGCTGGGCCGGCTCAGACGCGCCGCGCCGGTGTTCATGAACATGATGCCGCCGTCGTGCGAGATGTCGTCCGCGTGCATCGAGCGCACGACGCAGAGGTCGTCGATGCGCCGGGCGATCTCGGGGAACAACTCGCTGACTTCGATGCCGCTGCGACCGTGCCGTTGAAATTGATGCTTCGAGGCGAAGGCCGGACTGCCGCTGGCCTGCGCGTCGCGCGCGGCCGCGATGACGTCGCGCGGGATGGGTTTGCCGTGAAACTTCGCGAGCAGCGGCTTGGGATCAAACGTGTCCACCTGCGACGGCCCGCCATTGGCGAAGAGATGCACGAAGCGTTTGGCCTTGGGCGTGAAGTGCGGTGCGCGCGGAGCCAGCGGCGGCTCTCCCGCGGCGGTGTTGGCGGTGGCGGGCGACGGTGCGCCCAGCAGTTGCGCCAGCGCCAGCGCGCCAATGCCCGCTCCGCTGCGGGCGAGCATCTCGCGGCGGGTCAGCGGGACGGCACCGCGACCGGAGGAATCATGCGACATAGTTTTCAAAATCACCCGTCGGCCAATCCAACTGCGGTGGTCGTGTTCGAGCGTTTGCGCGAACAGCATCCGCAGACTGTGCGGGGCGGGCTTTTCCTCAGATTTTCACGCGGTGAGTGTCGGGTTCCGTCCTGACGGGCGCGATGCGGAACCACGACCGAGCTTAAACCACTAACCGGCACTAACTGGCACTAATCAGAAGCACGCCATGATTTCACCCGCCAGATGCAGCTCGGCTTGGCCTCATTAGTGCCAGTTAGTGCCGGTTAGTGGTTTCTAGTCCAATCCCCGGACCACCGCCGGACTGTGTCTCACCGCTTCTGCATCACCACCGCGAGGGCGTCGATGATGAGTCCCTGGCGCAGATGCACGCCCACCATGCGCCGGCCGTCGCCGCCCAGTTTCTGCGGCGTTGCCGACGTGGCCCCGGCGATTTCGCTGACGTAGCTGTCCGCGGGGTTCAACGTGCCGTCGGCGTTGAGTTTCATGAAGATCACTTGCACGCCGCGCACCACGGTGTCGGCGTGAACTTGCAAGCCCGCGGCGGCGTAACCGGGTTTGGCGAGGACCTGCTTCTGGTCGGACGGCGGTGTGGAGTTGGAAAAAACGGGGATGAGTTTTGCGAGACACGGACCGCCCGCCCAGTCGCCCATGCGGTAGTTGAAACCCAGCAGCGGCTTGTCCTTGTCGCCCGTCCGTTGCGGGCTGCCGCCGGAAGGATTGCCGGCCCACGCCGTGTCCTCGCCGAAGTCGGCGGCCAACTGTGGCGTGGAACTGCCCGGCGCCGGATTATTGTTCGCCGCCGTCGCTGTTGCGGCGGGCGCGTTGGGCGGCGTTTTCGCCGTGCCAGCCGTCGCCGTCGCGGCTGCGCCGGTCGTCGCCGGCGGGCCGATGACCTTGGCGATGCGCTCGGTTTCCTGCTCGGTCCAGTTGCGGGCGTAGGTGTATTCCGCGCTGCCCAGCTTCACGGAATTGCTCAGTTTGAAGCTCAGGTCGCTCCACTGAAAATTGCGCGCGGCCAGGTATAACTCCACGTCCACCGGCATGTCCGCCATGCTGCCCGCGCCGAACGCCACCTCCAGGGTGACGGTGCCTGACTTCTCGCCCGGCGCGGCGCGGAAGCTCACCTCCTGCGATGCCCGGAAATGTTTGTCGGGCGACTTGACCACCATGAACATGCTCTGCGGACGTTCACCCGTCTTGGTTTCCTCCCAATCCACCGACAGCGATTCCTTCCCGAACTTCCGCCCGCCCTTGCGCAGGTTCTTCAGTTTGAAAAACGGCTGCTCCTTGCGCGCCCGCAGCGGATTCTTCCCGTTCCCCTCGGCGGACAAAACTTTCTCCCCGCCCTGATCCCCGTAATACGCCGCGCCCGGCCCCGAGTCCTTGCACCCGCCGCCGCCCAATCCCACAGCCACCACGAGCAACCCGACCATTATATTTCTGAGGTTCCACATAATGATTCTCCCAAAATTGATTGGCCGAAAATCTGTACCGCGTCCCGGGGAGCAAGCAAGAAACATGAACGCGCTGGTTTCGCGCCGGGCGTAATTGCGCTCCCGGGGTGGCGACGGCTCGTCGCCACAAATTGGTTGGCGACCAGCGGTCGCACCCCGGGAGTACCGCTCCATCGCGCCGCCTGCTGCCCACCCTGATCCGAACCCCGGAGCTCTTGGGAAGCGCACGCCGCTGGCGTGCGGTTTTCGGCGGCCCGCCGAAAACTCGTGCCACCAACTTTTTCCGGCGGTGGCGAGGGCAGACCGGGGAACGAGGATTTGGGCGGGCCGCCCAATCCGACACGCTGGCCGAGCACCACCGCAAACACCCGCGCCTGCGGGTCGAAGAACGGCCCCCACTTCCGCTTCCCGCTCGTGCCGTCAAACCTCGGGCCCTCGTCCAAACTGCCTGTCTTCACCGTCAAGCCGGGCAGCGCACTGTTCTACCCGTTGTTCTTCACGTAGGTGCGCACGGCGTCGTGAGTGCCCACGGTGCAGAGATGCAGGTCGCCGCCTTCGGTGAGAAACAGGATGTGCAGCCCCAGCCCCACCCGCAGTTCGAGGTAGCGGCCGAACGGGCGCAGGCCCGCGCCGCTGTGCTGATGCGGATAACCGAAGACCGCTGGCAACCGTTCCACCACCGCATTCACTGCGTCCTTCCGGGCACGGGACAAGCGCTTGGCGGCGCGCTCGAAGGCGGGGCGGACGACGATCACAGGGGACTCCAAGCCTTGAGCTTGCCGGCCTTGCGGTCCTTGCGGATGGCGGCGAGGTCGCGCTGGGCCGAACGCTCCACCTCGGCGGGGGTCACGCCGTACTCATCGAACACGGCGCGCTCACCCATGAACTGCCGCCACACCGCGTCCTGCACGGCGGCGGAGAAATCCGCATAGCGACCGCTGGCCACGACCGCCTCGACGAGGGCGCACGCAGGCTCGGACAAGGTAACCGCGTGATTCTTCGTGTTCATGGTTGGCAGCCTAAACCACCGTGGAAATGCCCGGCAAGTCCGCAGCCGATGCCCGATGCCGTGGCGCTGCCGGAGTGCGACCGTCTCCGGTGGCAGCGGATCCGCCAGCAGGAAGGTGGTGAGAATGTCGGGGTATCCACGCGAGTTCGACGCTGCTGCGGGCGAGGACACCCGCACCCCGGGGGACGACGTAGAAAAACAACCCGGCGGGTCTGGGCGCACAGTGTTGCCAGACCCGCCGTGCCCACGGCTCACACAAGCCGCAGTAAATGGATGCGCCCCCTACCGCTCGATCACCCGATAGAAGCGCGCCTGCCGCCCCGTCGCCAGCAGGTCGCTGAAATCCACCACGCCCGCGCCATCGAGATTCGTCGCCACCGCCACCCACGAGCCGGGCACCGCGGGCGTCTCGGACGCCTCGATGTCATACCGCTTGCCCGTCTCGCCCTGCAGCACCACGCGGAAACCCTCCGTCCGCACATTGCGCCCGGCGTTGACATTCTCCGGCAGGAACGACCCGCGCAGCGCCGCCCGCCGCCCGCTGAACGCCACATCCACGCCATCGAAGGACGCCACGCCCGCGAACACCACCGGGGCCGGGTTGCTCCCCGGTTCGAGCACCACCGTGAACACCCGCGCCTGCGTGTCGAAAAACGGCCCCCACTTCACCTTCCGGCTCGTGCCGTCAAAGCTCCCGCCCTGGTCCAGACTGCCCGCCTTCACCGTCCAGCCCGGCGGCACCGTTTCCTCCACCGCATACGCCTGCACCCCGCCGCCGGGGCGGACCCGCAACGTCATGGCAAAGTCCCGGTTAAGCTGAAACCCACCCGCCAGTTCCGCCGCCGCCTCGCCCGGCACCACCACGGCCGCGGCAACATGCCGGCCTGCCACCGCGCTCAACGGATGCACCCCCGCCGGCACCACCCCGCCCGTGTTCACCCACCACAACGGCGCGCTCGCCACCGTCGCATCAAACCGATACGTCTCCCCGCCCTTCCACAACGCCCCGGCCCGCGTCACATAGCTGATGGGAATGGGGTTCGGATCAATGGGCCACGCCGCGCCCGTCTTCCACGCCGTCCCGTAGGCCGTGACCTCGCTGATGGTGATGCGATCATCCGCCGGATTGTTGTCCGCCGGAATCCGCCTGGCCCGGTCGAGCGTCGTGGTGCCGCCGATAGCCGTGTCCACGCCGTTGGCGGAAGCAACGCCCGCAAAGGTCTGAATCCCCGTGGCATTGGCCGGCGGTGTCAGCTCGTAGCTCAGCGTCCGCGCCGTCGCGTCAAAGAACGGTCCGAACTTCACCTTCCCATTCTGCGAATCCAATGCGCCACTGTGACTGATAATCCCTACCGTCCATCCAATCGGCGGCGCGTCCTCCACCGCGTACACACTGACAATGGCAGCCGGAGTCACGGTGAGAGTCACCGTGAATTTGCCGCCGGGGGAATAGGCATTGGGTAACTGCCGGCTGGCGAACGGCACCGCCGCGCCCACCGTGAAGCTCCGCTCCACCGGGGGCGCCGCGTTATAGTTCCCATTCCCGGCCTGGGCCGCCCGCACCACCACGATGCCCGCACCCGTGAGTGTGATCGTATTGCCACTGAGTGTCGCCGGACCCGAGGCGATGCTGAAGCTCGGTGTCAGTCCGGAACTGGCGGTCCCACTCACCGTGAACGGCCCGTCGCCATAGATCTTGGTCCCCAGTGCGGCAAAAGCGATGGTCTGACTTCCCTTTGCCACCGTGAAACTCTGATCCACCGTGGCGGCCGCGTTATAGCTCGCATTCCCGGCCTGCGCCGCCCGCACCACCACGCTGCCTGCACCCGTGAGCGTAATGGTATTTCCGCTGAGCGTCGCCGGACCCGAGACAAGGCTGAAACTAACCGCCAAGCCCGCACTGGTTGTGGCGGTCACTGTGAATGGCGCGTCGCCGAAGGTTCGATTCCCCAAGGTGCCAAACGCGATGGTCTGACTCCCCTTCGCCACGGTGAAACTCTGATCCACCGTGGGGGCCGCGTTGTAGTTTGCATTTCCACTTTGGGTCGCCTGCACCACCACCGTCCCTACCCCCGTGAGAGTGACTATACTCCCGCTTAGTGTCGCCGGACCCGCGAGGATGCTAAAGCTCACCGGCAGGCCGGAACTGGCCGTGCCACTCACCGTGAAGGGCGCGTCGCCGAAGGCTCGATTCCCTACTGCGCCGAAGGTGACTGTCTGGCTGCCCTTACTCACCGTGAAACTCTGATCCACCGTGCCGGCGGCGTCATAGTTGGCATTACCGGCCTGTGTCGCCCGGACTACCACCGTCCCTACCCCCGTGAGTGTGACCGTATTCCCGCCAAGGGTCGCCGGACCCGAGAGAATGCTAAAGCTCACCGCCAGACCGGAACTGGCCGTACCACTCACCGTGAAGGGCGCGTCGCCGAAGGCTCTATTCCCTACCGCGCCGAACGTAATTGTCTGGCTTCCCTTCGCCACCGTGAAGCTCTGATCCACCGGGGCGGCCGGGCTGTAGCTTACCGTCCCAGTCTGCGCCGCCCGGACCACCACGGTGCCTGCCCCGGTGAGCGTGACCGTATTGCCACTGAGCGTCGCCGGACCGGAAACAATGCTGAAGCCAGCCGCCAAGCCCGCACTTGTCGTGGCACTCACCGCGAACGGTGCGTCCCCGAAGACCTTGTTTCCGAGTGCGCCGAACGTGATGGTCTGGCTGGCCTTGGCTGCGGCGAAACTCTGCTCCACCGGGATTGCCACGCCATAGGTCGCATCGCCAGCCTGTGCCGCCCGCACCACGACGGTCCCCGCGCCGATGAGCGTGATCGTATTGCCACTGATAGTCGCCGGGCCGGAAAGGATGCTGAAACTCACCGTCAAACCCGCGCTGGTCGCGGCGTTCACCGTGAACGGCGCATCCCCGAAGTTCCTATTCGCCAGTGTGCCAAAGGTGATGGTCTGACTTCCCTTTGCCACCGTGAAACTCTGATCCACCGTGACCGCCGCGTTGTAGGTCGCATTTCCCGCCTGCGTCGCCCGCACCACGACCGTGCCCGCACCGGTGAGCGTAACGGTATTTCCACTGAGCGTCGCCGGACCCGCGACGATGCTGAAGCTTACCGCCAAGCCTGCGCTGGTCGTGGCACTCACCGCGAACGGTGCGTCCCCGTAGGCTTTATTTCCCGGGGCGGCGAACGTGATTGTCTGGATTCCTTTCGCCACGGTGAAACTCTGATCCACCGTGCCGGCGGCGTCATAGTTCCCATTGCCACCCTGTGCCGCCCGCACCACCACGATGCCCACACCCGTCAGCGTAACCGTGTTCCCGCTGAGCGTCGCCGGACCCGCGATAATGCTGAAGCTAACCGCCAAGCCCACACTGGTCGTGGCACTCACCGTGAACGGCGCGTCCCCGTAGGCCTTATTTCCCAGGGCGCCGAACGTGATTGCCTGACTTCCCTTCGCCACGGTGAAGCTCTGATCCACGATGGCCGCCGCGTTATAGCTTCCATTTCCGGCCTGGGTCGCCCGCACGACCACCGTGCCCGCACCTGTCAGTGTGAGGGTATTGCCACTGAGCGTCGCCGGCCCGGAGACGAGACTGAAGCTAACTGCCAAACCCGCGCTGGTCGTGGCACTCACCGCGAACGGCGCGTCGCCGAAAGTCCGGTTCCCCGGGGCGCCGAACGTGATCGTCTGACTTCCCTTCGCCACCGTGAAGCTCTGCTCCACACTGGCCGCCGCCGTATAGGTTGCGTCTCCGCCCTGGGTGGCGCGCACGGTCACCGTGCCCACGCCCGTGAGCGTGAGCGTCGTGCCACTGAGCGTTGCCGGACCCGATACAATGCTGAAACTAACCGCGAGGCCCGAACTGGCGCTCGCACTCACGGTGAAGGGTGCGTCACCAAAGCTCTTGCTCCCCGGCACCCCGAAACTGATGGACTGCCCCAGCCGGTTCACGGTCAGTGTCACCACACTGCTGGTCACACTGCCGCCGACGTTGCTGATGACCACCGAGTAGTTCCCCGCCTGGTTGGTCTGTACGTTGTTCAAGGCGAGCGTGGCGGTGGTGGCTCCACCGAGGTTGAGAGTGTCCTTGCGCCATTGGTAGCTCAATGGCCCCGTGCCCGTGGCCAGCACGCTGAAGGTCGGGCCGTCACCCACGCTGGCCGTGGCATTAACCGGCTGGGTGATGATGACCGGCGCTGTGACAGAGGGTGGGACCGCCTCAATGTTGTAGAGTTGGGTGACTTCGCTCGCTGACAAGGCGCGGTTGTAGATGCGAATATCGTCGATCAAACCCTTCATGTATCGTCCCGCGGAAGGGTCTTTGCCGATGAATAAATCCTCGCTATTCGCACTGGGTAACAATGAATTAGTTACCGTAACAAGGAGGCGACCATTGGCAAATGCCTGCATCCTCGCTTGCGACGGTGAATAGACCGTGGTTAGCATGACCCATTGGCCGAAAGTGTACCTTTCGCCGTTCCAAGCGCCATTGATTCCGGATCTTGCTCCGTTCACAAATCTGATCGACGTCTCCCATCCTCCATCTTGATATACCAACAACTCATAGTTTTCGCTCAGGTCGCCGCCTTTGGTGAGAACTTCATTGGCGGAGTTGGCGTTGATTTCCAAGCGGGTCCAAGCTGTCAATGTAAACTCGGATAGATCAAGCGATAATGCGGCCGGCACTTGGATGTACTGATTAATCCCATTGAAATTGTAGGCCCGGCCCGTCACACCGAAACGATCTTGGGTTAGCGCGGCCCCGTTGACGACCCCGTTATTCCGATTCCCACTTTCATCATTGGCATTGCCGTTGAACGGGTAGTAGGCCACGAGTCCGTTGGTCAGGTTACCCTGCACCTGGCCTTGATTCACCGTTACCACCGCCACCTGACTGGTCACGGAACCAAACGCATTGGTCACGACCACGTCATACGCGGCGGCGTCACTCAGTTGCACCCCCGCCAAGGCGTAGCCCGGGTTGGTGGCTCCGGCAATGACCGCTCCGCCCTTCCGCCATTGATAGGTTAGGTCGGACGTGCCGCTGCTGACAACTGTGAGACTGACACTCCCGCCCAAGGCCAGATTGGTACCCACCGGCTGAGACACCACCTCTGGCGCACGGAAGTCGAGCTGGATGGCACAGATGCGATGGTTCTCCGTATCCGCCACATACAGCCGACCGTCCGGCCCGACGGTGATACCGCCCGGGAAATTGAACCGCGCACTGCCACCCACGCCCGTAGCGGTGCCAAGGGTGCCGTTGCCCGCGATGGTCTCCACCCGGCCCCGCGGAGTAATCCGGCGAATGCTGTGGGTGTGCGAATCGGTCACATACAAATCGCCCCGGCGGTCCACCGCGATGCCGTCCGGGTTGTTAAACCGGGCCGCCGTCCCAACTCCGTCCCGCAGTCCTGCCACTCCATCTCCCGCGATCGTGGTTACAACGCCAGTGGGAGTAACTTTCCGAATCCGGTTCCCAAGGTAGTCCGTCACGTACAGCGTGTCATCGGGACCACGGGCGATCCCGCCGGGACCGTTGAACCGCGCCGCCGTGCCTTGCCCATCGGCGGTCCCCGCCACGCCGGCCCCGGCAAAAATGCTGACGGCTCCTCCCGGAGCAATCTTCCGAATCACATGATTGTTGAACTCCGTCACGAACAGGTTCCCGCTGCTGTCCATCACCACGTCGTTTGGGAAATTGAAGGTGGCCGCTGCGCCGGGACCGTCGGCCAGTCCGATGCCACCGCTGCCAGCCACGGTGCTGA
>BJHT01000020.1 GCA_014193395.1 Verrucomicrobiota bacterium
AGCCAGCGCCCCGACGATCCGCAACGCGGCCGTGCGCTCTTCGCGAAAACCTGCGGGCAGTGTCATCAGCTCTACGGCGTCGGCGGCAAGGTCGGCCCGGACATCACCGGCTCGAATCGCGCGGACCTCGATTATTTGCTGCACAACATCCTCGATCCGAACGCGGAGATTCCGAACGATTACCGCACTTGGAATCTCGACACGAAGGATGACCGCAGCATCAGCGGCGTGCTGCTGCGGCAGGACGCGCAGGGCGTCACGCTGGCCACGCCCGGCGAGACGCTGACCGTCGCGCGCACGGACATCCGCTCGCTGCGCCAGAGCGAGCTGTCGATGATGCCCGAGGGATTGCTGCAAGCCCTCGCCAACGACGAAGTGCGCGATCTTGTGGCTTACCTGCGCGGCAAGGCGCAGGTGCCGCTGCCGCCCGGACCGTAGCGGCCGCCGGAAGTCGCATGGGAACCAAGGCCCGCATCCCGGAGTGCGTACGATGGCCTGCGGTTTCTGTGGGTACTGATTCTAAGGCGCGTTCAAGCTGAGGCATAATCGCTGCGTCTCTTCGCCGCTGGCGCGTTGCCCGTCAGTCACAGACCCCGTTTGGATACGCTCCTTCCTCGCGCCTTGCCAGCCGCGAAAATCCCGGCGCGCTTAAGCCTCAGCTTGAACGCGCATTAGAATGAAAAGCCGACGCTGCCGACTTTGAGCACACTGTCGGGCCATGAACCACCGGGTTTTCATTGACCGATGGGGGGCCGGCGAACTTCCCACCGGTTCGTCAGTCCCCATTCGTCAGTCCAAATTTGGGGCCGGTTTCTCGAAAGGCGTGTCGGCACAGTTGGGGAGCAATCAGCCGGGCGAGACTGCGGCGCTTGGGACCACGAGCCATCCTCCACCACCGACCGCCACCGCCTAAAATCTTCTGCGTCCCTTCCCGTCTCTGCGGTGCTCTGCTCTTTCCCTGCCACCGCGCGGCGACTTGAGGATCAGAACGCCACAGAGATTGGAAGGGCGCAGGGCGGTTTGGGCGGCGGGTCAGCCATGGGTCCGTTTGGTCGTGCGGTGCCGAAGCAGGTGCGCCGAAAGCAGGCCCCAAGCCTTCGCTTCCCAGCGTTCCACCCAACCCCGCCGAAATCGCCATGAAGCGGAGCGGCGACGCCCGCGCACCGCTTCTCGGACAGCGGAAAAGAATGGAGCCGGGAGCACTGTCCGGCGCCGATTGATTGCCGCGCCGCCAAATCGTTTGACTTCCGCGGAGCAGAAACCTAGAACAACGAAGTTTTCTCGTTCAATGGCGACGCACAGGAACAGTTAATTGATACCCAGCTATGAAAAAGGTTCTCAGCTCAATGGCGGTACTGGCAGTCGGGGCGGCCGTGGCACCTCCGGCCCCGGCCCAGGATAAACCGTGGAATGTCTCCGCTTCGTTGCGCGGATTTTATGACGACAACTACACGACGGCGAACAAGAACGCCCTCGGCGGGAAGCTGCATAGTTTCGGTTTCGAGGTCAGCCCGTCGGTGAGTTACCGGCTGGCGTTTGACCCGACCGTGGTCACAGCGGGTTACAAATACGGGCTTCGGTATTTCGAGGACCGCTCGAGCCGCAGTCTTCCCAGCGCCGACCACTCTCACGATCTGAGCCTGAAGTTGGTGCATCAGTTTCCGGAGCGCTACCGCTTGGAAGTTGGCGACAACTTCGTGGTCTCCCAGGAACCGGCGCTCGGGCTGGGCGGGCTGCCCTTCCGCAGCAATGGCAACAACATCCGCAACGTGGCCAATGCGGTCTTCAGCGGCGAACTCAATCCGACCTTCGGATACGATCTGAACTACAGCAACACCTTCTACGATTTCAAGGAAACCGGGACGGACCGTTACTCGGCCCTGCTCGACCGGGTGGAGCATCTGGCGGGAGCCAATCTGCGGTGGAACGCCACGCAGAGCACCACGGCGCTGGTCGGCTATCAGTTCGGAATGGTCGATATGACCTCGAACGACAAGATTACGAGCATGTCGGGCGCCTTGGTTCCCGCGAGCACTCGCGACAACACCTCCCATTACGGTTTTGTCGGGGCGGAACAGCTCATCACCCGCCAACTCAAGGCCACCGGCCGCGTGGGTGTGCAATACACCGAATACTCCAAGGCCATTCCCTCGCGAAGCAATGTCAGCCCGTATGTCGATGGCAATGCGACGTGGGAATATCTGCCGGGGTCCACGGTGATGCTCGGTCTCAAGCATGCCCGCAACGCCACGGACGTCTCGGCCGGCACCCTGGATGCCGAGAGCACCGCGCTCTACGGCCAGTGGAGCCACAAGCTGACCCCGCGGCTGACCGCGAGTTTGCTGGGTCAGGCGCAGATGTCGGCTTTCAACCAGGGGCAGTCCAACGACAAGAGTGAAAACCTGCTCATGGCCGGGGTGAATCTCGGCTACGAAGTGATTAAGAACCGCCTCTCGGCCGAGGTGGGCTACAATTTTGACCGGTTGGATTCCGACATCGGGGGTCGGTCCTATAGCCGCAACCGCTGCTACATCGGCATTCGTGCGTCCTACTGATTGCGCCGTATTGAATCATTGGTCGGTTGGATGAAGCATCAAGGGGGGCCAGCCAAGCGTCTGGCCTCCCTGTTTTTTTAAGTATGGAAGCCGAAGCAATCAGCAGCCAACCCGAGACCAAGCTCCACTTTCTGGATTACTGGCGGATCATCCGCATCCGGAAGATGGTCATTCTCACCGTCTTCCTGCTCGTGGTCATCACCACCACGGCCGTCACCTACGTCCTGCCCAAGACGTACATGAGTTCGGTCCGCATCGACGTGCAGAAAGATGTGTCCGATGTCCAGTTCAGCGGCATGTCGGAGTCAAAGGCTTACGATCCGTTCTTCGTGCTGACGCAGTTTGAGAAGCTGCAATCCACCGCGGTCATCTACCCGGTCATCACTGATCTAGGGCTGAGGGAAAAATGGGCCCAACGCTACGGCTCGCCTGTCCCTCTGCTCGACACCGAAGCGTACGGCGTCCTGACCAAGCGCTTGGACTTGCGTCAGGTCCGCAACACCAGCCTGATCGAAATCCGCGTCTTCAGCGAAATCCCCGCGGAGGCCCGGGAGATTGCCCAGAAAATCGCCGAGGTCTACCGCGACAACCGGCTCAACGCCAAGCGCAGCATGTCCGCCGGCGGCATCAAAAAGCTCCAGGAAAAACTGGAGACCCACGAAAAGAACATCCGCGAAAAACAAAAGGTCGTCGAAGCCATCCGCAAGGACACCGGCATCACACTCATCACCCCCGAAGGCGCGGGCGCTTACAACACCCTCGCCACCGAGACGCTGCGCCACCTCGATTCCCTGCGAAACACGGCGCATCTCGAGTTCATCGAAAAGGACACCCGGCTGGCGGCGCTACGGAAGATTCCCCGGAATGAAATCAAGGAAGTCATCGTGACCGTGTATCCGGATGAACTCCTCGCCACCCTGCTCCAAAAACAGACCCTGACCATTCAGGAGCTGGCCGCCAAAAGCAAAGACCTCGGCGCACAGCATCCCGAAGTCATTCGCGTCAATTCCCTGCTGGAAAAAATCACCGCCCAAGTGGCCGACCGCGTGGACGGCATCCTGCGCGGCAAGGAGGCGGACCTGGCCGCGGCCCGCGCCCGCGACGAAGAACTCACCCGCGCCGTCGAGGAGGCCAAGGTCAAGAACCGCGAAGCCGCCGAAAAAATGCGCGACTACCTCACCGCCGTTCGCGATGTCGAGCAGCTCGAGCGGATGCGTGACTCGCTCAAGTTCAAGATCCAGCAGGAAGACATCGACATGGACATGCCCAAGACCTCCATGGTCGAGATCACCGATGCGGCCGAACTCCCCGTCAAAGCCACCCGCCCCAACATCCCCCTCAACATCGCCCTCGGCGTGATCGTGGGCATGATCATGGGCGTCGGCCTCGCCTTCTTCATCGAGTACCTCGACACCAGCGTGAAGACCATCGACGACGTCGAGGCGGCCCTCCAAACCTCCGTGCTCGGCGTCATCCCGCAGAATGTCGGCTCGCTGCTCGACGAAGGGGTGGACAGTCCGCACGCCGAGGCTTACCGCGTCCTGCGCACCAATCTGATGTTCGCCCGCAAAGATCCCAAGGCCAACAGCCTCATCGTCGTCAGCAGCGGCGCGGGCGAAGGCAAGACCACCACCGTGCTCAACCTCGCCGTGATCTTCGCCCACAACGGCCACAAGGTCCTGCTTGTGGACACCGACATCCGCCGCCCCAGCCTCCACAAGCGCCTCAACGTCTCCAACTCGATCGGCGTCACCAACGTTCTGCTCAAGCAGTGCCCGGTCGAGGAAGCCATCCAGACGACCCCGATTCCGAACCTGCATTTCCTCCCCAGCGGCCGGCTCCAGAGCAGCTCCCTCGGCATTCTCAACTCGCCCCAGATGCGCGAGTTCATTGATGAAATGAAGCGCCGCTACGACTTCGTCTTCTTCGACTCACCGCCAATCATGGGGGTCAGCGACGCCTCGATTCTCGTCAGCCAGATGGACCTTGCGATGCTTGTCGTTCAGTTCCGCAAATACCCGCAGGCGATGAGTGTGCGCGCCAAACAGACCATCGAAAAAGTTGGCGGCAATCTCATGGGCGCGGTCCTCAACAACATCAACATCGCCCAGGATTCCTACTACTATTACTACAGCGGCTATCAGTACACTTCCGAGAATCAGCCCGAAGCCCCCGCCGTCGCCAAGCGTGCGACCAAGGGTGCCCTGGCCGAAAAACCCGCCGCCGAGCTGAACCAAAAATATTGATGGAGCGGTCCCGACCGCTTCTTTAACATCGTTCCCCATGAAGAGCCTTTTCACGCGCCCGCTTGCCCTCCTCGCCTGTCTGCTTGCGCTCCTCACCGCCGGCTGTGAAACCGACACCACGCCCAAAAACTCCGCCGTCGCCCAGCCTGGCGCGCTGCGCGGCTCCTCCGACAATCTCCGTGTCGGCGACAAGCTCACCATCACGCTCACCGACATTCCCAACGGTCCCATCCAGTCCGAACACATCATCCCCGACGACGGCGAGATCACCGTCCACCTCGACCTCAAAGCCAAGGCCGCGGGCAAGACCAAGCGCCAGTTGCAGGACGACATCCGCAAACTCTACGTGCCCCTGTATTACCTCCGCATGACCGTCAACGTGAAGACCGAGGACCGCTTCGTCTTCGCCTCGGGCGAGGTCAAGCTGCCCAACCGCTACATTTATTCCGGCGAACTTTCCGTGCTCAAAGTCATCGCCACCGCCGGCGGCTTCACCGACTTCGCCAACAAACGCAAAGTCGAACTGGCCCGCGTCAACGGCACCATCGAGCGCATCGACTGCGAGAAAGCACTCGCCGATTCCTCCCTTGATCTGCCCGTCTATCCCGGCGAGAAAATTTTCGTTCCCCGCCGCTTCTGACCGATGGTGCTGCTTAAAGTCCTCACCGGCAGTCGCGCGGGCAGTTCCCATACCGCCCGCAGTTTTCCCCTCACCGTCGGTCGTTCCGCCGCCTCGCTGCTGCGCCTGGAAGACCCCGGCGTCTGGGAAAACCATCTCCGTCTCGACCTGAAATTTCCCGACGGCTTCCTCCTCACGCGCCAGCCTGACGCCCACGCGACCGTCAACGGCCAGCCCTTCACCGAGACCTTGCTGCGCAATGGCGACCTCATCGAATTCGGCGCGGTGAAGCTCCAGTTCTGGCTCGCCAAAGCGGAGCAGATTCGCCTCGCCTGGCGCGAATGGCTCACCTGGCTCGCCCTCGCCGCCCTCACCGCCGCGCAGATCGCGCTGATCTACTGGCTGCCGCAGTGAACCGAAAAAAGGCAGATGAAACCACGAAACACACGAAAGACACGAAAAGGGAACGCGCAACCGCAAGCCCCAGGTTCACCCGGCAGGTGAGGTTTTTCGATCCCGGGAAAACTCACTCTCAGCCTCTGTTTTCGTGTCTTTCGTGAATTTCGTGGTTCATCTCCGCTGCGGCTCTCAAGCAGAAGCGTGCTACAGCCGACCCTTCACCGCGGCGAGCAACACCTCCACCTGCGCGAGCTGCCCGCGCAGCTTCGGCCAGTCCGGGTCATCAAGATCGAAGCCGGGATAGCGGTCGGTGAAGTAGGCCTCGGCGAGATCATCGCACAGCAGCGCGAATTGCGGTTCCAAATCCGACTTGCGCTCCTCGAGTTCCAAACGGAGGCGCTCCAGATCGTGAGTCTTTTCCAGCTCCCAGCCGGTGCGAATCAACTCCGCCTTGCTGATCTTCTCCACCGCCTCGGCCAGTTTGCTGCGGCACATGGGAAAGCTCCATTCATGGGCGATTCCTTGGCGCAGCAGTTCCAGATCGGACTCGACGATGAGCAGCCAGTCCGCCGGATTTTTGCTGTCAGTTTTCCGTGGCAAGGATGACTCCTTCCTTCATGACGGTGGCAAAAAAGAAATCCCGGCACGACTGCTTTTCGCGCAGACGAGTCGGCGTGATGGGGATCAAGGTGAAGGAAAGCTTCGGCCGTACCGGGCGCATCGAGCGCCGCCATTCCGCGGCCGTTGCTAGTTGCTGCTCCGCTCCGTCCGCCACCAGACACAGGTCCACGTCGCTGTCCGGCCGGGCGTCACCGCGCGCGTGCGAGCCGAAGAGAATGACCTGCCGCAACGGCTGCGCGGCGTCCATCGCTTCGAGACAGCGCGCCAGCGTCTCGCGCTGGCACGCAAGCGACGCCGGGAGATTTTCCAAATGCAGCTTCACGAGCCGCAACTTAGGAACTGCCCGGCAGTGAGGCAAGCCCGTGCCACGCCCTCACGGCTTCCGCACCGACACGCACACCACGTCGCCGCGGGCGTTGCGGCAGTAGATGCGCCCGTTGGCGAGCACGGGGACAGTCCAGCATTTCCCGCCGAGCACCTGCGCCCGCGCGCTCGGTGCGAATCCCGTCGCGGTCGCCGGCGCGACCAGCAATTCGCCGCGATCGCTGAGCACGATCAACTTCCCATCGGCCGCCGTCACGCCGCCCGAGCCGATCCCTTTTTGCGCCCATTTCTCGGTGCCTGTCGCCAGTTCGACGCACTTGAGCACGGCCTTGTCCGTCGTGTCGCCGTCGATGCCGAAGAGGTGGCCGTCGAGCAACACTGCCGGGTTCATCTGCGTGCGGAGCACCTTGGATTTCCAGACCAGCTCCGGTTCGCCCGCGCTCAGCCGCAGCAGACCGCCGCCCTTGCCGTAACCGCTCGAGATGAAAACCAGATCGCCCGCCACCACCGGGTCCGCGGCGTTGACGCCATACTCGGTGAGCCAGCGCACGCGCCACGCGGGCTTGCCGGTGCGCACGTTGACCGCGAGATAGGCGCTCTCGGTCCCGAGCAGCGCGAACCAGTCGGCGCCTCGTCGCAACGGCAGCGGCGTCGAGTAGCCGGCGTTGTTGTCACCGGATTCCCACACGACCGCGCCCGTGTCCTTGTCCAGCGCGAGACCGGCCTCGCCGACGTTGAGCACGAGCCGCTTTTCCAGCACCAGCGGCGAGCCGGTGAAACCCCAGCCCGGCACGCGCACGCCCGTTGCCTTCGCCACATTTTTCGACCAGAGGATTTTTCCCGTCGCCGCCGCGAACGCGAAAACATCGCCCCAGCGGCTGATCGTGTACACGCGGTCGCCATCGACCGTCGGCGTTGAGCCGGGACCGCCCTCGAAATATTTGTCGCCGAGATCGGACTCGTAGCTGTGCTTCCATCGCACCTCGCCGGTCGCCGCATCCAGGCACCACACCGTGTCTGTGTTGCTCGCATTGCCCAGCGTGAAGACCCGCCCGCCCGCCACCGCAAACGACGAAAACCCCGTGCCCACGCGCGCCTTCCACACGACCGGCGGCCCGTCCTTCGGCCACTCCGCGAGCCAGCCGGTCTCGGCGGAAATGCCGTTGCGCGCCGGCCCGCGCCAGTGCGGCCAGTCCTCCGCGCGCACCGTCGTGGCCAGGGCACTCACGGCCAGCGCCAACGCCAGCAGCGCGGAGCGCACGCGCGCGCCAGCGCGGGGAGCGCACGCCGCTGGCGTGCCGTTTTTGGCGGCCCGCCAAAAACCTCGTTCCACTAACCTTTCCCCACCGGACAAAACGCAGTCCCTCGCGCAAAAAGTCGGAACCGCGGCCCAAACCCACCCCCGCCCCTCGCGCGCTCCGCACTCCGTTTCGGAATTCAGTTTCAACCTGAAAACCGCCGTTGAGAGGACCCACGAAACACGCGAAACCCACGTAAACAAAGGCTGGGATTGCGCACCTAAGGCATCGCAATATCTCACCTGGAGGGTGAACCCGGAGCTTGCGATAACGTGTTCCTTTTTCGTGTTTTTCGTGTCTTTCGTGGTTTCAACTGCTTTTTCCAGATGCAACGCAAATGCCATGCCCGAATGCTTGGTCCGCACCCGCGAGAACTCCAGACTTTCCTTGCCCAACGCCCCTCGCCTGCCAACCATCCGCGCCGAATCGAACCGAAACCAACCCTTCAACTACTCCCATGCGCCCGCATTTCTTCCCCTCGCTCCTCCTCGCCACCACCGCCGCCGTGCTGCCCGGCGCGCTCGGCACCGCTGCCGCCGCACCGGCCCGGGTCCGCGAGGCGCGCGTCGAGCAACAGGAGTTCGGCCGGATGCCCGATGGCCAGGTCATCGAAGTCTTCACGCTGCACAATGCCAGCGGCCTCTCCGTGCGCATCATGACCCACGGCGCGACCTTGATCGGCGTCGAGACGCCCGACCGCGCGGGCAATTTCGCCGACATCACCCTCTTCCTCGACACCTTCGCCGATTACCTCGCGGGCCATCCGGTCTTCGGCTCCGTCGTCGGGCGTTACGCCAATCGCATCGCCGGCGCGAAATTCACGATTGATGGCGTAGCCCACGCGGTGACGCTCAACGCCCCGCCGCATCACATTCACGGCGGCAAAAATGGTTTTCACAAACGCGTCTGGTCCGCGCGCCCGCTGCGCGCGGCCGACAGCGCGGGCGTGGAACTCACCCTCACCAGCGCCGACGGCGAGGAAGGCTTCCCCGGCGCGCTGCAGGCGAAGGTCGTGTACCGCCTCACCAACCGCGACGAACTCTTCATGGAATACACCGCCACCACGGACAAACCGACCCATGTGAACCTGACCAATCACGCCTACTGGAACCTCGCCGGCGCGGGCAACGGCGACGCCCTCGGCCATCGCCTCACGATCCACGCTGACCGCTATCTGCCTTCCGATAATTTGAAAATTCCGACCGGCGAACTCGCGCCCGTCCGCGGCACTCCGATGGATTTCACCGCGCCCCACACCATCGGCGAACGCATCGCGCAAGTCGCCGGCGGCGGCTACGACCACTGCTACGTCGTGAACCGCAAGCCCGGCGAAACTCTCGTCGCCGCCGCCCTCGTGGAAGACCCGAAATCCGGGCGCGTCATGGAAGTCTTCACCACCGAACCCGGCGTGCAGCTCTACACCGCCAACCACGTCAGCGACAAACTCAAGGGTGCTGGCAAGCCCTACGGCAAACACCATGCCCTCTGCCTCGAAGCGCAGAAATATCCCAACACCCCCAACCAGCCGAATTTTCCCACCTCCCTCCTCCGCCCCGGCGAAACCTATCGCCAGGTCACGATGCACAAGTTCAGCGTGGCGAAGTAGCCCTCGTAGGAGTCGAGGTAACGAGACTCTAACCTCCTTCCCCGCGAAGCCCATCCACCGACCCGCCGCGATCTCTTACAACAAAGACACCGTCGCGAGCGCCTCGCATAAATCAGCTCGTGGGAGTTCGCACACGCACCGCTTCGAAATGGTCAGAGCCTCCTCACGTCGGCTCCTACAATGGATTTGTAGGAGTCGAGGTAACCAGACTCTAACCTCTTTCTGCGAGAAGCCCGTCCACCACATCCGATGCGGGCGCTTGGAACAGAGATATTCTTGAGAGCGTTTGGCATAAATCCGCTCGTGCGACTTCGCACGCACCCCGCGCCGAAAAGGTTAGAGCCTCCTCACCTCGGCTCCTACAAGGTCAGACCTTGTTCCACGGCGCCCGGTTCTCACGGCTGCGGAGTTTGTTGGCCTCCGGGTCGCCGATGAACTCTTCCTTCTCGGGATTCCATTTGAGCGGGCGGCGCAGCCAGTAGCCGATGTTCCCGAGCTGGCAGACCTGCGCGGTGCGCGCGCCGATTTCGACGTCGGCCACGGGGCGCTGGCGGGACTTGATGCAGTCGAGCCAGTTCTGTTTGTGGCTCGCGGCGATGACGGGCAGGTGAAAATCTTTTTCGCCGAGCGGAGTTGTCAGGATCGTTTCCGGCGTGGACTGGATGCCTTTGCGATCGACGTAGATCGTCCCCAGCTCGCCCTCGAAGGTCGTGCCGCTCGGGCCGCCGTGGAACATCTCGATGCCGTTTGCGTACACGTATTTCAGGCCGGTGTCGCCGCTGGCGGGCGGGATGATCTCGACGGGACCGGAGCCGTCCATGCCTAGGCCCCATTGCGCGATGTCGAAGTGATGCGCGCCCATGTCCGCGAGGCCGCCGCACGCGTATTCCTTGTAGTTTCGCCACGCGGGAAAATGCGTGTGGATGCCCACGGGACACAGGATGGAATTGAACGGGCGCGCCGGCGACGGGCCGTTCCAAAACTCCCAGTCCACGCCTGCCGGCACGGGTTCCGCCGGCAGATCGCACGGCTTGGCGGGGCCGCTGACGCCGACGCGGACGGTCTTCACCTTGCCGATGCGCCCGCTGCGGACGTACTCCACGGCCTGGCGAAAGTAGCCTTTGAACTCGGTGCGCTGCTGGCTGCCGGTCTGGAAGACGATGTTGTTTTCGCGCGCGGCGGTCACCATGGCGCGCGATTCCGCGATGGTGAGCGAGAGCGGTTTCTCGCAGTAAACGTCCTTCTTCGCGCGCGCGGCGAGGATGGCCGGAATCGCGTGCCAATGATCGGGCGTGGCGATCACGACGGCATCGATGTCTTTGCGCGCGAGCAGTTCGCGGAAATCGCCGAACGCCAGGCAGCCTTTGTACGTGCCCGATTCCTGCTCCTTCGCGTAGTCCTTGTGGACCCGCGCCACGGCGTTGTCGCGGCGCCCCTGATGCACATCGCACACCGCCAGCACCTGCGCGTCCGCCATGCCGAGCAGTCCGCCGAGATGGCCGCGCGCCATGATGCCCATGCCGATGAACCCGACCGTGATCCGCTTGCTTGGCGGCGCGGCCCACACGCGGGCGGGCAGCAGGAACGGCGCGGCCACCGTGGCGGAGGTCAGGGTGGTGGTGGTTTGCAGGAAGCGACGACGGGAGAGCGAAGCGGTGTGTTTCATGGGTTCAGGAAAGCAGGTTCGCGCACGCGCCGCCAGCGGGAAGGGGAGCTGAAAACAGCGCGCGTCTCACCGCTTCTCCGGCTTTGTGCGATTAAGTGACAGCAGGTAAACGTGCATCGGGCTGCCGCGGTCGTGGGCGTCGATGAGGCCCAGGAAATACGTGCCATCAGCGGGGAGGCGCGCGTTCAGGAGCGGGTCGGGGCCGGCTTCCGAATCATCACTGGTGGCGAGGATTTGCCCGGCGTTATTGTAGAGCGTGAGGATGCCGTCGAGGGATGAACCCATCCGCGCTGCCGTCACCGTCGCGACGATGCGCTCATCCTTCTGACCGGCGAAACGAAAGACATCCACGTCATTGGGTTCGCTGATGGTGCCGCGGACGGTCTTGCCGAAGCTCAGTTCCTGCGCCTGACGAAACCCGCCGTTCGGTTCCTTCTCTGCGACCAGCGAACCCGCCGGAGCAATCGTGAGCAAATAGGGCGCGGTCTCGCCCTCCGGCGTGATGACGACGAGCGCGAGCGGCCCCGCAGCAAGACTCGCGGGCAGTTTCAACTCAACCTCGAGCTGCGTGTCGCCCACGCGCTTCACGTCGTAATCCTTCGGCACCTCGGCCTTGCCCTTGGTCTTGAGCGTCGCGGACAGCGCAGCGTTGGTGCTGGCGGCAGCCGCAGCGGCATTGGTCGAAACGAAGCGAATGGCTTTGGTCTCCGCGAGACTGAGGCCGCGCAGGCGGATCGTCGTGTTCGTTCCGGCCTCGACGGCGAGCGGCAACGCAACCAGCACGCGCGGCGGCTCGGGCTTTTTCTCGTCCTTCTTCTCCGCGGCAAAACTCGTGACGGCGAGGCAGAGGGCCACGACGAGCGGGACGGCACCGATACACGCAACGCGGCAGGGCAGGGAAATTTTGGGCAAAGGAATGGAGGCAAAGGAATGGGGACGGGGAAACTTTTTTGTCTTCATTCCTTTGCCTCCATTCCTTTGCCAATCAGTTTTGGCGATTGGGGTTCAGTTTCGTCTTGAGCGAGACGCGATCGCGAGGCGGTCCGCCTCCTCACGTCGGCGGCTACGGACCGCCTTGCACACCCCGCTCACGCGAACAGCTCCCGCACCGTTTCACCCTGGTCTAGGATTTCGAGCGGGCGTCCGTCCGGCGTGAAGATTTGTTTGCGCGGATTGATCCCGAGCGCCTCGAAGATCGTGCAGGAAACATCCGCCGGCCGCACCGGCCGCTCGGTCACGAACGCGCCCTCGCGATCCGTCGCGCCGATAACCTTGCCGCCTTGCACGCCTGCGCCCGCGAAGAGCATCGAGCCGGCCTTGGCCCAGTGATCGCGGCCGTTGTCCTTGTTGATCTTCGGCGTGCGCCCGAACTCGCCCATCGCCACGACCAGCGTGTCTTTGAGCAAACCCCGCTGCGCCAGATCGGTGACGAGCGTCGAGAAGCCCTGGTCAAAATCCGGCACCTTCTTCTCCAGCCCTTCCCAGATTTTCGCGTGATGATCCCAACCGCCGAAATTCACCGTCACAAACCGCACACCGCGTTCGACCAAGCGCCGCGCCAGCAGCGCGCTCTGGCCGAACGTCGTGCGCCCATACTCGTCGCGCGTTTTCTCCGATTCCTTCTCGATGTCGAACGCCGCCTGCGCCTCGGTGTTCAGGATCATCTCCGCCGCGCGCCCGCGAAACTCATCGTAGGTCGCGAGCTGGTCGTTGCCCTGAATCTTCGCCGACAGCGTGTCCACCGCGGCCAGCAGCGTGCGGCGACGCTCGACCGCCGGCAGCGCGAGCGGCTCGGCCACGGTGAGATCGCGCACCTTGTAGCCCGCCTGATTCGGATCGCCAGCCTTGAAGGATTCGTAACGCCCGCCGAGAAACGCGCTCCGGCCCAGTTCCCAGGTGAACGACGGATTGCGCGGCACCGCGACATACGGCGGCAGCAATCCCGCGAAACCCAGCTCGTGCGCGACCACCGCACCCATCGCCGGATAATCGCCGAACGCCGAGCCGAACCGCCCCGACAGCACCCAGTTCGTCGCCGTCTCGTGATGATCGTTTTCGTGCGACTGCGAGCGCACGAGGCACACCTTGTCCATCGTATTCGCCATGCGCGGCAGCAGCTCGCCGACGTGCGTGCCGGGGACGTTGCTCGGGATCGAGCGATACTTGCCGCGAATCTCCGGCGGCGCGTCCGGTTTGAAATCAAACGTGTCGTGATGCGAGATGCCGCCGCCGAGATAAACGAGAATCACCGACTTCGCCCGCGCCGTGCGCCCGACGGAATCCTCGGCACCGCGGGCGTTCAAGCGCAGCAGGTCCGCGAGCGAAAAGCCGAGCGGCGCCAGCGCGCCCACCCGCAGAAAGTCGCGACGGCTCGCACCGTTGCAGAGGCGGGAATGTTTCGGGTTCAGAAAAATATCGAGCATGGTTTTCAGGCCGCGTCAGCGCGGCGTTTTTGGGTTCAATCTAAAAATGGCATTGCAACCGCGTTCAAAACTGGGTGCAGACGGCACCGAGTCTCGCGACGCGTCGGTTTGGAGTGCGGTGACTTGTCACCGCTTTTGCGCAGGCGACTTGTCGCCGTCAAACCTCGACGCGCATCCGTCCACGCGTGCGTGCCGGCGCTGGCGCGAGCCGTGAATGCCCCGTTCGCATACGCACGACTTCCGCAGTTCGACGGCGACAAGTCGCCTCGCGAAAGCGGTGACAAGTCACCGCACTCCAAAGCTGACGCTCCGTCGCTCGCGGCGGCCTCTGCGCAGTTCTTATCCGTGTCCATCCATGTCCATCCGTGGTTTCTCGATGCCGTCTTCATCGTTCTGGCTCAGTGGTTGAACGAAAAATCCTTTGCGTTCAGCAGCGCCCAGAACAGGTCGCGCCCCGCCTCCTCACGTGTGCCGCCCGTCGTGAAGGCTCGTGAAACAGCGGCCACTTCGGCGGATGTGGGCATCCTGCTGACGGTCGCGAGAAACACGTTTTCGATCAGTTGCCGTTCATCCGCTGACGCCTTGAGCAGCGACGCGAGTTGACCGTCCGCGGCGGCGAGCTTTTTCAAAATCTCGTCGCCGTTTTGCAGGTGCAGCAGTTGCGGCAGCGTCACGTCGCCGGACCGCTCGCACGCACACGCCGTCACGCGATCCGAGCGCCCGAACAGACCGAGGAAATACGAGCCGACCCCGGGATCGGGCAACTGGATCGCGCGCAGACCCAGCGGATAACCCGTGAACGCATCGGGCACGCCCGTGGCCTGGCTGATCGCGTCGAGCAGCACCTCGGCGGGCAGGCGGCGCGCGAAGTAGTGCGAGTAAAACCGGCGGTCCGTCTCGTTGCCTGGCAGCGTCTCGGAACTGAGCTGGTAGGTGCGCGAATTCAGGATCAGCCGCATGACGTGTTTGAGGTCGTAGCCGTGCGTGACGAACTCGCGGTTCAGCTCGCGCCACAGCGCCGGATTCGACGGCGGATTGCTCGCGCGCAGGTCGTCCACCGGCTCGACCAGCCCGATGCCGAGGAAATGTTTCCACAGCCGGTTCACCATGCTGCCGCTGAAATATTCGTTCGCCGGGTCCGCCATCCAGTCCATGAGCCGCGTGCGCGGATCGACGCCCGGCGGCAGGTCCATCACCGCGCGGTCGAGCGGCTGCGGCGCCATCATTTTCTTCGTGCGCGGTTGCGTGACGCTCGTGCTGGCGACGCGCTGCCGTTCGAGCTGTTTACGGGCGTCTTCGAGCTTCTTTTTTTCCTCGGCGACTTTCTTTTGCGCGTGCTCGGCGTCCTTGCCGGAGAGGCCGGCGGCGGCGGTTTCGGCGGCGGCGAGCGCCTGCCCCTGTTTGGTGACGCGCTCGAGTTGCTGCTCCTCTTCCTTCGAGTTTGTGTTGAGCACGGTGCGGCCGGTCACGGGGCTTTCGCGCTTGAGCGAGACGCGCGAGAAGAAGGCGGCGAAGTGGTAGAAGTCATCCTGCGTGTAGCGTTCGAGCGGATGGTTGTGACAGCGCGCGCAGCCGATGCGCGTGCCGAGAAACGCCTGCGCCACCGAGTCGGTCAGCTCCGAATCCACGTTCCGCTTTTCGCCGATGGTGGTGATGAAATAGCCGATCTGCGGGCGCGTCACGGCGTCGCCGCTGGCCGTGAGCAGCTCGCGCGTCAGCTCGTGCCACGGACGGTTCGCGGCGACCTGCGCGCGCAGCCAGGTGTGGAACGACCGCACGCCCTTGGCCCCGCGCACGTCGTGATCGCGCTCCTTGCGGTTCTGGAGCAGGTCGCTCAGTTGCAGCGTCCAGAAGTCCACGAACTCGGGTCGTTCGAGCAGCGACTCGACGAGCCGCGCGCGCTTGTCGGGACGTGCGTCCGCGACGAACGCCCGCACCTCGGCGGGCGTGGGCAGCGTGCCGATGGTGTCGAGCGACGCGCGGCGCAGAAAGGTCGCATCGTCACCCAGCAGCGAGGGCGGAATGCGGAGCGCGGCGAGCTTTTCAAAAACGTGTTGATCGACGGCGTTGTTCCGTTTCGCGAACGCCGCGGGCGCGACCTCGTTCTCGAATGGCAGCGTCATCACCACGACTTGCACCTGCCCTTGGAAATGCACGCGGATCGCCGTTTCGCCCACGCGCCGGGCTTCAACGACGCCCGCGGGCGTCACGCGCGCGACGGCTTCGTCGTTCGAGTAAAACTGCGCGAGCCAGGTCACGTCCCGCACGCGTCCGTCGGCGTAGTGCGCGCGCACGAGCAGGCGTTGGCGGTCGCCAACGCGCAGCGTGCGATTTCCGGGCAAGACTTCGAGACTGGCCGCGTCGGATTCCGCCGTGCTCGGGCCGGGCGCGCCCGCGCCGATCCAATCGGCCAGCGCGTGGTGATAGCGCGACTCCGGCGCGAAGCGTTCGCCGCCCTCGTGCGGCATCCGCGCCAGCGCCTTGAGCAGCAGCAGGCTCGCGTCCGGCGCGGCGGAATCAATGCGGCGGCCGCGGGATTCGCGCGCGATTGCCTCGTGATCCCACTCGGGCGCAAAGCCGCGCAGCGATAGCTTGAAGCCATTTTGCCCGGCGAGCTTGCCGTGACAGCCGCCGGCGTTGCAGCCCGCGCGCGTGAGCAGCGGGACGATCTCCTGCCGGAACGACGGCACCGTGCGCGTGCTGGCACGCGGGCCGCTCGTAACCATCGCCACGGCTTTCAAACCGCCGAAGCTCGCTGTGATTTCCGCCTGTCCTTCGGCTGTTGCGCGGCAGATGCCGTCAGCCGTGACGGTGATTTTTCTCGGCTGACTGCTGGTGAACTGCGCGCGGTCGGTCACATCGAGCATGGTGCCATCCGCGCGCACCGCGGTGACGAGCAGGCTGTGCTCTTCGCGCGGATCGGTGAGTTTGAGGGAGGCGGGTTGCACGAGCAGGCGGACCGTGGGGGACGGAGGAGACAGGGGACGGGAGACAGGAGACAGGACGGGGGCGGGCGCGGGGTCGGCGGCGGGGGCCGCGGAGGTCAGCAGCGCGAGGGTGGCGAAGAGTGCGATGAGAAAACTGGCCGCTGCCGGGCTGGATTGCGGACGTTGAGGAGCGTGCGACACGGGACAAGGCTTGATGTTGGTGACAGGCATTTTCGCCCGCGGGCGGGCGGGGAAAACGACTCGCCCCTCACAGGCGAGATTCAGAATCATGCGCCCCAGGGGCGGCGACAGCTTGTCGCCGCAGCCTTCGTGGATCCGCCGCGCGCGCGGCGAGGCCGACACCCTGCCGACTTGGAAGTCGGCGACACAGCAGGTTTGGAAACCTGCGCTACAAAGCCGTGCGGCAACGCGGTCCTACCACGATGCGCTCCACACTTCGGTCGAGCGCACGCCGGGGCGTTGTTCGCCGCCGGGGATGACGATCCTCCCCCGCCACTCCGTGATCGCGGTGGTGACGAGGCTGAACGGGACCGTGCCCAGTGTCTTCCAGCGGTCGGTGCGGGAATCGTAAGCGAGAATGTCGCGCGGAAATCCGCGGTGCTCGGTGGGCGGCGTGCGCAGTTGCGCGCCGTCGTCGCCGCCGAGCACGAGGAGCTGGCCGTCCACCACCGGCGCGGGCGAGGGCGCGGCGACGGCCACGCGCGGCAGGTCGGCGAGGCGTTGCCAGCCCTTGCCGGGCGTGAAACGAAAGGCGTCGCGCAACAGTTCACGCACGGGCTTGCCGTCGGCTCCCGCATTCAGCGCGGTGCCGCTGAAGAGGAAGAGCGATCCCGCGTGCACACCGGCCGTCGCCAACATGCGGCCGGGACCAGGCCACGGCGCCAGCTCCGTCCAGCGCGCGTCCGGCCGCGCCAGATCGAGCGCGAGAAAAGCGCGCATCGCGTTGGTGGCGAGCGGTGTCTCGATGCCGCCGAGCACGTAGAGCGTGTCGCTGAGCACGACGCCGCAGGCATTGGCCAGCGGACGCGGCAGTGCGGGCAGCTCGGAAAATTTCAGCGCGTCACCGCGCCACTCCATGCGAAACACCTCGGTGCGATGGCCGCGCTCATCGCTGCCGCCCGCACAGACCACGCCATCGCGATACGTCACGGACACGCCGTAGCCGAGCGGGCGCGGCAATTGACCTGCTCGCCGCCACGCGCCCTCAGGTTTTTCGAGCACGAAGACCGAGTCGTGCCAGACCTTCGTGCCGCCTTCCCACGGTTTCTTTCCGGGAAAATTTGCGCCGCCGCCCACGAGCAATGCGCCGCCGCTCACGCCCGCCAGCGAACCGGCGAACCCTTCGCGGTCGGGAATCCGCGGCAGCGCGGTCCACGCGAGCGGCGAAGCGGCACGGGACGATTGGTCGGCGGCCGTCGCGGTGATGCGGAAACCGAATGCGAGCAAGCCGGCGACGAGAAAGAGCGATTTGGCGAGTTGCAGCGAACGAAGTATGGCGCGGGCTGGTGGCGGATTGGTGTTGGTGGTGGTGCTCGCTCTCGCCGCGGCGGAGGCTCGGCTTTTTCCGGCCAGGGTTCTTCGGTGTTGCATCCGCGGGAAGAATTGTTTCGGGCTCAGCCGAGCGCGAGGGCCTCGTCGATCAGCATCACGGGAATGTCCTGGCGCACGGCGTAGAGAAACTGGCCGTCGGCACGCACGAGGCCGGCGTCGATCTTTTCGGTCACGGGTTTGCCGGCGCGGTTGTGCTGGCGGCCGGCGGCGATGGCCGCGTTCAGGCGTTCCACCAGCGGCGCGGCGGCGGGTTGCAGGGGTTGGTGCGTCTCCGGGCAGACGAGGATGGCGAGCAGGTCCTGATCAATCATGGTTCACGCTTTCACCGCCGCGGTCGCCGCAGCGTAGATTTCCTTCAGTGCCACGCCACTTGCCTCCGCGAGGCGCCGGCAATCTTCGAACTCGGGCGCGGCCTGCACGACCGCGCCGTTCAGCTCGCCGAGTTTCACACGGACCTCGCCCCACGGGGTCGCGACGGGGACGAAGCGTCGGCGAAGTTTGCGTCTCTCGGCCAGCGTGCGCCGCACTCCGAAGGCGCTGGTTTCGCGCAGCATTTGTTCGGCGAAGCGATCGGCTTCCGCCGCGGCGCAGAGGACGGTGAGGAGCACGCCGGGGCGGTTTTTTTTCATCTGCACCGGCGTGTGAAAAACATCCAGCGCGCCGGTCGTGAGGGCGCGTTCGACGAAATGGCCGAGCACCTCGGCCGGGCAGTCGTCGAGGTTGGTCTCGAGCACGGCGATGGTGTCGGTCTCCCAGTCGCGGGCGGACGTGCCCGCGCCGGCGTCGCCGGTTTCGCCGAGGACGGCGCGGAGGACGTTGGGGCGGGTGCGGTTGTCGCGCGTGCCGAGGCCGTAGCCGATGCGGCGGGGCGTGAAGCCGCGCAGGGGGCCGAAGCTTTCGGCAAACTCCGCGAGCAGGGCCGCGCCGGTGGGCGTGACGAGTTCGTGCGGCTCCTCGCATTGGGTCACCGGCACGCCGCGTGCACCGAGGATTTCCAGCGTCGCCGGCGCGGGGACGGGGATGCGTCCGTGTGCGCACCGCACCCAGCCGGTGCCTTCGACCACCGCCGCGGCGAGCACGCGCGGGCGGCCGAGCGACTCGAGCGCGATGCACGCGCCCACGATGTCCACGATGGAATCCACCGCACCGACTTCGTGGAAATGCACCTGCTCGGGCGGCAGACCGTGAATCTTTCCTTCCGCCACCGCGACGCGCTGGAAGACGGCGATGGATTTTTCCTTCACCCACGGCGAGAGCGTGCTGGCCTGAATCAGCGCGCGGATTTCGGTGAAATTGCGGTTGCCGTCGTGTGTGTGCGCGGTCTCGCCCGGTGCGTCCGCGTGGCTGTGCGCGTGGTCGTGATCGTGTTCACGCTCGTCGTGCGAATGCGCGTGATCGTGGGCGTGATCGTGCGAGCCAGCGTGGTCATGCGCGTGGTCGTGGGTCAGGAGCACGTCGAGTTTCACGCCTTCGATGCCCGCCTTTTGTCGTCGCTCGACCTGGAGCTCGTAGCCGTCGAGGCCGAGCCGGGCCAGGCCCTGTTGCAGGTCGAGCGTGGTGACACCGAGATCGATCAGTGCGCCGAGCAGCATGTCGCCGCTGATGCCGCTGAAGATGTCGAGGTAGAGGGTTTTCATGCTTGCTGTGTTCGCCGACCGGTTGGAGCGCGGGCGGTCCCCGCCCGCAGCGCTCCCGCCCGCTGCTAGTCGTCGGAACATTCCGACGCTGCCCGTGCAATGCAGCCGCTGCGACCGGGGACCGGTCGCGCGCTGGCGGAGTTGCGGCTACGTCGCCGCGACGCCGTTCGCCGCCAGCGTCGCCATCTGGCTGGCCGCGTAGCCCGCGCCGAAACCGTTGTCGATGTTGACCACCGTCAAGCCGCTGCTGCAACTGTTGAGCATCCCGAGCAGGGCCGAGAGGCCGGCGAAATTCGCGCCGTAGCCGATGCTCGTCGGCACGCCGATGACGGGGCGGCCGACGAGGCCCGTGACCACGCCGGGCAATGCACCTTCCATGCCCGCGACCGCGATCACCACGGTGGCCTGCTGGATCAATTCCATCCGGCGGAGCAGGCGGTGCAGGCCCGCCACGCCGACGTCGTAGATGCGCTCGACGCGGTTGCCCATGACTTCGGCGGTGACGGCGGCTTCCTCGGCCACGGGCAGGTCGCTGGTGCCCGCGGCCAGCACGGCGATGAAGCCGGGGCGCTTCGGAAGCGGATGGCGATCAATGGTGACGCAGCGTGCGGCCTCGTGGTGCTGGGCGTGTTTGAACTTCTTGCGCAGCGCGCGGACGTGCTCGGGGCCGACGCGGGTGATCAGCACCCGCGTTTCGTGGTCCACGATTTTGCCGGCGATGGCGACGACCTGCGCCGGCGTTTTGCCCGAGCCGAAGATGACCTCGGGAAAGCCCTTGCGCAGGCTGCGGTGCGTGTCCACTTGCGCGAAGCCGAGGTCGGCGACGGGCGCGGCCTGAAAGGACTGGAGCACCTTGTCGCGGCTGACGGCACCGGCGCGAAATTTTTCCAGCAGGGCGATGGCTTCTTCAGTGGTCACGATGCGGTGCGGGTGTGGGCGGGCACGCCTCAATCCTTCGCCAGCGCGGGATCGGGGGACGAACCGTTGGTGGCGAGCTTGGGCGTGAGGGCTTCGATTTGCGCGGCCTCCATTTTCACGTAATGGAACACGACCGGCGCGAGGATCATGCCCGGGATGCCCATGAGCCGTTCGCCGAGGACGAGGGCGGTGAGGGTGAGCCACATCGGGTTGTTGATGCGGTCACCGATGATCTTGCTGTTCAGGAAGTACTCGAACTTGTGGAGGATGATGAGGAACAGGAGCGCGGCGATGGCGAGTTTGGGCGACACGGTGAGCGCGACGCTGGTGATGAGCGTGTTGCTGATGAGGTTGCCGACGATGGGAAACATGCCGCAGAAGAAGGTCAGGATGGTGAGCATCTTGGGGTAGCTCAGGCCTTTCTCGAAGATGTGGTCGCTGCCGAAGATGAAGACGGCGGTCAGGCAGGTGTTGATCATCGAGATGATGACCTGCGCGCCCATCACGGTCGAGAAGCTGTGAAAAAACGTGCGGAACCGCAGCACGATCTGATCGGTCGCCATCGAGTACAGGTTGTTCTTCATCACATGCTTGGCCCGGCCGAGGTCCACCTCGTGGTTGACGAATACGCTGATGGCGACGACCACGCCGATGATGACCATGATCAGTTGCTTGCCCGAGAAGACGAAGGTGCGCCACAGATTCTCGATTTCCTTCGGGCTGTCGGTGAGCATCTCCTTGAGGTCATCCCAGTCGCGAAATGGCAGTTCGAAGCCGAAGTTCTTGGCGTGATCGACCACCAGGGGAATGAGCTTGGCGGTGATGTCGGGCAGCGCCACGCGCACGCGGTTCAGGAAGAAGAACAGCGCGAACAAAATAGCCGAGGCCAGCAGGATGAACAGCGTGATGGCGATCCACGGCTTCTGCCGCAGCCGCAGCTTGGTCAGGGCAAAGTAGGAGAAAAACACCGCCACGAGCGGCGTGGCCATGTCGAGCGCTCCGACCAGGACCATCGCCACCGCCATGAAGGCGTACGAAATTTTAACCGGGTCGATCATAGGTTCGCAGGCGGCGCGGCGCGGCCCTGAGCGCGTCGGTGGCCGGGGGCAGACGACGAGGCCGGATCGCGGGGATCGCGATGAAATGGAGACATGGCCGGAGCGTGCCACTGCGCGCCGCGCCGGTCACGGGTGAAATGTTTTTCCCACGCCAGCGAAGCGCGGCGCTCCCGCCGCCGGAGCGTGGAAAAGCAAGGGAGCACGGGATTGCTTCGGGATCCCAGTTCCATGCGGACGTCATTGCGGCGTAAACACCGCGCTCTCGGAGCGGCGCGCATTTTCTCACCGCAGCTTCTCGAGCAACAGCGGGAGCAGCTCGCTGATTTTGACCCGCGTCTGCTGCGTGGTGTCGCGGTCGCGCAGGGTCACGGTGTCGAGCAGCTCGGGCTTTTCGCCGAGCGTGTCGAAATCGATGGTGACTCCGAACGGCGTGCCCGCCTCGTCCTGGCGCGCGTAGCGTTTGCCAATGCTGCCGGCGTCATCGAACTGCACCGTCATGTGCGGTCGCAGCAGCTCGAAAATCTGCCGCGCCTTGGCCACCAGCTCGGGGCGGTTCTTCAACAGCGGGAACACGCCGACCTTCACGGGCGCAATGCGCGGATGGAACTTCATCATCACGCGCAACTCCGGCGTGCCCTTTGAATCGGGAATCATCTCCTCGCGATAGGCGTTGCAAATCAGCGCCAGGATCAGGCGGTCCGCGCCGGCCGACGGCTCGATCACATGCGGCACGTAGAAGCCCTTGGACAGGCGGTCGGCTGCTTCTTTGGCTTTCGCTTCGATTTCCTCGGGCTTGTAGCCGCGCTTGGTGAAGTCGCTGCGTTTGACCGCGGTGAAGCGGTCGAGGAGGTCCTTCTTTTTTGCTTCGTCGAGCTTCGCAAACGCGCCCTTCAACTCGTCATCGAAATATTCCATCGGCTTCCCGCTGTGCCGCTGGTGCTGCGACAGATCGAAGTCGCCGCGCGCGGCGATGCCCTCGAGTTCGTCGCCCGTCACGTTGCCTTGCGCGTCCTTTTTGCTAAACGGGAACTTGAACAAAATGTCCGTGCAGGCGCGGGCGTAGTGCGCCAGTTCCTCCGGCGTCTGGTGATGAAAGCCGAGCGTCTCGCGCGAGAGGCCGATGCCCTCGTAAAACCGCACGCGTTCCTCGACCCAGTATTGATGCCAAGCCTGCCAGCCCCAGTTGGGCTGAGGTTCTGGCGTCTTGGATTTGGGGTCTGGGGTGGTGAGCGTCGCGACCGCGCCGTGGATGGCCTCGATGGCCTCGTCGGGCTTGATGAAAAACTCGAGTTCCATCTGCTCGAACTCGCGCGAGCGGAAAGTGAAGTTGCGCGGCGTGACCTCATTGCGGAAGGCCTTGCCGATCTGCCCGATGCCGAACGGGACCTTCTGGCGCGCGGTATCGAGCACGTTCTTGAACTGCGCGAAGATGGCTTGCGCCGTCTCGGGCCGCAGATACGCCACGTCGGCCTCGGTCGCCGTGGGGCCGACGTAGGTCTTGAACATCAGGTTGAACGGCACTGGCGGTGTGAGGAGCGAGCCGTTGTCGGGATTGAAGCGCGTGCTGTTTTCGACCTCCTCGAGGCGCTCGCCGAACAGCCGCGGCCGTGGCAGGCCGCGTTCACCGTAAAACTGGCGCGCCACCTTGCGGGCGTATTCGGGATGCTTCCCCTTCGCGATCAGCACGGCGTAGGCGGTGTGATCCACGGTGGCTTGCAACGCGGCGGTCGCCTTGGCCAGGACCGCTTCATTCACTCCGTCGGGTTTCAGCGACCGGGCCCATTCGGCGACGGCCGTGGCGACCTGTGCGGGCGTGGTCGCCGCGAAAAGCTTGGTCTCCAAGGGGGTGAGGTTGAGGAAATCCTGGCTGGCGCACTCGATGGTTTTTAGAAAGTCGTCCAGCGCCGCCGAGGACACCGCCCCGAGGTAATTATGCACGGTCCCGGACTGCGGTTCGATCTGGTCGGCGCGGAAACGCTTGCGCGTCACCAGGCAGTCGCACATCGGATCGCTGAAGGTGTCCACATGCCCGGACGCGCGCCAGATTTGCGGATGCATGATGATGGTGGCCTCGAGGCCGACGACATCCTCGCGCTGGCGGGTCATCGTGCGCCACCAGAGTTCCTTCACGTTGCGTTTCAACTCGGCGCCCAGCGGACCGTAATCCCAGAAGCCGTTGATGCCGCCGTAGATTTCGGAGGATTGAAAAATGAAACCGCGGCGTTTGCAGAGGGAGACGATTTTCTCCATCAAATCCGGTTGTTTTGGTTCGGCCATAGGGCGCGGAGTGTTCGCATGGGGAAAATCGAAGTCAAGGAAGCGGTCCGGTGTTGAAGCATCGTGGGGCGTGGAGGATTGCGAGGGGCGGAACCGTGGCTTGCGTGCGGCTTTTCTCTGCGTCCCTTCCGATCTCTGCGGTGTTGTATTCGGCGGCCGAACGGCAAGCGGGGGCTTCGGCATTACACCGCAGAGATCGGAAGGGACGCAGAGGGGGCAAATTCTTTGCGCGCGCTTCATTCCCGCTGCACCGGTGGAAAGCGCGGCGAGACTTGTTCGGTGAAACCACCACCTTGGCGCGGCAGCACGAAACGCATGCCGTAGCGCTGGCCCAGGCGGGCGAGGCTGCGCTCGGGGCCGAGGACAAACAGGCCCGTGGCGAGGCCGTCGGACTCGAGGCACGTCGGCGCGATCACGCTGCACGCGGCGAGGCCGGCGACGGGCAGGCCGGTGCGGGGATTGATGATGTGGCTGTAGCGGTGGCCGGCGATTTCGAAGTAGTTCTCGTAGTTGCCCGAGGTTGAGATGGCGGCGTCGCGGAGTTGGATCGTGACGCGGCGGCCGGTTTTGGCGGGGTCTTCGAGCTGCACCGTCCACGCGTCGCCGTCGGGGGGATGGCCGATGGCGCGCAGGTCGCCGCCGGCGCGCACCATCGCGTTGGCGATGCCGAGGGCGCGGAGTTTCTCGACCGCGCAGTCCACGGCGTAGCCCTTGGCGATGCCGCCGAGATCGAGGCGGACGCCGGGGCGTTTGAAGCGCACGGTCTGCGTGGCGGGGGTGAGTTCGAGGTGGCGGTAATCGACGCGCGGCAGGACGGCGGCGAGTTCGGCGTCGGTCGGGAGGCGGTATTCTTTCCAGATGAAACCCCACAATTGCGTGAGCGGCTCGACGGTGATGTCGAGGCCGCCGTCGGTGGCGGCGGCGATGGCCACGGCGGCGGTGAGGACGCGAAACAAATCTGGCGACACGGCGACGGGGTCGGCGGCGGCGGACGCGTTGACGCGCTGCAATTCGCTGTCCGCGCGGTGGAGGCTCATGAGCGCGTCGATGCGGCGGATTTCGGCGAAGGCGGCGGAGATGGCGTCGTTCACGCGCGCGCGCTCCGCGCCGGCTGGGGCGACGGCGCTGATGACGACGAACGTGCCGAGCAGCGGCTGGCTGCGGCGGATGAGTTCAGGGGCGGGCGGGTGCGGCGGGCGGGGCGGGGTTCGGCACGCCGTCGCCAGCAATAGCAGAAAGGCGAGGGCGCACCACGACCTCGAAGGTCGCGAGGACGCGTTTGATTCCTTCGGTGACATGTCGGCAGGAGATGGTGGCACCGCTGATGTTGGACACATCGTCGGTGAGCTTGAGGCGCGCGGTGGCGTCTTTGCCACGGAATTGTTCGCGCCACTGCGGGCGGCGGATTTCACCGCCGTAGTTTTCGCGATACTCGAGGATTTCGATCTGGCGCACCTTGCCGTCGGGCGTGAGGGCGACGGCGTAGTCGATCAGTTCGTGTTTGCCGATGACGTGGTCGAGGAAAAGCACGCCGCTGACGTTGGAGCCGGTGCGCGCGAGCCAGAGGCGGTTGCCTTGATTGCGAACGGCGAGGCCGCATTTGGCGGCGATGCCTTTGGTTTGCTCGGCGGTGAAGCGCAGCGTCTGCGCCTCGAAGGTGGTGGCTTCGGGGAAGCAGAGTTTCTGCGCTTCTTCGAGGGTGAGGAAGCGCTCGGCCTGTGCGGTGTGCGCCGCGAGCAGGACGGTGAGAGAAACGATGAGCCGCGCGGCAGTGTTGCGGATGGTTCGGAGTGCGCCCGTCCTCGGGCGCAGCAGGGTGGAGCGCGATGAGGGCTTGGTCATATCCAGGTCCTCGCGCGTGCGAACGTCGCTGCGGCCGGGGACGGCCGCACTCCGCGGGCGCATCGGAGTGCGCCCGTCCCCGCCATTACGGGCACCTTCACGTTCAAAAATTCCAGCCGATGAGCAGCCGGAACTCGATCTTCTCGTGTTCGCCGAGATCGAGTCCGTTGGTCGCCGGGGTGCCGCTGACCTGCGGGAGCACGGTGAAGGTGGCCCACCATTTCGAGCTGCCGTAATGGACGTTGGGTCCGACAAACCACGCGCTGCCGACCTGGTGATTGAAGCCGAGTTCATCGAAGATTTTGCGGTGGCGTCCCTCGAGGCCGACCGACCAGTGGGAGTTGAGCCGATAGGCCAGGCCGGTGGTGAATTCCAGCGACATCTCCTTGGCGGTGGCTCCGGATTTTTTCTTCCACTCTTGTTCGAGCGTGGTGTTGAAGACGCCGACCCATTTGTCGCCAAAGTTTTTTTGCAGGATGAGCTTCTCCTCGAGTTCGACCTGATTGCCCATATACGTCGGCTCGAGATAGAGCGCGACGCCGATGGGCTGCGTTTCGGGATTCAGCAGCCGGTATTTGAGTTCGCCCGAGATGCCGCGGAACTTGAATTGTGACGAATCGCCGCTGGACGAACTGCTGTCGGTCTGCCGGAAATTCAAGTAGCCGGCGGCTTTCAGATTATCGAGCAGGCCGTACTCGATTTCCTCGCGCAGGTCCCAGGCTGAGAAGGATTCGCCGGCCTTGCCACGGCGGTGCGTGATCCATTGCTCGAATTCCCATTTGCCCTTCGGCAGCACGTCGGCGTCCTGCGAGTAGGTGAACAACCGCTCATCGGCGGCGGCGCTGGACAACCACGGCGACGTGGGCGCGAGAAGGGCGGCGAGGAGGGCGCAGGCTCGCACGGTTGGAGCGAGAGGCAGGCAACGGAACAGACGGGAGAAACGGCATTTCATAAACGGTGACGGTTTGGCTGCTAATGATTTTTTAACGAGCGGTTCTGACGGCGATTTCCCGACGCAGGATGGCGACGATGGAAATCTTATTGAGATCAATTCTCAATTGCGGGCAGCCTTCTATTGAGAACCATTCTCAAAGGCAAGGGGGAATCTTACAAACTTTTCACCCAGCGCAGTGCCGCGATCCAGTGCCCCGCCAGCAGCACGGGCAGGCCGACACCGACGATGCGGTGGGTCCAGCGACAGAGGTCAATCAGGCGAGGGTCGCCGGCGTAATAGAGGCCCGCGCCTGAGAGGATCAGCAGGCCGAGGGCGGCGACGACGACCGCGCCGGACGCGCGGTTGGCCTGCATCTTCCAACCACCGGGGACATGCTCGCAGGACAACCAGCCGAACGCGAAACAGAGCAGGGGATTAAGCAGCCCGTGAATTGTGATCCAGAATCGCACGGGAAACGCGGCGGCTGACTCAAGGGCCATGTCGTCGAGGTGGCGGTTCGCGTTTACTCCGTACCAGACCAGCAGACCGGAAACCAAACTGCCCCCCAGCAGCGCGCCGAGCACGGCGAGCGTGGGAGTGGAGAGGCGGGTGGGCCTTTTAGAATCAGCCATCGCGCGGACTATTAAAAACCGACTCCGCCAAGTCAACGCACGCTTCCGTTCGGCCGGTTGCGCTGCTGGGGGATGCGGGGGCTTGATCTGCTCGGGATGCGGTAATCGGAACCCCGCCACTTCCAATTCTGACCGGGCATTAAGGCCATGATCCACCAAGTTTTGACTGACGAATGGGGACTGACGAATGGGGAGGGGCGAACTCCGTCCAGATTCATCAGTCCCGATTCGTCAGTCCCAATTCCGGGCGGGCTTTTGGAAACGCGCGTCTAGGTGTTCGGGAAACCACCGGTCAGATGAGGCTGCCACTGTGTTAGAAATCGCGAGCCGCCCTCCGCAATAGCCCCGCCCTCATTCCTTTCGCTCTGCGTCCCTTCCCACCTCTCCGGTGTCCTCGGTTTTTTTCCCAGCCATTTTCCCGAGACGGCAGGGGCGGGCGATCAGAACACCGCAGAGATGGGAAGGGACGCAGAGAAGAATGGGCCGCAGTATCCCCCCGCTCAATGTCTGCCACCCAGCGTCGCCACCGGCGTGGGCGGGGCGGCGCTCACCACATGCCCAGATAACCGGAGGCGACCCCGCCCAGGCTCCACGCGTTCGTGTGGGCGGTCATGGCGTCCATTTTTTTCCAATTCACCGAGCCGTCGAGCAGGCCGACATTGCCGCCGTCGGAACCGAGCTGGGCGCAGGTCTGGCCGCCGCTCGGTTGGACCCAGCCGGTCTTGTTGCCGAAATAACCGGCGCGGGTGTGCGGGACGACGGCCCAGTTGTTCGCCGAGGGCTGCGTCCAATCGTTCATGTCGTAGATCAACGTGAGGTTGGGATCATCGGTGAGCGTGTTGGGCGAGGTCCAGTTGGTGATCGCGGCGGCCGGGACCTGATAGCCGCCGAGATAGCCGTAGCCCAGCAGATAGCACCTGGCGGCGGCGTTGTAGCCCAGCTCGGTCTGGGTGGGATTGCTCAGCGTTCCGAACGTCCCGGCACC
The DNA here is from genome assembly GCA_014193395.1 of Verrucomicrobiota bacterium. GTDB lineage: Bacteria > Verrucomicrobiota > Verrucomicrobiia > Limisphaerales > BJHT01 > BJHT01. The sequence goes on from BJHT01000020.1 coordinate 28,540, forward strand.
GAAGGGATAGGGCAGGTTGGGACACACGGCGAAGCGCTGCGTGCCCACATACTCGAGGAGCGCCAGGCCCGCCGACTGCGACAGCCAGACGGTGTGCGAGTAGTTGTCGCCCAGCCGCCGGCCGCCGAAAATCATTTGATTGTGGTCGTCGGCGTAAAGCAGCGCGGTGACGGAAAACTGGCGGATGTTGTTTTTGCAGGTGGCGCGCCGGGCCTTCTCTTTGCCGCTCGACAGGACGGGGAGCAGCATCGAGGCGAGGATGCCGATGATAGCGATGACCACCAGCAGCTCGATGAGGGTGAATCCCTGCGGGCGGCGCGGGGCGGCGTGTTTCATGGTGGAAGTTGGTTTCTTCGGTTGGCTGAATTCCGCGCCTGAACGGGTCGCTGCCCCGGTGGCAGATGCGTCGGCGTGACGGTCGCGTGGGACGAAGTGTTCAGTGCGGCCGAGGCTGGCGATGGTTTCTGTTCACTGTGCGGGGACCGGGATTTTCGGTGCGGTAATTATTTCGCAGAAGCGCGCGCTGAGAACCGGATAGGAGCAGTGCTGCGCGGCGAGGGCGGGGAGTTGGTGGCGGAGGGCGAGGGTGGCGGCGTCGCGGTGGAGGGCGCGGATGCGCTGGGCGAGGCGGTGGGGATAGGTGGAATCGACCGCGCCGGCGTAGTCGAGGAGCATGGCGTCGGGCAGTAGGACTATCGCCTCGCCGACGCGGGTCGCGAGGACGAAGCGCGCGGCGGCCATGTATTCGGGGAGTTTGCCGGTGGTGCGGACCTGGCCGGGGAGATTGTTGGTCTGCGTCGAGAGGGCGATGTCCATGAGCTGGAGATGCCGCGGGACTTCGGCGTAAGGGATGCGGCCGGTAAAGGTGACGCGGTCGGCGACGCCGTGGAGACGGGCTTGGGCTTCGAGCCAGGGTTTGCCGGGACCGTCGCCGATGATGAGTCCGCGGATGGGCAGGTCGCGGAGTTCGGTGAGCGCGCGGAGCAGATCCCAGCCGTAGCAGATTTGCAGGCGCGGGCTGAAGACGAGGGACCCCATGACGCCGACGATGAAGTCGTCGCGGAGGCCGAGGCGCGCGCGCAGGGCGGCGAGCTCGGCGGGCGCGGCGACGGGCGCGGGGAGGTAGCCGTCGCGGAGGACGGTGATGTTTTGGCAGCCGAGTTTTTGGAGGTGTTCCTGATGGCGCGTGCCGCGGACAACGAGGGCGCGGGCGCGGCGTTGCGTGAGGGTTTCGATGAGTTTCAGGAAGGGAAGTCGCCAACCGGCGTTGATGCCGGAGGCGCGGGCCATTTCGTAAATCACATCGCCGGTGTCGAGAATGTAGGGGAGGCGGTGGAAGAGATTTTCGCGCAGGGCGAGGAGCGCGCCGGGCAGGGCGGTGTTGAGGACGTAGAGGAGTTCGGGCGGGTGGGCGCGGAGGTCGGCGCGCCAGCGGCGGGCGGTGTCGGCGCGGGTGGTTTCGCGGAAGAGGAAGCGGAGTTTTTCGGGCGGGTATTGCTGCGTGAGGCCGCGGGCGCGCGTGGCTTCGATGCTGTCGGAGCGGCCGTGGATGAGGAGCGTGATGGCGGGGAGGGGCAAGGGCGGAGAGTAATTAGTGATTAGTAATTAGTGGGGAGGGAGGGCGTTGGAATTTGGTAGGGGCGATCATGGGGGACCACCGGAATATGATGGACACGGAGCGGCGGAGCCGCAGCCAGAGCGGAGCGCGACCGGGGACCGCCCGCGCGCCAACATAGGCGCGACGCGCGCGGATTTTGCAGAGTTGCAGGGGAGAGCGTTTTCATTTCGCAGTGCGGGCGGCGGTGGTGGGAAAGATTTGGATTGGTCGTGGTCAGGACTTTCGGTCGCGGTGGAGTTGTTCGTACACGGCAAAGGTCGCGGTGGCGCAGGTGTCCCAACTGTTTCGCTCGACGGTGGCGCGGGCGGCGGGGCCGAGTTGGCGGGCGAGTGACGGATTTTCGGCAAGGGTTTGGAGGGCGGCGCGGAGGGTGGCGGGTTGCGCGGGGTCGCAGAGGAGGCCGTTGCGGCCGGGCGCGATCCATTCGGCGGCACCGATGTTTTGGCCAATGATGACGGGCAGTTCGGCGGCCATGGCTTCGGCGACGACGAGACCGAACGGGTCGTAGTCGGAGGGATAGACGAGCACGTCGGCAGCGCGGTAGCCGCGGGCGGGTTGTGGTTCGTAGCCGTGAAATTTCACGCGCGCGGTGACGCCGAGGCGGGTGGCAAGGTCGCGGTAGAAGTCGAGCTGGGAGCGGGTGATGACGAGGAGTTCGGCGTTCGGAAAATGCGGGAGCTGTTCGAGGGTTTCGCGCAGGCCTTTCACCGCTTCGCCGATGAAGAGCCAGGTCCAGGTGCCGGGCGTGAGACGGAAATGCGCGCGGTTGGCAGCGCGTTCAGCGGCGTTGGCGGCGGGGCGGAAGGTGACGGTGTCGGTGCCGTGGTAGATGATGCTGGTGGGGCGGCTCCAGCCGTAGTGGGTGCGGATTTCGTCGGCGAAAATGCGCGAGATGGCGATGAGATGGCGGGCCCGAGTTTGTTGAAAAAAACGGCGCTCGAGCGGGATGACGACGAGCGGGAAGAGCCGCTGCCGCAGCGTGGTGGGCGGGAGGCGCGGGTATTTGGCGGCGTTGCACATGTGGCCGGTGATGAGGTCGGCGTGCCAGCAGGTGAGGCCCTGGGCGTGGATGAGATCGTAGTGCCGGCGCTGAAGCAGTCGCTCGGCGGCGGGGATAAAAGTGAGGACGGTGCTGAGGGCGTTGGCGCGGAGGGCGGGGACGCGTTGGAAGGCGAGGTTGGATTCGGGGGCGATGGCGAAGCGGTTGGCGTAGATGTGCAGGTCGCAGTGCTGGGCAAGGCGGCGCGCGAGTTCGACCGCGTATCGGCCGTGGCCGAAGTTGGGGTCGAAGTCGTGGACGACGAGGGCGACTTTCATGGGCGGGAGATCAGCGTCGTGAAAGAGCTGATAGCCGATCGTCTCGGAGCGATAGGCGATGGGGATTCATCGTTTGGGACGGGTGTTTTTATCGGGCTGGTAGTAGAGGAATTTTTTCGCGGGCGCGGCGGGTGCGGCGGTGGTGGCGGGGTCGGGCGCGCTCTCGGTGAAGGTGCCTTTGGCTTGTTCGTCGGCGAGTTTTTGGAGGGTGCCGAGGAAGAACCAGGTCATGACGCCGAGGGGAATGCCGAGGAAGGGCGAGCCGCTGGGGAAGCCGATGACGGACATGAGAAAGCACGCGGCGCTGGGCAGAGCGATGGTGCCGAGCGGGGTGTCGTGAAGCTGCTTGAGGTGCTGGTAGCCGGTGCGCATCCCGACCCACAGGAGCCAGCCGAAGGCGACGAGTCCCACGATGCCGAAGTCCACCATGAGCCGGCCGATGTCGCCGTCGGCCTGGACGAATTCGCGGTAGCCGGTGCGGAATTTGAGGAAGGTGGGAATGCTGTAGCCGCTCTTGCCGAGGCCGCCGCCGAAGGGATTTTCGCTGATGAAATCCAAGCCGATCCGGAAGGGAATCCAGTTGCGATAGAAGATGTCCTCGAGTTTGAAAACTTCGCCGAAGCGTTCGGCGGCGGCGCCCGAGGTGGCGATCGAGGCGATCTTGATGGCGGCGACGATGGCGACGGGGATGAGGATGAAATTCACGATGTTGCGGCGGTACCACGCGATGAGGACGAGGCCGACACCCAGCGTGATGAGCGACGTGCGCGAGCCGCTGAGGATCATGCCGTAGGTCATGGGGAGAACGCACAGGAAGATGAGGCGGCGTTCCCATTTCGGCGCGTCCGGCGCGGAGAGCAGGGCGACGGCGAAGATGATGACGTTGGCCAGCGTGCCGCCAAACGCGGCCGCGGAGACGAAGGTCGAGAAGGTGCGCATCTGGCCCGCGCCGCTGCTGCTGGCGTAGAAGCTGGTGATGTAGCGGCTGGCGTAGTCGGGATCTTCGGCCATCAGCTTTTTAATTTCGTCAGGCGTCTGGTACATCCCGTAAATCGAGACGATCACGCCGAGCAGGATGAGGAGATAGAAGTAGCCTTTTACCTGCACCAGGTTGCGGGTCATGTGGTAGCCGAGGCCGAAGGTGAGCGTGGCAAAGCACCAACCGCGCAGCGCTGCGAGCGACACTAGCAGCGGGGGATCGAAGGGGAGGACGAGGTAGATGAAGCATATGAAGTAGAGTGCTCGGAGGGCGTTGCCCACGGAGCCGGGCGGGATGAACGAGACCCGGCTGCCTTTCTGCAGGAAGACCGCCGCGAGTGCGACGATCAGCATGGCGTCGAAGAGCAGCGTGACGACCGGATGCGGGTAATGATTTTTGATCCAGCCGTGAAAAAAACCAACGGTGATCGCGAGCGCGACGGTGCCGTTGACTACGGGGCCGGAGCGGAGGAAGCCGAGAAATTTCTCAGCCAGCGACGGGCGCGGCGGCGCGGGCGGGAGCGTGGGGCTTTTGAAGGTGCGGGGTGTCATCCGTGGTGAAGGGGGGAGGCTTTGAGGAGTTGCGCGAAGGCGTGGCACCCGCACCGGCGTGGCGCGGCGGAGCCGGAACCAAGGGGGGCGGGGAATTGCACCACAGAGACTCGCTGAACAAAGAGATTGAAATTCGCTGGGTTTTCTATGCACCACAACTCTGCAAAATCTTCGGGTGCCGCGAGGATCTTGCCGCGCCCTTGGCCGTCCGCCCACGACGTAAGAATTGTTTCCAACGCTTGGCTCTTCGTCCCGGAGGGACCCCGCAGGAAATTAGCCGGGGGCCAGCCCGCGCAGCGGGCGTGGCCCCCGGTTGGGCCGCCGAACGGGCCATGCCCCAGCGGGGCATCGAAGAAGTTTTTGGTGGCGTCCTCCGCGCAGCATTTCCGCCACCACGCGTCGCCTCGGGCCCTTTTCTTCGATGCCCCGCTGGGGCACGGAGCCACATGGCACGGTTTCCGGGGGCGGCGTCCGCTGGGGCGGACTTGCCCCCGGCTAATCTCCTCCGGCGTCCCTCCGGGACGGGAACCGGGAGTGCCCGCGCGCAGTGCGGCGGCAGTGCGCAGGTAGTGCGGAGGTCGTCCGCATGTTCCGCCGCTCGCTTGCCGCCCCACGCGGTACGACCGGGGACCGCCCGGTCTCCGCTTCGCTTGCGGCCCCGCCGCCCTGTGTTCATCGGGTCGCTGCGGTGCAATTCCGTTTGCCCGCAGTTTCCAGAGACGACTTTGAAAGAGGGTGGTGCCGCGCTCGCTGCGGAAGCCCGGAGAATTTTTCCTCACTCCGTTGGTCATGTGTTTGCCTTCATGAAGTCTGTGGTTTTCGTTAGCGTGGCGCGGATCATTCGCGGAAGCGCGCGGGGAGACAAGTGGTGTAGATGCGTTCGAGTTGGCGCGTGAGCGGCGTGATGCCAAAGCGCGCGGGAGTGCGGGTGCGCGCGGTTTCGCCCCATGCGCGCAGGAGGGCGGGCTGCGCGAGGAGTTCGGCGAGCGCGTGGTCGAGCGCGGCCTGGTCGCCGACGGGCACGAGGCGGCCGGTCTGGCCGTCGGCGATGATCGCGCTCGGGCCGTGGCTGGCGAAGGCGAGGACGGGGCGGCCGAGCGTCTGGGCTTCGGCGACGGCGAGGCCGAAGTCTTCGTCGAGCGCGGGGTGGAGGACGAGTTCGCTGGCGGCGAGGAGGCCGTGGACATCGGCGTCGCTGATGAAACCGGGGAAGCGGACGCGGTTCGCGAGGCCGAGTTTTTGCGTAAGATTTTTCAGTTCGGCGAGGTAGCCGGTTTCGAGGCCGAACATTTCGCCGCCGATGATGACGCCCTGCACGTCGCGGTGCGCGAGCGGCAGCGTCGCTAGGGCGCGGAGAAAATATTCCTGTCCCTTGAAGCGTTGCATTCGCGCGGCCATGCAAATCCAGCGCGCGGTGGGTTCGAGTTGGAAGCGCGTGGCGAGCGCGGCGCGCGGTGTTCCGTGCGCGAGGTGCGCGGCGTCCACGCCGGGCCAGAGCAGGCTGGTGAGGTGGCCGTGGGCGATGAAGTGGTCGGCGGTGCGGGCGCAATTGGCGACGACGTGCGCGGCGGGAATGCGATGAATGGCCGACGTGGCGAGGCCGGGGCGTTCGGCGGTGTGAACGGTCCAGACGACCGGGATGCCGCGTGGCCACGCGGCGAGTCCGCCGTAAACATGGGCGCGAAAACCGTTGTCGTGGACGAGGTCGATCTGTTCGTCCCGGAGCAGCGCGCTGAGGGCGAGGATGGTCTCGGCGACGGCGGGGACGTTGCGCATCCGGTGCGCGGTGTGGACGTGGACGGGCACGTCGAGTTCGCGGAGGCGGTCGGTAAGGGGACCGGGGCGGAGTTGAAAAACCTGCGGGCGGAAGCGGGTGCGGTCGAGGTGGCGGAGGAAATTGAGCAGGTAAACTTCCGCGCCGCCGATTTCGCCGACGCAGGAAACCCAGAGGATTTTCGCCGGGCTTGGGGCGGCGGCGGATTTTTTTTCGGCGGAGAAACTCATGGCCGATGGCGGCCGCGAGTGGGCGTGCCGCCGCGCGGGCGACGGACCGAGGGGCGTCGCCGGGTGGGCGTGTTCTTCCGCTGGGTGCGCATGGTCAGCGGCGGGAGCATCCAGTGCGGTTTTCAAAAAGTCGCTTTCAAAGTGGGCATGGGCGGAGTCGCGCGGTGCCGGCGGCGTTGCGCCGGACACGCGGGGAAGCCCAGAGGAAGAACGGAAGGTTGGGGCGTGGGCTTGAGGGGGAAGGGGGGCGGAGGAGGAGGCAGGAGACAGGAGACAGGAGACAGGAGGCAGGAGTCAGGAGGCAGCGAACACGCAGTTTGAAATGTATTCCTACTGCGGGGAGCGAATTCCTTCGGCGTCAGTGAACTTCAGATTTTACTGGGTCCTCGGGAATCTTCACCGACCGAAGTGAGGAGCGCTTTCTCTAAAGCGGGGCTGACAAAAAACCGGGCTTGGGTGCGCAAACGGGCGATCTGCTCGTGTAGCGAGGTAATCCGTCCGGTTTGTTTCCCTCTCCGCAATATCCCCAGCGCCCCGGTGTAGGCGAGGCCAAGGTCGCTGGCCCACCGCCGTGCCGCAGACTCGTCCAAGAGCACCAACGAAGCTCGCATCTCCAGCGCGAGCGTAAGCGCTTCGGCTTCGCCCAGGTCCAGACTCGCCGCGAGATCGTTCCGCACCGGGTTCGTGCGTGGCAGCACGCGCAGCCAGCCGGTTGCAATGGCGGTTTCGCTCGCTGTGCGCGCGGTGCTGTCGGGGTGGCGGTGGAGTTCTGCGCGCACTGCGGCGGGAATGATGACTTGGCCGAGTTGTTCCCGGACCAGTTCCAAGTGGCCGATGATCGCCAGATTGGAAAGCGGCGAGGTGTTACTGACCACCAGCATAGCGAAGGTCGGCGGCGAGGTCTTCGGCGGTGTAGTGGCGCGGGATGTTGCGCTCGCCCAGCGCGACGCCGAAAGCGAACCGGTCCAGCTTCGCCAGGCGTGCGGCCTGCCCGAGGGAGAGCCAACCGTTGGCGTAGTAGCGGCAGGCGAGTTCGATCTGCATGTGGCGTTCGCGCTCGCCGGGACCGAGCGGCAGGCTGTCGAGTGCTTGCTCGTCGAAGTCGAGGGTGATGCTCATGGCGCGGACAGTATTCTCCGACCGCAGGCTGAAGCAAGCGGACGCCGGATTTTCTTCCGGTCACGGGCGCATCGGCGCGCTGGCGTTGTGGCGCAGACTTCCAAGTCTGCTGTATCGCGGGTTTCCAAACCCGCAGGATGTCCGGCGACCGGAAACGCCTCGAGAAGACGCACGCGCTGCTGACTGCGTTGCTCCTGCCGATTTGGAAATCGGCGATACAGCAGGTTTGGAAACCTGCGCTACGAGGGCAGGGCGCCGATGCGCCTTGTCGGTAATAATTCCGGGCTTGTCGAGCCGCGCATGGCTGAATTCCTGAAACGAACTCGATGGCGCTGGGTGCGCTCACTTCGAGATCACGGGCGTTCCCAAAAGCTTTCCCCTTGAGCCGCGCCCGCTTTTCGCCGTTGCACGGGGAATGTGCTGACGACGGCGGGAGATTCTTTTACCCTGCTCTCCGGTCGTCAGTCACTCCCATGCGCGCAACCGAATACTTGAACAAGCCGGAATATTGGTTCCGGCCGTGGCAGGTCGTGCGGCGGGTGGCGCGGCAATGGGGGCGGCACGAAGCGGTCGAGGAGGTCCGGCTGCCGTGGGGGATGCGGCTGCGGATTCGACCGGGGGAAATCATCGGCCGGGCGATCTGGCAGACGGGCCTGTACGACTTGGCGGTGAGTGAAACCATCGCGCGCCTGCTCCAGCCGGGCGATCGGGCCATCGATGCCGGCGCGAACCTTGGCTACATGACGGGGATCATGGCGTGGCGTGTGGGGGAGCGCGGGCGGGTGTGGAGTTTCGAGCCGCATCCGGAGCTGGTGGCGGAGTTGCGCGCGAATGTCGGACTTTGGGGGGCGGCGGGGGCGGCGGTGCGGGTGGTGGCGAAGGCGTTGGGCGAGACGGAGGGCGAGGCGACGCTGGTGCAGACGGCGGAGTTTGCGCAGAATCGCGGGACGTCGTCGGTCGTGGCGGGCGAAGTCGTGGAAAAAGCGGAAGAACGGCGATTTTCGGTGGAATTAACCCGCTTGGATTCGATCTGTAGCGGTGAAGCCAGCTTTGCGTTGCTGAAGATTGATGTCGAAGGCGGCGAGCTGGCGGTGCTGAGGGGGGCGGCGGGTCTGCTGCGGGCGCGGCGGATTCGGCAGGTGGTTTTTGAAGAGCATGATCGCTATCCGACGCCGGTGACCAACTTGCTGGAGGCCAATGGCTTCGAGGTTTTCCGGTTGGTGAAGGGCCTGCTCGGTCCGGGGCTGATCCCGGCGGGCGAACCGGCGCGCGGTCCGGCCTGGGCACCGCCGAGCTATCTGGCCACCCTGGATCCGGCGGGGGCGCGGCAGGCGCTCAGCGGGCGCGGGTGGCGGGTGCTCGGGTGGTGAGGCGGGACGATTCCACCGGCAACCGCAGCCGAGCGCGGACCAAGCCCATGAGCCGCCGATAATTCCCGCAGATTCAAGGCGACCACAGATGGGGATTTCACTCTGTGGCTACCCTGAATCTGCAGGAGGCTCTTGGAAAGCTCCCGCCGCCAGCCGCAGACGAACGCGGACCCCACCCATGAACCGCCGAGACCTCCCGCAGATTCAAGGCGACCACAGATGGGGATTTCAATCTGTGGTCGCCCTGAATCTGCGGGAGCTTCGCGCAAAGCTCCCACGTCCTACCGTGGCCATATGGCGTTTCGGTCATAAACTCTGGGGGGCAGACGTTCCGGCTCTCTGCGCGACCTCCGGAAAAGGGGCGCGAGTCGTCGGGAATGTCTGCGGCTCGTGCCGGGAGCGAGGCGCTCGCGGGCGGGTCGCCCGCGCTCCCGGGGCCGGGGCAGGATGCCCCCCGGATAGTCCGGCAAAAGTCGTTCAACCACAGGCTCGAACCGCGTTCAGCTACCCCCAAAAACCGCGTGCCCATACGGAAAAAACCTGACGGTTTGAGCGGCTAATATTGCTTGATTGGCAGGGGTTATCCAGTAAGCATGACCGAACCAAATCGCCCCCGGCACGGTGGGATTACGCGCGCAAAGTCGTCCCCGGCGGTGGTAGATTTGGGCAACGGTCATGCGGCCCGCATCTGATCATGGCAATGGTGGTGAAGCAGTCGCCCGTCCTCTGGACGCGGCGTTTTTTGCGTTGGAATTGCCACCGGCGCTGATCGTTTCCTGGCGCGGCAACCGTGACCGTGAGTGCTCCCGCCGATGGGTTGTTTTCGGACAAAGTCCGACGGTGACCGTCTTCGCCTGACCGGCCTCCAACCCATGGGAAACCCCCTATTAACGCGGCTTTGGTGGCATCGGTTCGACCCGGCCCGTCTCGCAATGTTTCGCTCCCCACTTCGCTCCCAGATTTGCTCCACCGGTGGAGTTTCTCTCCGCCGCCCCTCCGATTCGGTTGATCTCTCATCGCCATGAACAGGTACAAATGGCTCCTCGCTGGAACGGCCGTGTCCGCCGTTATTCTGGCCGTGTTTCTATCGCGCTCCCGCGCTCCCGTCGCGAACCCGCGCGTCGCGTTGCCGGCCCCCGTGCCGGCGGCTCCCGCGCGCCCCGCGCCGACGCAGCCGGGGACGATTGCGCCCTTATTGTCAGCCCCAAAGCCGAGCGTAGCTCCGGCGGTGGCGAAATATGTCCCACCGACCGGTCCGATTCGGGCGGATAAGCTGGACGCGCAGACCTTGTTGAAGCGCTTTGCGGGCTGGTCCGAGGCTTATGCCAAGGCGAATCCCGAGGAGCGGGCGGCGATGCTTCAGGAGGGTGGCGCATTGGCCACGGCCCGGCGCGAAGTGATGCGGGAAATGATTCAAAAGGATCCCCAGCGGGCAATCGAGCGCGCGGTTCCCTACTCGGTTCGTAAGGAATTACCGCCATCCATCCTGGCGCTGCTGGAAGTTCCCATCAGTGGCTCGGGTGATTTCAACGTGCTCGCCGGCGTTCCGGCCCCCGGAAAGAAGCTGGAACGCACGGTGGATTATCATCTGACCGTGCAGGGTAAGACTTACGAGGCTTTCGTTTACGGACAGCGAAATCTCCAGCCGTCGCGCGTCGGAGTGCCGGTCTGGGGTGTGGCATTGGATGATAAGTTCGCCGTGGCGGAGTCACCCTTGCGCATCCTAGAAGCCGCGGAAGCCAAGGATGCCATTGCGGCCGGCAAGGCCAGGAAGGATGTAGTCTGTGGCATTTCGGCGAAGCCTGCCGACAGTTCGAGTGAGCCGACTTATGCGGCGTTGGCTGAAAAAATGTTGGGATTCTGCAACCCGGTCCACGCTGTCTCGTATGGCAAGCTGCTGGGCAAGAAACCCTCACCCAGGCATGTCGAAGCCTCGGGTGGCGGCGTCTCCGGTGCTGGCGTCCCCGATGATTTCATCGGACCGGTGGCGGGTAATCACGGCGGCGGTGCCTATGTGTCGGGCGCCACCTACACCCAGGGAACCAAGACCATTCTCTACATGCGGCTGGCGTTTCCGGATGATCCGACGGAGCCAATCACCGAGCAGCAGGCTTACAAGGACTTGGATGACCTGAATCAGTTCTTTGTCGGGGCTTCCTACAATACTTTCAACATTGTCGGCGTGGTTACTCCCTTGCTGATGATGCCGCATCCCAAAAAATGGTATGCGCTTCCCGCGCCGGTGGCCCCGGCCCTCGTCAATGCTGGAGTCGGTGCTTTTCTTTACGCCCACGCGCGCGCCGCGGCGGCCGAGGCGGGGTTCTATTATAATGACTACGAGTGGGATTGTATCCGGTTTGACGCCGGTGCGTTGGCGTTCCCGTGGCTGACATGGGGCGGGCTTGGCTCTGTGGGAGGGCGTAATGTCTGGCTGGTCGGGAACGGTTACTCGGTGATGGCCCACGAATTCGGCCACAACCTTGGTTTGAACCACGCCAACTATTGGGACACTTCCGCAGCGGGCGGACCGGGAAATCCTGTTGAAGTTACCAGTCAGGCGGGTCATGAGACTACCTTTGGCCCCGGCGCGAGCATTAACTACGGCGATGCGTTCAATGCCATGGGGGCCGGTGGATATTCCGGCCATTACAATGCGGTGCAGAAATTCGCGACCCTCGGCTGGCTGCCGGAATCAGCCGTAAACACCATTGCCGGGCCGGTCAGTACGAACGTCCGCGTCTATGCGCTGGAATCTCAGTTTGTGCAGCCGGCCGGCTATCATGCTATCCGGGTGCGGTATTCCAACGAGCGCGACTATTGGTTCCAGTTCCGCACCGCCGTTCCCAACAATGTGTTCCTCACCAACGGCCTTCAGGTAATTTGGACCGGTGGCCAGCAGACTACCGCTCAGAAGGGGGAATCCGACGTTTTGGATACGACCCCCAATTCCCTCTACGGGATTGAGGACTCGCCGATTTCCCTTGGGCGGACGTTTCACGATCCGGGACTTAATTTGTATGTCACCCCGGTCGGAGTCACCGGGGTTAGTTCCAATTCCTTCATCGACGTCGTGGTCAATATCGGGGATTTCCCCACCAACCTTCCGCCGGTCATCACTTCGCTGACCAGCAGTTCCAACAACATTGCGCCCGGTGACACCGTCACGTTCACTATGACGGCCACCGATCCCAACAATGAAGCCTTGGCTTACGACTGGACCTTTGAAGACAAGACGGTGAGTCCCAACTCTTCTGTAGTCAGCCACACCTTCCCGCTCGCCGGCGAATATATCGTGCGCTGTGTTGTATCCGACATGAAGGGTGGCTTGGCTTCCAAGAGCATGATCATCACCGTGGGGACTCCGGGAACCTATCGCATTGGTGGGATTGTGCGCGATGCGAGCTTCAAACCGGTCCAAGGAATCCGGATGGACAATGGACTGAGCAGCGGAAGCTATCGTTGCGCCTACACGGACAGTGATGGCACTTACACCATTCCCGGGTTCACCAGCGGATCCTACACGATTGGCGGCTGGAAATTTGGCTACCACGTCGAGCCGTTCTCGACGCTGCTGCCGATCACCATCAACAACGCGAATGACCTCAATGTCAACTGGACGGTGACACAGTTGCCGACGGTCTGGATCAGCGGCATCACCAATGCCACGGAAGGTGGGACCGTGAGTGTCACGCTGACGCGCTCCGCGCCCTATTCCACGATCTTGCCGGTCATTTTCAACACGCCCAGTTCGAGCTTGATTACCGTCAACACCGCGGACGAGGGGGTGGACTTTTTCCAGACCAATGGCGTCGCGGTGACCCACACCAATGTTGGGGGCGACATCCTGAGCTATCAGCAAGTCTCCTTCCCGGGGACGGTGACGAACATTACCCTGACTTTCCCGGCGACCAATGACCTGGCGTTCGAGGGACCTGAAGTGTTCTATGTCGATCTGGCTTACGAAAGCCAGCGGACGTTCAATTTAACCACTTTCAATCCTGGCACCGGATTTCAGTTTTCGACGCTGCTCTTCAAGTTCCCGCAGTGGGGTCAAAACTTCCCAGCGACCGACGCAAACAACAACAATCCGAGCTGGTATTCATTTCTCCCGACCAACACCTCGGTGAACATCGAACCGGGTTATTTCATCGGGAAACCGAGCATGGCCTGGCCGGCCGCAACCATTCAAGACGCCTCGGCGCCTGACCTTCCCACCGTGTCGGTCGCGGCCACGGGCAATATTGCGACTGAGAGCGGAATCTCGGCCGGCGAACTGACCTTCACGCTATCCCAAGTCCTGACGAATGCCCTCACCGTCTATTACACCGTCGGGGGGTCGGCCTCCAACGGCAATGACTATATTTTCCTACCCGGTTCATTTGTGATTCCGGCCGGAGTCAGAACCTACCGGCTGCCGGTCTTTGCCTTGAACGATTTCCTTGTCGAAGGCCCGGAGACGGTTGATCTGACGATCACGCCGGACGCGAGCTATGTGGTGGGGATTGGAACCGACACCGTCACCATCGTGGATGATGATCTGCCGGACGTGATCGTGAGCGCTCTGATTGCCACCGCCGTCGAGGGTGGAACCCAGGGACAGCTCATGTTTACGCGCACCGGGAATCCCGAGCGGGCGTTGACGGTCAACTATGTGGTATCGGGGACCGCACAGCCGGGAACGGATTACACTTTGCTTTCAGGTTCGGTGACCATCCCCGTCGGATCGGTGGATGCCTCCGTGAACATCAATGCGATCAATGACGGCGTGGTTGAAGGGAACGAGACGGTTATTGTGAACATCACTGACTCGGTGTTCTACAATATCGGAACGCCGGGCGCTGCCACCGTGACGATCCAAGACGCCCAAATGCCGACCGTTACGGTCACTCATGGCGTCCAGACGGCGGCCGAGGGCGGGGCTTCCGGAACCTTTATTGTGTCCCGGACGGGACCCACCACCAATGCGTTGACGGTGACCTTTTCGGTGGGGGGCACGGCGTATGGCGGCATTGGGGCCGATTACGCCGCCATCGGAACCACCGTGGTCATCCCTCTTGGACAAAGTTCGGCGACGATCACGATTGCTCCGTTCGATGACAATTTTTACGAGGGCACGGAGATCGTGGTGCTGACCTTGGTGACCAATTCGACCTATAATGTGGGTTCACCCTATCAGGCGACGGTCAACATTACCGACAACGATCCGACCACCCAGCCGGGGGTGTACTTCATGACGGCGACCAGTACGGCTGCTGAGTCAGTGACGAGTGTCAGCATCCCGGTGTTTCTCACCGCCGTGCCGCCGCAGGGCGACTACTCTTCGGCGGCCTCTTACACCAATGGATCGCCCTCATTTTTGAAGGTGAGTTACGGGGTGATCGGAGGAACGGCGACCAACGGGGTGGACTACGTGCTCGCCAATGGCACGCTCGTGTGGACGAATGTCGCATTGACGACCCCTAAGACAAACATAGTGTCCGAGTTGATTCAGAATATCAAATTCACCGTCGCCAATGATGCGGCGGTGAACGGCAACCGCACCATTCTGGTCAAGCTTTCCAATTACGTGGAAAATGTTTACGTGGGTCCGACTTCCCCGTTCCTTTTCAAGGCCAACGCCGGCGCCACCAGACAGGATACGAACTTTAACATCGGGATCGGCCCCAGCGGTTCGCTGCCCGATGGTGCGGTGCGGTCCATCGTTGTTTGGACCAATAATGAAGTTTATATCGGAGGCATGTTCACCTCGGTCAATGGCACCAATGCCGGGCATGTGGCCCATTTGATGACCAACGGTTATGTGGACACGAATATTTTCCAGTTTCTTGGAGCCAACAGCAACGTACTGGCCATGGCGGTTCACCAGAGCACCAATCTGCTCATTGCCGGTTCGTTCACAAACATCGGCGGGTTCGACATTGAGCGCTTGGCCCGCATCAATATCACCAACGGGGCCTTGGACCTCAACTTCCGGACGAACTACCGCTTAACCACCGTCGCGAACAGCAATGTCTTTGCGATCGCCGTCGATCCTTCCGGCAAATTCTACATCGGTGGTGAGTTTAGTGTGCCGAAACGCTTCATCGCCCGGTTCAATGCCGACGGCACCTTGGACAACACCTTTACGCCGAATCCCGACGATGCGGTGCGGTCGATCCTGATTCGCACCAATGGTTCCGGGAATGTCGTCATTGGTGGTGACTTTCTGACCAACAACGGCGTGGCGACGCCCTATGTCGCGGAATTGGACACCAACGGCGTCGTCGTGCCGTCCTTCTCCACGAATCCGGTGCCGAACGGGGCCGTTCATGCCATCGCCTACGCGCCTCAAGGAGGCGAGAGAATCTTGGTCGGGGGCGCGTTTACGAAGTTGGGAGGCAGCAATGTCAACCACCTCGGCATGCTCACCGCGGGCGGCCTCCATGATCAGGCCACCTGGCCGGAAGACCTGAACAACCGCGGGACGGATGGCAAGGTTTACAGCATCGCGGTCAAGTCCGATACCACCATTCTAATCGGTGGTTCTTTCAATAATGTGGGGACCAATAGCGCGCAGAATTTCGCGCGATTGTTTTCGAGCGGACAGTTCTTGAATCGCATGCAGAGTGTCCCGGACCCGCGTTCGCCGGGACCGTCGGTCTACGCCATTACGCTCAACTCTCTTAATGAGCCGTATGTTGGCGGTGACTTTGTTCCCACCATTTTCGCCTATCCGAACAATTACACCCTCAGCGTCCCGTTCATCCACACTTACACGATCGTTGATGATGACTTGGGGACCATCAATGTGACGAGCACGGATACGGCTTCATTTCCCGCCGTCAATGACGACGCGCGCGAGCAGGGGCCGAGCAATGGGGTGTTCGTGGTCTATGCCGCCGCCAACGTGACGGCGCCGACGGTGGTCAATTTCAATGTGACCGGTACGGCGACGCGCGGCGCGGACTATGTCTTGCGTACCAACGGCGTGGTGCTCAGTTCCAGCGCCGTCACGATCCCTGCGGGCACGAATGCGGTGGCGATCGTGGTGGAGCCGATTGACGACTTGGAGCAGGAGTTTGAGGAAACCGTAAATATTTCCCTGACCTCGGTCACGGGCGGTCGTATCGGAGGGACCTTCCAGGCGACGGTTTATATTTCGGACAATGATGGCGCGATCCAGTTCCAATCTGCGGCGATGTCCGTCAGTGAGACGGCGGGGTTGGTGCCGATCACGGTGGTGCGGACCGGGAGCGCGACCAATGCCTTCAACGTGGACTATCTCATCGCCAACGGGACGGCGACCAACGGGCTGGATTATTTCGCGACGAACGGTACGCTGGCCTTCGCCCAAGGGCAGCTTACGACTAATTTCTCCATCCTGATTTCCAACAATGTTTCGGTGGACGGGAACCGGACCATCTTGCTGTCCCTGGCGAATGTGACGGGCGGGCTGGCGCTGGGCGGGCAGAATTCGGCCATCTTGACGATCCTAGACGATGACACGGCCTTCCAGTTTGCGGTCCCCAACTTTATCACGACGGAGACGGCCACCAACGGCCTCGTGACGGTGTACCGCCTGGGCGTCAACACCGGGACGGACACGGTCTTGCTCTTGGCGACCAACGGGACGGCTATCGCCGGGACGAATTTTGCGGGAATAACCAACCAGATTCTTTCCTTCGGGCCGGGCGTCACGAACTTGGTGGTCCCCATCTCGGTGACGAATGACACGGTCCTGACGGGTGATCTCACCGCCAACCTGCGATTGCACACGCCCTCCGGGCTGACTCTGCTGGGGGTTAGTAACACGGTGGCGACCCTCACCATCCGGGATGATGAATCGCAGATCACGTTTACCACCAATCAGTATTCGGTGAACGAATATGCGGGGGTGGTCAGCCTGAGCGTGGTGCGCCAGGGGGGGACGATTAATCCGGTGACAGTGAAGTATTTGACACTCAATGGCACGGCCTTCGCGAGTGCGGACTACTTCACCAACACCGGGACGCTGACCTTCACGGGTGACGTCATCATCGCCGCGACCAATGGCTCGGGCCTGGCAATCCTGACAACGGGGCAGACCGCCACCAACATCACGGTGACGCTGGACAACGACCAGATTGGCGAGGGTAACGAAACCTTCTTCGTGATCCTGACGAATGCCGCGGGCGGGCCGGTGGTGGGGACGACGACGCTGGGTAGCATCGGCACCAACACGGTCACAATCATCGATGACGAAATGCCGGGCTTTGATGTATTCACGTATAGCTCTGGCACGGGGTTGAACGGGGCGGTCTTTGCCATCGGGGTGCAGTCGAGCGGGAAGACGGTCATTGGTGGTTCGTTCACGACGGTCAACGGGGTGAACTTCCCCCATATCGCGCGGCTGCTCCCCAATGGCCTGCAAGATGGCAATTTCACAATTGGTGCCGGCTTTGACACCAACGTCCTCGCGCTGGCGGTGCAGTCGGATGATAAGATCGTCGTCGGAGGATCCTTCTCGACCTTCATGATCACCACCAACGCTCCCAAGATCGCGCGGCTGGCGGTCAATGGCGCATTTGACCCGACCTTCAACCCCGGCACGGGCGCGAACAGCAATGTGAATGCGATTGCGATTCAGACCGACGGCAAGATCGTGGTCGGCGGTGCGTTCACGCAATTTGGTGGCAGCAATGTCACCGGCATTGTGCGCCTAACCTCGACGGGTGCCGTGGACACGAATTTCACGGCGACGCTGGATGACCAGGCGTTTACGGTGGTGATGCAGACGAATGGCATGATTCTGGTCGGCGGGGCGTTCACGAGTGTCAGTGGTGGGGGACAGCCGTATTTCGCCCGGCTAACCACGAATGGGGTGCCGGACGCCACGTTCGTTCCTATCTTTGACAATGTGGTGCGTTCCGCCTCGCTACAGTCGGACGGG
>BJHT01000021.1 GCA_014193395.1 Verrucomicrobiota bacterium
TGGAAGAGTCGTTATGACCACTTATTTAGTGAACACTACACTAGCATATAACGTCGTCGCCAGTCCCACCTGCTTGAGGTTGTTCAGGCAGTGCTTCTGCTTCGCCTTGTTCTTCGCCGCGCCCAGCGCCGGCAGCAACATGCTGGCCAGAATGCCGATGATCGCGATGACGACGAGCAGCTCGATGAGGGTGAAGCCGGACGCGCTGCGGTGACGCGCGGGGCAGGGCAGGGGAGGGACAGGGCGGTGATTCATGGCAGATACAAAGCGGCGTTCAACTGGACGTTCAATCGCCGCCGAACCTAGCCACAGGATTCGACGGCGTCAAAACTTCCGCTCGACGCTTATCTGCGTCGGGGGCGTTCCCGCAGTCGTTGGCGCGGCGTTGCTTCCTACAGGAGCGCGGGCGGCGTGAGGCACTGACCGCCTGTCGCAGCCGCACGTCTCGCGGAGAAAAAGTTAGAGCCTCCTCACGTCGGCTCCTACAAGGGCCGTTTCCGCTCGCCGCGCCACGCGCAGTTTGGCGCTCGAGGCCCGCGGGTTCGCGTAGATTTCCTCCGACGAGGGCCGCAGAAAATCATGCTCCAGCGGCGCGAACTCGCCCGCCGCCGCCGCCGCTGCAAACGCTTGTTTCACGCGCCGATCTTCGCCGGAGTGAAATGTGAGGATTGCCACGCGACCGCCCGGTTTCAGGCATTGCGGCAGAAAACGGAGAAACGTCTCGAGCGCGGAGAACTCGTCGTTCACCTCGATGCGCAGGGCCTGGAACACCCGGCGCGTGATCGTGGCCACCGCGTCACGGTCCAGATCGTGTCCGGCCTGCCAGAGCGCCGCGCGCACGAGGTCGGCCAGGTGCAGCGTGGTGACGATGGGCTGGCGGCGCTGGGCCGTGACGATGGCGCGGGCCAGTTCGGCGGCGTGCGGTTCATCGGCGTTGGCCTCGAGGATCGCCTGCAAGCGGTGCGCGTCCAGCCGCGCCAGCAACACCGACGCGGGCGCGCCGCGCTGCGGGTTCATCCGCAAATCCAGTGGCCCGTCGGACTTGAACGTGAAGCCGCGTGCCGGGTTATCGAGCTGCATCGAGGAACAGCCGAGGTCGGCGAGAATCAGATCGGCCCCGGCGAGATTTTGCGCGCCGAGAATCTTCGGCAGCCCGGCGAAGTTCGTGTGACACACGCCCAGCATGTCCTCGCCGAAGCCGCGCGCCCGCAGGCGTTCGGTGGTTTTCGCCAGTTCGATGGGATCGGCGTCGAGGCCGAGGAGGCGTCCGCCGGGCAGCAGGCGTGGGAGGATTTCAGACGAATGCCCGCCGTAGCCGAGCGTGCAGTCCACCGCGAGATCGCCGGGTTGCGGGGCGAGAAACTCGAGGATTTCCCGGACCATGATCGGCCGGTGGGCGCCCGCGGGCGTTTTGCCCGACGCGATGACTTTTTGCACCGTGTCGGCGTGGAGCGCGGGATTCAACTCCTTGTACTTCTCCTCGAAACGGCGCGGGTGCGTACCGCGATAGCGCGGGCGGCGTTGGTGTTTGGACGGTTCTTCCGGCGACATGGCGGGCGTCGTTGACGCGCGCGGAGTTGTGCGGCGGCGGCGGCGGGTGGTCAATGCGCAACATCCGCTGGTAGTTTTGCGTGGGATCGGACACGGATGGGGAAGGAAGCTCAAAGCTCAAAGCTCAAGGGAAGTTCCAAGCGCCAAGCACCATTTGAGCTTTAGGCTTTGAGCTTTCCCCCGCCCCTCGCCATATTCCGCCCGCAAAATGAAACGCTCTTCCGCTTGAGAATCCTGGTCGCCATCACCGGTGCCAGCGGCGCGCTTTACGCCCAGCGTCTGCTCGACAACCTCGACCCCGCCCACCACGAAATTCACGTCGTGCTGAGCAATTACGCCCACGTCGTGCTCCAGCAGGAACTGCCCGCTGGCCTGAAGCTTCGGCCCGAGGTGAAGACCCACGGCCTCAAAAGCATGAACGTTCCCTTCGCCAGCGGCTCGAACCCCTTCGATGTCATGGTCGTGATCCCGTGCAGCATGGGCACGCTCGGCCGCATCGCCCACGGCGTCAGCGAGGACGTTCTTTTGCGTGCCGCCGACGTGATGTTGAAAGAACGCCGCAAGCTCATCCTCGTCCCGCGCGAGACGCCGTTGAGCTTGGTGCATCTGAAAAATCTCGAACTCCTCCTCCTCGCCGGCGCGACGATTCTGCCCGCGAACCCCTCGTTTTACACGCTGCCACAGACCGTCGAGCAGGTCGCCGACACCGTCGTGGCGCGCGTGCTCGATCACATCGGCGTGCCGCAAACCCTCGTGCAGCGGTGGCAGGAGAAGCGCGAGTGATTCTAATTCCCTTTCAGTCGGCCCGCTTCTTTTGCACCACAGAGACACGATGAACACAGAGAAAACCAAGGACTCGCGGATCGCTCGTCGTTCACCGATTGGAGACTTCCTGAAGCCGACGCCATCCCTCGTTTTTCTCTGTGTTCATCGTGTCTCTGTGGTTTCAATTCCGGCTTCAACCGAATAGCAACGGCTTAGAATGATGTTCGACACGCTGGTGAAATGGGCGGGCTTCGTGAAGCTCTCGCACACGCTCTTTGCGCTGCCGTTCGCGCTCGCCGCCATGGTCGTGGCCGCGCGCGACAACGCGGGCTGGCCCGGCTGGCGGACCTTCACGCTGATCCTCGCGGCGATGGTCTGCGCCCGCACTTGCGCGATGGCCTTCAACCGCATCGTCGATCGGAAGTTCGATGCGATGAATCCCCGCACGGCGATGCGGCATCTGCCCGCGGGCCAGATTTCCCTCGTCAGCGCCGTCGGGCTCTGTGCGCTGAGCGGTGCGGGACTGGTGGCCGCCGCGTATTTTCTGAATCCATTGTGCTTCTACCTTTCGCCCGTCGCGCTGTTCCTCATTTGCTTTTACTCGCTGACCAAGCGCTTCACCGATTACACGCACGTCTGGCTGGGCGTCGCACTCGCGCTTGCGCCGCTGGGTGCGTGGCTCGCCGTGCGCGGCGGCTTCGATTTTTTCCCTATGCGCAACGGCGTCGTGTCGCTCGCGCACAGCGGCTTCCTCGCCATCCTGCTGGCCGTCGCGGTTGTGTTCTGGCTGATCGGCTTCGACATCATCTACGCGCTGCAAGACTACGAGTTCGACAAACGCGTCGGTCTGCGTTCGCTCGTCGTGGCCTGGGGACCGCTCAACGCCCTGCGCGCCGCCTTCATCGCGCATCTGGTGATGATCCTCGTGCTCGTCGCGTTCGGCCTGCTCTCGCGCTTCCGGCTCGCCTACCTCATCGGCATGATGCTCATCGCGTCGAGCCTGCTTTTCGAGCACTGGCTGGCCCGCCGCCGCAGCCTGAACTGGGTTCAGAACGCCTTCTTCCGCCTCAATGCGCTGGTGAGTCTCGTGTTCCTGGTGGTGACGGTGTGTGAAGTGGTGTTCCCAGGTTTTCGTTTGGCGAGGCCGTAAGTTTTCTCCGGGAGCACTGGCATCCAGAGGGATCCTCCACAGCGACCACGCCTACGATATTCTGGATGTGCCGCTCATCGCGCGCGTGGAAGTTCACGCTCCCGAATCCACGGCGCGGTGAACGGGTGACGGGGCGGGACCGATCAACCTCTGCCACTCGTCTCCTCGCCCCGGTTGTCCCCTCCTATTCTCGGAACATTTCCCCCAGCGCCGTCAGCGTCGCTTGGACCGTCGCCGCGTCCAGTCCGCCAAATCGGCGAATCAGTCGCGCCTTGTCCATTCCCCGCAGGTGATCCAACGCCACCTGTCCGGTCAGTCCCGCAAAAAAGCACGGGACTCGGAAGGGCGCATTGAAACCTCCGCTGGTCAGAGGCGCGACCAGCACCGTGCGCAGGCGGTCGTTCATCTCGTCCGGCGACACGATCACGACGGGGCGAGTCTTGCGCATCTCCGATCCTTCGCCGGGATCCAGTCGCGCCAGCCAGATTTCAAATCGTTTCATTGGCGGCTGGGGCTGGCCAATGCCACTCGGCGGCATCCCATTCGCTGGGTGTTTCACGGAGCGTCGCCAACTCCGCGAAGTCGCGGTCCAGTTCCGTTTGCGGGATTGCCCCCAACGCCTCTGTCCATCCTTCGCGTGCCTGATGCGGCCCCGCCGTCACCACCAGCGTTCGGTTCTGAACCGTCACCGTGGCGGCGGTGCCGAATCCGCAGGCATCCAGCACCTCCTTGGGCAGGAGCAGGCCGAACCCGTCACCAATCCGCTCAATCTTCGCTTGCATGGCGCGAAGGTACGCCGTGACGAATTGGCGGCAAGGCCTCAATTTCAAATGCGCTGTGCGCAGTTGCGGGAGCGGGGCATTTACGCGGTTTCAGCGTGCGGCGCTCCGACCAGGTGCGAGCCACCCGCGACCTGCGGACGCTGAAACGGCGTGAACGCCGCGCCCCGGACTTACCTACGGCGTGCCTCAGGATTTGGCTCCTTGTTCCCCCCGCCGTCCCTGCTAGCGTCTGCGCTGCTGATGAATTTCTTGATCCACCGCAGTGAACTGGCCGATCTCTTCGACAAAGTCGCGGCGGGGGTGCGCCTCGATGAGGCGGATGCGCTGCGGCTTTTCGCGACGCGCGATGTGAATGCGCTCGGCGCGCTCGCCAGCCTCGTGGCGCAGCGCAAGAACGGGAACCGCGCGAGCTACATCGTCAACCGCTACATCAACTACTCGAACTACTGCATTCTCTCGTGCCAGTTCTGCGCCTTCGCGCGGAAGAAGCGCGACGCGGATGGCTTCGAGCTGACCATCGAACAGATCGTCGAGAAGGCGCGCGAGGCCCGGCGGCTGGGGATCACGGAGCTGCACATCGTCGGCGGGTTGCATCCGTCGCTGCCGTTCCGCCATTACACGGACATGCTGCGCGCGCTCAAGGCGCTCGATGCGCAACTGCAATTGAAGTGCTTCACGGCCATCGAGATTTTGCATCTCGCGTGGCTCGCGAAGAAATCCGTGGTGGAGACGCTCACGGAACTCAAGGCCGCCGGGCTCGATTCGCTCACGGGGGGCGGCGCGGAAATCTTCCGTCCCGAAGTGCGCCAGGCCATCGCGCGCGGCAAGGAATCGGCGGCGGAATACCTCGACGTGCATCGCACCTGGCATCGCCTCGGCGGGCGCAGCACCTGCACGATGCTTTACGGCCATGTCGAGTCGGTGGCGGACCGCGTGGATCATCTGCGGCAGTTGCGCGTGTTGCAGGACGAGACGCACGGCTTCACGGGCTTCATTCCGCTGCCGTATCAGCCGGAGAACAACCGCATCGCCGTGCAGCATCCGCCGACGGGTTTTGATTCGCTGCGCACCATCGCCGTCAGCCGCATCTACCTCGATAACTTCGATCACATCACGGCCTACTGGGTCGGCCTCGGCCTCAAGCTCGCGCAGGTCGCGCTCAGTTACGGCGCGGACGATCTGCACGGCACGATCATCGAGGAGCACATTTTCCACATGGCCGGAGCAACCTCGCCGCAGGCCCAGACCGAGGCGGCGATGGTGAAAGCCATCCGCGAGGCCGGCAAGGTGCCAGTCCAGCGCAACACGTTTTACGAACCGGTGAAGGTGTGGGACCAAACCGCCGCCACCAGCGTCGAAGCCGCGCCCGCCGCCGCGCCCGCTGCTCCGGCCACGGGCACCCTCGAAGCCAATCTCGCCACGGCGTGAAAGATCCCGAGCCACTCCCGAAACTCCGCCTGCTCCCCATCGGCCCGCTCGAATCGCGGCCGCCGACGGAATGGGAAAAGCGCCTGCGCGAAATCGAACAACTCGAGGAACTGCCGCCCGTGCCGCTCGCGCCGTTGCGCGTCGGCTCCGTTCCCTATCTCAACGCCGTCCCGCTCACGCGCGGCCTCGAGGACCAGATCGTTTTCGCACCGCCCTCGGAACTGGCGAAGCTCCTGCGCGACGGCACGCTTGACGCGGCGCTCGTCTCGGTCACCGAGGCGTTGCTGCACGAGGGCTACGACATTCTCGACGGCATCGCGGTCGCGTCGCTCGGCGAGGTGAAGAGTGTCTTCCTCGCGCATCGCGAGCCGCTGGAGAAGATCACGCAAATCTTCTGCGACACCGCCTCGCTCACCAGCGTGAACCTGCTGCGCGTGTTGCTCGCCGAGCGCGGTTTGCGCCCGGATTTCGTGCCGCTGCCGAATTATCACGACGCGCCTTTTTACCCCGCCGTGCTGCTCATCGGCGACCCGGCGCTCGACTTCGTCCGCGAGTCGCATCCGCACCAGATTTGGGATCTCGGCGCGGCGTGGTTCGAGCTGACGCAACTGCCGTTTGTCTATGCCGTGTGGGCGTTGCGCCGCGGGCACGTCAGCGCCGCACTGCGCGGGCAACTGCGCGAGGCTAAATCCGCGGGCCTGCGCGAGCTGGATGCCATCGTCGGCGAGCGGAAGGAATACGATTACAACTTCCGCAAGGACTACCTCGGCTGGGTCATCCACTACCACCTCGGCCCGGATGAAAAACGCGGGCTGGCGAAGTTCGTCGAACTGCTCCGCAAACACGTCACGAACAATGTTTTTGATCCGCAGTATGTGGAGTGAGCTCGAACTCCGCGGGTGCGAGGCTGTGGCCGCCGACGTGAGGAGAACCCGAGCGGCAAAGAACGGCGTGGCATTGCCCCATCGGAGCCGAAACGCGGAGGGGAAGGAGTGCGTTGGCAGGCGGACGGCCCGTTGCGCGCGCCTTGCTCAACGAGAATGTGAATCCCAGTCGCCGAAACGGATGGGGCAAAGGAATGGAGGCAAAGGAATGAAGACTGAAAAATTGTCCCGTCCCAATTCCTTTGCCTCCATTCCTATGCCCAAAATTCCCCTGCCCGGTTTCCGCGCGTGTATCGGCACCGCGTCGCTCGCGGCTCCGGTATCCGCTGCCGCCCGACGGATGCTGTGGCAGGTGGATGGAACGCACGCGCAATGCGGGGAAATCCGCCTCCTCACGTCGGCGGCTACGGGCTTGCGGTGGACGTTTCACACCGGCGTAAACGCCACGCTCCCCGGCAACCCCGTCTTGTTTCTCCCCCAATCCCTGCTTGATTCAACGCCATGATTTACGACGCCTCGCTCGATGACCTGCTCCAGGAAGTCTGGAACGGCCGCCGCGTCACGCCCGCCGAGGCGCTCCGGCTTTACCATCTGCCGCTCGAAGAACTCGGCGCGCTTGCCCATCGCCGCCGCGAGCTGGCGAAGGCCGCCGCCTACGACGGCCGCGGCAACGAGGTCGTCACCTACATTGTCGATCGGAACGTCAATTACACCAATGTTTGCAATGTCTATTGCAAGTTCTGCGCGTTCTACCGCGTCGATGGCGACGACGACGCCTACGTGATCACGCATGAGGAAATGGACCGCAAAATCGAGGAGACCGTGGCGCTCGGCGGCACGCAGATTCTCATGCAGGGGGGGCATCATCCGAAGCTCACCAAGCAGTGGTATCTCGACCTGCTCGCACACATCAAAGCGAAGTTCCCCGCCGTGAACATCCACGGCTTCAGCCCCAGCGAGTTCATCCATTTTCGCGAGGTCTTCGGCGAGCCGCTGGAAAAAATCATCGCCGACTTCCACGCCGCCGGCCTCGGCTCGATCCCCGGTGGCGGCGGCGAGATTCTCGTGGACCGCGTCCGCCAGCGCATCGCGCCGCTCAAGGCCATGAGCGACGACTGGCTCGCCGTGATGGATGTCGCGCACCGGCTCGGCCTGAAATCCTCGGCCACCATGATGTTCGGCCACGTCGAGACCGTGGAAGAACGCATCGAGCATCTCGAACGCATCCGCGCGCAGCAGGACGCGAGCGGCGGTTTCACGGCGTTCATCGCGTGGACGTTTCAGGCGGAGAACACGCGGCTCAAGGCCCCGACGGTCGGCGCGCACGAGTATCTGCGGACGCAGGCGCTCAGCCGCATCTATCTCGACAACATTCCGAACATCCAGAGTTCGTGGGTCACCCAAGGCCTCGACATCGGCCAGGTCGCCCTGCGCTTCGGCGCGAATGATCTGGGCAGCATCATGATCGAGGAGAACGTCGTGAGCCAGGCCGGCACCACTTTCAAAATGGGTGTCGCCGACATGCAGCGGCTCATCAGCGAGCTCGGTTACGAACCGCACCAGCGCGACAACTGGTATCGCCTCCTGAACTGAACGGCCGCCGTCTGGCGCGCCGCGCGCCCGCGTCGCGCCCACCTCCGCCACCTCCCCATGCCCAGCCAGATCGAATTCACGCGCGTGCGCCACTGGCTGGAGCGCAAGGTCCGCGCGCGGGCGGCGGCGAACCTCACGATCGCCATCACGCACGTCATCCTCGGCCTGGTGCTGGTCACGGGCACGGCGTGGTTTCTGGCGTGGCTGATCCTGCTGGGGTGCGAGCAGTTCGTGGCCGTGGCGCGTTACAACTTCGGCGCGGCATTGCGGTACGAGCATTCCACCCAGAGCGCGCTGCTGCTTGGGGCCTTGATGTTGGTGGCGCTGTTTGTCGGCAACGCCCGCAGCACGGCGATCAACCTCAGCCAGTTTGGGAAAATCAACTGGCGTTCCCGCGCCGGCTCGTTCGCGACGCTGGGTCTGCTCGGCGGCTTGTTCACGCGTCTGCTCTATCTCGGGCCGCATCTGCTGCACCTCGCGGCGGGCTTCTTCCGCCAATGGTTGCAGTGGAAACATGTGGACCGCGAGGTCGTCGCCGAGGTGCTGCATCTGCTCGCCGCCGAGGGGCGACGAGTGGCCTACGACGAAATCGCGCGACGCATCCGCGGCTTCACGCACAGCCGCACCGTGCCGCAGTTGCAGTTGATCGACGGGATTCTTTTTCTCACCTCGCCGCCGACGGGGCTGAGCCTCACCAGCATGTTGCGCGAGGAGATGACGGGGCAGCGGTGGCCTGGCGAAGCCCGAGAGCCGCGGCCCCGCAACCCCGGCCCTGATCCCGCCGAGCGCATCCGCGGACGGCGCGTGGTGTTTTTGTGCGGCGGCTGTTCCCTGAAATTGCGCGTGCTGATCGCGTCGGAAAACATCTCAATCCAATGCCCGCGCTGCCGGGCGGCGTATCGCGTGGTGGGCGTCGAGAACGGCCGCATCCAGATGCAGCGCGTCTCCTCGGGCTTCCGTCCCCGCAAACCCGCCGCGCCCAAGCCCCCGCCACCACCGCCCCCGCCGCGGCCACCCCGCGAACCCTTCGATCACGAACTCCTCGAAGTGTCGCGCGACGCCTCCGCCGACGAAATCAAGGCCGCGTACCGCAAGTTGTTGAAGGAAAATCATCCCGATTTTTTCACCAACGCCGCGCCCGCCGAACTGGCCAAGGCCGAGGAGTACACGAAGAAACTGAACCAGGCGTATCGCTCGATGATGCGGCGGTTTGAGAAGTAGGAGGGCCTCGTAGCCGCCGACGCGAGGAGGCGGAGCTCGGGGCGCAGCGCGGGACGCGCCCGCCCTTGTAGGAGACGACGTTAGGAGACTCTAACCTTTTCCCCGCGAAACGCGTTCTAACTCCCGCGGCCCTGACTGGCTCAAGGCGCGTGAAAACGGAGCGCGGTTTCACGACGCCGCGGGCGGCGGTTGGGGCGGGCCTCGCGCGGAAGGAGGCTAGAGTCTCGTCACCTCGACTCCTACAACGGTGCGAGCGCGGACAGCGCGTCGTTATCCTTGTAGGAGACGACGTAAGGAGACTCTAACCTTTTCCCCGCGAAACGGGTTCTAAGTCTCGCGGACCTGATTGGTTCAAGGCGCGTGGAATCGGAACGCGGTTTCACGACGCGGCGGGCGGCAGTTTGAGCCGGCCTCTCGAAGAAGGAGGTTAGAGTCTCGTTACCTCGACTCCTACAAGGGAGGTGCGCGGCGTTTATGCCTCTCACGCGGAACGGCGGTTTGACAAGTCCCCGCACCGCGTCAAGCCTGACGCCGAACCAATGCCCGCGCTGAAATAATCAACCCCGCCACCTGATGAAACCCGTCGCCCCGATTCACCGCTTCCTGCGCCTCTCCGCCGTTGCGCTGCTATTCGCGATCGCCGCACCCGCGCTCCGCGCCGCCGATGAGGGTTTCACGCCGATGTTCAACGGCCGCGATCTCACCGGCTGG
Source organism: Verrucomicrobiota bacterium (assembly GCA_014193395.1). GTDB lineage: Bacteria > Verrucomicrobiota > Verrucomicrobiia > Limisphaerales > BJHT01 > BJHT01. The sequence continues at coordinate 10,086 of BJHT01000021.1, forward strand.
GAACTGCGCGAATATAAGCAACCCGCGCCCGACCAATGGTCGTTCAAGGACGGCGTGCTCGTCGTCAAGAACGGCCAGGGTTGGCTGGCGACCAAGCAGGAATACGAAAACTTCGTGCTGCGCCTGGAGTGGCGCATCCCCACCAACGGCAACAGCGGCGTGTTCCTGCGCGTGCCGCCGCTCAAGGAAAAGGAGCAGCCGTGGACCGCCGGCGTGGAAATCCAGGTGCTCGACGACACCGGCTCGACCTATGTTGGCAAGATCAAGCCCTACCAATTCAGCGGTTCGATCTACGGCGTCGTCGCGCCCACGAAAGCGAAATACCGCGGCACCGATCAGTGGAACCATTTTGAAATCACCTGCCGCGGCGGAAAAATGAGCGTCGTGTTCAACGGCGAGGAAGTCGCGGCCGCCGATATGGACGCCACGCCCGCGCTGCGCGACCGCGCGCGCAAAGGCGTGATCGGCCTGCAAAATCACGGCTCCGGCGTCGAGTTCCGCAACGTGCAGATCAAGGTGCTGCAGCCGTAGGCGAGCGGGAGCGCGTGGGTCTTGTAGGAGCCGACGTGAGGAGAACCCGAGCGCCGAAACGGCGCAGCATGGGGCCAACGTACTCGGTTGGCCGGGGCAACGCATCGGCCGGGAGCGGGGCAATGCCGACGGGCAGCGGAATTATTGGCAAAGGAATGGAGGCAAAGGAATGGGGACGGGAAAACTTTTTGTCTTCATTCCTTTGCCTCCATTCCTTTGCCCAATCCGTTTCGGGGAAGGGCGGCAGATTCAGGCTGGCTCAGAAGCAGGTGATAGCCCGCCGCCGCCATTGACCGGCAAGAACCCGGGCCGGAAAGCGGGGCAGAACCGGGACCGTCGTGCTCAGCAGGCGGAAGGGGGTACGTTGGCAGTCTCGGACCTTTTCCCCGCGAACAGCGCCGTTGAAAGAAACGTGAGTGCCTCCTTACCTCGTCTCCTACAAATGAGAGCCACGGGCACGATTGGCGCGTGAATCCGTTGTCACTCAGGCTTGGGCTTCGCCGGAAACATCTGCAGCTTTTTCACCGCGTCGCTGTGCCCGCCCTGCGCGGACTTCTCCAGCAGCTCGCGGCCCTTGACGGGGTCCCGATCGACGCCGTCCCCTTCGAGATAGCGGATGCCCATGTCATACTGCGCCTGGGGTGAACCTTCGGCCGCACGGCGCATTTGGAACTCGAGCACCTTCCGCTTCGTCTCCTCGGGGGACTGGGTCGGCCGGGATGCCGGCGTGATGGAGGTGGGCTGAAAGGCTCCCGCAGTTGCCGTAGCCGTGCTGCCCATGCCCTCCTTGGCGGCCTGGGTGCGGGCGCGGGCGGCGAGCGTGCTGCTGATGGCATTCTTTCCCGCGAGGCCGGTGAGGTCGCAGAAATAATTCAGGTCATCCTCGGTCTTCCAATTCTTGTCCGGGCCGGCGGAAAGGATGGCGAACCCGTTGCGGGCGGCATCCACGCTGAGGCGATAGTCGGTGCCCCACGGATCTTTGGCCTTGTCGCGGGAATTGGGTCCGCTCTTCTCCCGCAGATTTTCCCGGAGAAAGGTGGGGAGGTTTTCCACGGGTAAGTCCTGCGTCTCGACGAAGTCATTCGCCAAGGCGCTGGCAATGCCCTCCAGTTCCGTGCTCGAGGTCGCGGCTACCTGCACCTTGGACACGACGTTGAAGGTTTTCTTGAGCGAGCCGGAGTTCAGCGCGACGACGCCGGCCACCGCGGCCATGGGCAGCATCTTCAGGAGCGCGCTCATTTTGCCGCTCCCTTCTTCTTCAGCGCGACGACGCGTTTTTCCGAGGCGCGCTCGATGGCCATGCCGGTGGTGAAGTCGCGGCTGACCAGTTGGAGGAAACTGTCCCGGCCCAGTCTGAGGCAGCGACTGTTGCGCAAGGCGACGACATCCGCCGTGGCCACGGTTCCCTGGAGCAGGCTGACTTCGCCGAAGAAGTCGCCCGGACCGAGGGTCGCCACGCGCGCCCCCGCCTTGCGCACTTCAAACTCACCCTCGTACACCAGATAGAAGAACTCATTGGGCTGCTGCTCGGAGATCACGGTTGTCCCAGCCGCCGAGTTTTGAAAAATGAACTTCCCCGCGACCTTCATGAGTGCCTGGGGCGGCCAGTCGGCGAAGATGGCGTTGCGCCGCAAGAAGGCGCAGACCTGCACGACCTCCTGAATCTTCTGCGCACCCAGCGTGGAGAGCAGCAGCCGGTCGAAGTCCGCCTTCTTCAGCGAAAAGAGTTCCGAGCCTTCGACCGCCACGACGGAGCTGTTTCGCGGCGACTGGCGCAACAGCGCGATCTCACCGAAAACGTCGCCACGCGCGAGCTGCGCCACCGGACGACTCACCCCGGCTTCGTCCTCCTTACGCACCTCCACCCGGCCGTTGTGGATGACGAACATCAGGTCGCCCCGGTCCCGCTCACGGATGATGAGCGTGCCGGGCTTCACGGTGAGAAAATCCATCGCCTCGGCCACCGCGCGAAGTTCCGTCGCGGCCAACTGCGAGAACAGGAGCGTGTCGGACAGAAACTTCATCGTCTCGTCCGGGCTCGGGCGCACCGCACCGGCCCCGCCCTTTTTCAGGCCTGCCTCGGCGGTTGCGAACTTGGGCGCGAGCAGGCGGTGACCGGCCTTGCCCAACAGCCACAGGCCATAGAACAGCGGCGCGGCCACCACAAAGGCCAGCAGGACGATCACGGTTTGCGCGCCCGGCTCGAAGATGATGTTGGCCTGCCGGGTCATCTGCTCCGAGGCGAACCGGAACACGGCACCGAGCCACAACACCGCCCACGTCGAGTGGATGAGGAAGTAACGCTCCTCGGTCAGTGACTCCCGGAAATTGAGCAGTTGCACGAGGAGCTTCTGGTTCAGAAATGTGTCGGCACAACGCGGCAGTTCGTGTTGCTTGCGAAAGAGCGCGTGCAGCAGCGCGTGCGCCGGCGAGTTGCCGAAGGGGGAGGTCAACACCAGCGCCGTGATCCAGCCGGCGAGCAGGATCGCGTTGGAATCCAGCGCCCAGCCGAGCAGCGCGACCGCGAACGGCGCGGCGAGCATCTGCAACGCCGTCAGCGCCTCCACCTTTCGTCCTCCCATCAAGGCATCCCGGGTGTCCACCGAGAAAAATGGCAGCACCATGTCCAATCTCAGTTCGGGTCGATACACCTCCCGCCCCAGGCCACTCAGGACCGCGCCCGCCAACAGCGATGCGAGACTCAGGCCCAGCGAGATCGCCGCCAGCGCGACGCACCAACCGGTCGGAGTGCCGGGAATCATCGGCACCGCCGAAACGCCCACCGCGAACGCGCCGGCACCGATCAGGCCCAAGGCCAGCGCCACCGCGCTGGTGGGTGTGCAGCGGACATTCCAGCGACGGCCCGCGGCCGGAGCACCGGACGGCTCCGCGTCGCCTTCGTAGAGAAACCCTTTTGCCTGGGCGGCGAGCACCACGTCATAAAAGGCACGAATCTTTGGATGACTTTCCCCTTGGAGCAGCCCTTGCAAGACCTCTTGCACGGTCTGCCGTCCATCGAACAGCGCCAGCACCCGCTGCTGTTCCGGCGTCAACACCAGATACTCCCCCCGCACTTTCTGTTTCAACACCCGCACGCCATCCGGGAGGTCCGCAAACTCCACCGCGGCGGAAATTCGGAATTTTTTTTCGTTCAATGGATCCATTTGATACGCGGAGAAAGGCCGACGGGATGCCGAAAAGTGGCGGCCGGCAGTGCCGACGGTCAAGCGAGAATCCGGCAGCGTGGAAGCCCACGCCGCGACGCTGGGGTGCGCAATGGCATCGCCGCCACGCAATGCGGCAAACGTTGGCCAAACCTTGAAAGTGGATGATTACGAATACACGTCACCCGTGGGAAGCTTTGCCGCCAATCGCTTTGGACTCTACGACATGGGTGGGAACGTGTGGCAGTGGTGCGAGGATTTTTCCGATGGTGTCAGCGGCGTCCGCGTGATGCGCGGTGGTTCGTGGCGCCTCGCCGGTTTTGGCTTTCTGTTGTCCTCGTATCGCCAAGGCACCCCGGCCGACACCCGCAACGAAAACAACGGGTTTCGTTGTGTGTTGGAAGGGGTAGCATCCCGCTAGCCAGATAAATTCAATTCCCCCCACCAACACAGAGGAGGCATCTCGGGGGGACCTTCCTAAACACGCGCTAACCCGGATACTTAATGGGCCCGCCGCAGCACAGGTCGCCTACCTTCTAGCGCAGGTTTCCAAACCTGCTGTGTCGCCCACTTCCAAGTCGGCAGACCTCGCCGGGCGCCCCGCGGGTTTGGAAACCCGCGATACCGCAGGTTGGGAAGCCTGCGGTGCAAAATGAGCATGAAATGTCCGGGCTAAAAGGTTTCGGCTATGGACCGAGCAGGATACGGAAGAAGCGGTTGGTGGGGATGGCGCGGGCACCGATGACATCGAGTTGGAAGGGCGTGGCCAGGGGATTGGTGGTGGTCAGACTTATCCACGGCTGGCCGGGGGAGAGAGAGCCTCTGGTCTGGAGGGTGTACTCTGGTCCCACGGGGCCGCTGATGCTGACGCGGTAGTTAGCGCCGCTGAATCCCAGTGAGGTGAGTGTGACTGGTGTGAGGGGACGGACGGTGATGGTAAACGAGCGGGTGTCACTCAGGGCGGGAGTGCCGTTGTCAGTCACGCGGACTTGGATGGTGTTGGTCGTGTTGGCATTGGCGATGCCAGGACGCCAGGTGAACTGACCGGTGCCCGGGTTCAGGGTCGCACCGGGCGGGCCGGAGACGAGACTGAAGGTGAGGGTGTTGGCCGGTAGGTCGGCGTCGGTGGCGGTGTTGGTCGCGATAACTCTCACAAAGAAGCTGCTGGTCGCGCTCCCAATTGGGGACGCCGTTGTGACTTACTTTGGTGGCCCGACCCGGAGGATCGCGGTGAGACGTGGAGAAATCCACGCATCGTCGTTCGGTCGGGCGGAGTTGCGGCCGGGGACGTTCGCGCTCCGGCGCGCCGGGGATGGGGCGCGGATGCGCCCGCCCGGTTGGTTCGCTCAACCTGTCGATCACTCAAGGCTTGACGCCGGATAAAGCAGGTTCACTACTGCTTAGCATAAGCATACCAATCGTAGTTTTTTCTCCGCAGAGTTATGAAAACTATCATTGTCCGTTTTCTCGTCGGTTTCTTCGCCCTGCTGTTTCTCACCCGTTCCACCACGGCGGTCACGATTCAGTGGACCAACACGACAGGCGGCAACTGGAGTGTGGCCGCCAACTGGAGTCCCAACCAGGTGCCCGGCGCGGCCGATGCCGTGAGCCTCACCGCGGCCGGCGCCTATGTCGTGACCGGCGACCTCTCGGCGACAGTGAAAACGATCGCGCTGGGCGGCGGGGGCATCACGCTGCAAGTGCTCACCAATCGCACGGTGACGGTGCTCGACGGGTTGGATTTCAGCGCGGGCACGCTGGGCGGGCCGGGCGCGGTGAGTCTCGGCGGGACGAACACTTGGAGCGGGGGCGTGTTCAACAGCGGCTGTTTGGTCACGGTCGTCGCCGGGGCCGTCTTCCGGATCGCGGGCGAGGTTTTTCATGATCTGCCGGGCGCGGTCCTGACCAATCGCGGCACGGTGTTCCACAGCGGGAGAGCGGTTCGCGGCGGCACGGGGAGTGGCATTCACAACGCGGGAATCTGGGTGGAACAGGTGGACGCGGATTTCAACGCCGACTACGGCGGGGTCTGGAGCGTGGCGAACCCGGGGACATTTCGGAAGACCGCCGGCGCAGGGAGCACCCAGTTCCGCAGCGGCGTGTCGTTCAGCAACAATGGTCTGGTGGACGTGCAGACCGGGGTGTTCGTCGTTGCAGGCACCGGGGCGAACTCGGGCACGTTCAGCGTTGGGGCCGGCGGTGCGACGTACTTCCAGAGCGACTTTGCGATCAGTAATGGCAGCGTGTTTTCGGGCCCAGGGACGAACCACCTGACAGCCGGGACGATGTCCGTGAGCGGAAACATTTCCTTGGTCAATTGGGTCCTGGCCGGCGCGACGATCACGGGCACCAACACGCTCACGGGCACCCTGACCTGGAGCAGCGGCGTGCTGAACGAGTGCATCATCACGATCCCGGCGTTGCAGACCTGGCACATCATCAGCGCGGCGGACCACGACCTGCCGGGAACCATCCTGAACAACAACGGCACGATCATCCACAGCGGCGGGCGGATTCGCGGCGGCGCGAGCGCGGGCAGCGTGATCAACAATGCCGGCCTCTGGCTGGAGCAGACGGACAACGTTTTTAACAATGACTATGGCGTCGCCGCCTCGCGGTTTGAGAATCCGGGGACCTTCCGCAAGACCGCCGGCGCGGGGAACACCCAGTTCGGGAGCGGGGTTGCCTTCAACAACAGCGGCCTGGTGGACGTGCAGAGCGGGGCGATCCTCTTCAGCGGCACGGGCACCACCACCGGCACGTTCAACGTAGCGGCCGGTGCCGCCACCCACTTCCTGAACGACTATGCGATCCGGGGCGGGAGCACCTTCACGGGGGCCGGGACCAATTACCTGACGGGCGCCTTCTTCCCGATCAACGGCGCGGTTTCCTTCGGCCAGTGGGTGCTCACCGGCGCGACGATCACGGGCACCAACACGCTGGCGGGCGCGGTCACCTGGATCAGCGGCGTACTGCAGGACTGCGCCATCACGATTCCGGCGCTCCAGACCTGGCAGGTCACCAGCACGGCGGACCACGATCTGCCAGGGACCACCCTGAACAACAACGGCACGATCATCCGCAGCGGCGGGCGGATTCGGTGCGGCGCGGCGGGCACCGTGATCAACAACGCGGGGCTGTGGCTGGAGCAGACGGACGCCGAGTTTAGCAACGACTACGGCGGCGTCACCTCGCGGTTCGCCAACAGCGGCACGTTTCGCAAAAACGCCGGCGCGGGCACCACGCGGTTCGTGGCCGGGATGAGCTTCAATAACAGCGGCCTGGTAGACTTGCAGCGCGGCACCGTGGAGATCATCGGCGGCGGGACCAGCGGCGGGACTTTCCAAGTCGCGGCGAACTCGACATGCGCTTTCAACGACAGCTACGCCTTCCAAGCCGGCGTCGCGTTCACCGGGCTGGGAACCAATTTGTTGAACGGCGGCACGGCGACCTTCAATGGCGGCATCATCACCTCGAACCTGCACTGGGTGGCCGGCACGCTCGCCGGCACGCTGACCATTTCCAACGGCCACACGTTGACCATCGCGAGCGAGAACCTCCACGATCTGCCGGGCATGGCGCTCACCAACCGCGGCACCGTCCGGCACACCGGCGGGCCGGTGCGCGGCGGTCTGGGCGCGGTGATTCATAATGCGGGGCTGTGGCTGGAGCAGACCGACAATGAGTTCAACCATGCCTACAACGGCGCCACCTCGACGCTGCTCAATACGGGCACGTTCCGCAAAAGCGCCGGCCCCGGCACCACCACCATTGTCGGCGCGTTCCCGTTCAGCAATCAGGGCGTGCTCGACGTGTTGAGCGGCACCGTCGCCATCGCGAGCGGCGGCACGAACCGGGGCACCGTGAAGGTCGCCGCAGGTGCCGCCTGCGATTTCACCGCGAGCCACACCTTCGAGGCCGGGAGCGTGTTCACCGGTCCGGGGCCGACGACGTTGAATGCCGGCACCGCCACCTTCGCCGGCGCGGTCGCGGCGACCAATCTCCAGTGGGCGGCCGGGTTGCTCGCCGGCACGCTGACGCTGGCCCCGGGCAGCAGCTTCCTGATTGTGAGCGGGAACAATCACGATCTGCCGGGCGCAACTTTGAACAACGAGGGCACCGTCATTCACTCCGGCGGGCCGCTGCGCGGCGGCGGCGGCAGCGTGATCAACAACAGCGGCACCTGGGACGAGCAGACCGATGCGAGTTTTGGCAACGACTACGGCGGCGCGGAATCCAGGTTCGTGAACCTCGGAAGTTTTCTCAAATCCATCACCGCCGGTACGACCACCTTCCAGCCGGGTTTCAATTTCAGCCAATCCGGTCGGCTGCAGGTCCAGGGCGGCACGATCACCTTCAACGGCGGCTACTCGCCGACGGGCGGGACGCTGCGCTTCGGCCGCAGCAGCGCGGGGCTGGGCGGGCAGATCAATATTCCCGCCGGGACCGTGGCGTTGAACGACACGCTGGCGGTGGATTTGCTAAACGGCTACGTGCCGGCCACGGGCGACGCGTTCACCCCGCTGAACTACGCCGCACACACGGGGGCGTTTGGAAATTTTGATCTTCCGCCGCTGGCCGGTGGCCGGAACTGGCAGGTCGAGCACGGCGTCACCGGCGTGACGTTGCGCGTCACCGGCCCGCCGGCGGCCTCGCCGTTGCAAATCAGCGGCGTGGTCACGAACAGCGCGGGGAATCCCGTGGCGGGCGCGGCGGTGTTCGCGTTCGTGGATCCCGCTGCCACCAACCCGATCCAGAACGGCAGCTTCGAACTGCCAACCAATGGCGGTGCCGACGCCGTGCTGTTCGGTGTCGGCTCCACGGGCATTGCGGGCTGGACCGTGGTCGGGCCGCCCGGAGCGAACGTTGCGGTCCACAGCGCCTTCCTCGGCGCGGCCGCCGCGGGTGTGCAGTATCTCGATCTCACCGGCGCGACCGGGAGCGGCGGTGTCACACAGTCGTTCCCCACGGTTGCCGGGAGAAAATACGCGCTGGTCTTCGCGCATGGCGCCTACTCGATCCAGGGTTCGGCCAGCGTGCTCAGCGTCACCATCGGGGCGGATTCCTATGCCTTTGGTGAAACGACCGCCGGACTGGGGCTGCATTGGAAAGAGGAAATCCTCCCGTTCACCGCCACCGGCAACCAGACGGCCATCACCTTCCGCGACCTCGCCGGCTTCGATGCCAACAACAACTTCGTGGATGCGGTGCGAATTGTGGCGCAGGATTTCGGCACCGTGCTGGGCGCGGTCACCGACGCTGCCGGCCGTTATCAGTTTCCGGTCGCCGGCGGCCAGTATCAGGTGGGCGTGCATGGTCTGCCCGTGCTCGGATACAACGATCCGACCAACCAGCTCGTCACCGTGGGCGCCGCCAGCGTCGTAGTGAATTTCGCCGCCACCACGCTCACCGGCCCGTCCTATCGGGTCACCGCCGGGGTCAATCCCGCCAATGCCGGCACCGTCACCGGCGCCGGGCATCCGTATCCGGCGGGCGCGACGGTAACGCTCGCGGCCGTGGCGGCCACCAACGCGCCGTGGATTTTCACGAGCTGGACCGAGCTGGGTTTGCTCCAGAGCACGAACCCGACGTACAACTTCACGCTGTCGCGCGACCGGCAGCTCGTCGCGAATTTCACGCTGCCCGATTACCAGATCACGGCGACCAACCAGCCCGCGGACGCCGGCTCGGTGAGCGGCACCGGCACGTTCACCTGGGGCACGACGAACACGCTGCTCGCGATCCCGGCCTTCGGCTACCGCTTCACCAACTGGACCGAGAACGGCCTCGTGCTGGCCACGACTCCCGCGCTGACCGTCGGCGTGTTCAGCAACCGCGCGTTCGTCGCGCATTACGTCGAGACCAATCTCTCGCACGTCGTCTCTGTGGCGACCGCGCCGCCGGGCCTCGCGACGGTCACGGGCGCGGGCACCTACACGAACGGAGCGACCCGCACCTTCACCGCACCCGCCGTCGTCACCAACGGCCCCACGCGCTTTGTTTTCCAACAGTTCACGCTCAATGGCGTGGCCGTCGCCAACACCCCCAGCTACGCGAAAACGTTTTCCACCGCCGATCCCGGCAGCCTCCAGTTGGTGGCGGAATATCGCGCGCAAAACATTCTGCCGCTGGTGCTCGCCGCCGCGGGCCGCGTGCCCAACCCGGTCGGGGCCTCGACGAATTTCACGGTCGCCGTGCAATTTGATCGCAGCATGAACACCGCGGTCCGCCCGCTGATCGTGCTCTCCAACAACGCCGCGCTCGTCCAGCCCGCCGCGCCCACCGGCGGCGTCTGGTCGGCCACGCTCGTGGCGGACGACACCTACACCACGTCGGCCATCACCTTCACCAACGGGATGGACGGCACGAACCGCGTCACGGTGGCGCTGGCGCGCGACGTGTCCGGCGCGCAGCTCGCACCGACCAACGTCCTCGACGTGCTCGTGGATGCGACCTTCCCGGTGCTCACCGCCCTTGCGGCCAATCCCGGGCCGTTCTCCGCGCTCGTCACCTGGACCTCGGGCGAACCGGCGACCTCGCTGGTCGAGTTCGGCCCGACCGCCGCGTACGGCACGACCACCACGCTCGATCCGCAATTGGGCACGGCCCACAGCGTGCTCGTGACCGGACTGGCCCCGCTGGCGCCGTATCATTTCCGCGTGCGATCCCGCGACGCGGCGGGCAATGAAACGGTCTCCGGCGACCGGACCTTCGCGACGCTCGGCGCGCCGGACCTCGCCGTGGCGCGGGTCACGACGCCGGCGAGCGCGACGGTCGGACAAACCGTGCCGGTCACCTTCACCCTCACCAACCGCGGCCAGACCGTGGCGACGGCGCCGTGGAACAACCAGTTCCTGCTCGCGACCAATGCGGCCGGCGCGGGCGCGGTCAGCCTCGGCACGGCCCCGTTCACCAACGCCCTCGCCGTCGGCGGTTCCGTCACGGTCACGCAGTTGGTGACGTTGCCCGCCGGAGCGTTCGGCACGTTCAATCTCGGTGTGACGGTGGACAGCGGCGCGGCGCTGCCGGAACTCGACGAGAGCAACAACACGACCTACAGCGCCGCGCCGATCGTGATCAACGCGCCGGATTTGTTGGTGTCGCAAATCACCGCGCCGGCCAGCGCCACCGTCGGGCAGACGGTGCCCGTGGTGTTCGTCGTCACCAACCGCGGACTGGCCGCCGCGAGCGGTCCGTGGGGCAACCAATTCCTCATCGCGACCAATGCCAGCGGGGGCGGCGCGCAGGTGCTGGGCGGCGCACAATTCACAAATGTCATCGCCGCCAGCGGCTCCGTGACGCTGACCCAGACGGTGACGCTCCCGGTGAATCTCTCGGGCGCGCTGCGCGTGGGCGTGTTCGCGGACAACGCGAATCAAGTGGTGGAAACCGACGAGGGCAACAACACCAGCTACGCGGCGGCCGGCATCAACGTGAGCGCGCCGGACCTGCTCGTGGTGCGGATTGTCTCACCGCTGAGCGCCACGCTGGGCCAGTCCGTCGCGCTGAGTTTCACCCTCACCAACACCGGTCCCGCCGCGGCCATCGGCCCGTGGGACAACCAGATTCTCTTCGCCACCGACGCCAACGGCGCGGGCGCGCAATCCCTCGGCACCGCCCGCTTCACCAACACTCTCGCGGCCGGCGCGGCGGTGACCGTGACGCAGACGGTGATTCTCCCCGCGGGCGTCGTCGGGCCGCGCTACTTCGGCGTCCGCGCGGACAGCGGCAACGAATTGGCGGAAAGCAATAAAGGTAACAATACCGCCTTCGCCGCCACCCCGATCCTCGTCAGCGGCGCGGACCTCGCGCTGACGCGGCTCACCGCGCCGGCCGGCGCGGTGTTTGGGCAGGCGTTCACGGTTTCCTTCACCGTCACGAACCTCGGCGGCCTGCCCGCCACGGCGGGCTGGAACGACCGCGTTTATCTCAGCCCTTATCCCAACTCGCTCGCGGGTGCCACGCTGCTGACCACGCTCGCCGGCACGGCCCCGCTGGCCGCGGGCCAGGGCTACGCGCGCAGTTCGAGCGTGACGATGCCGCTCACCGCCGGAGCCGCGGCGCAGAATTATTTTGTCATCGCGGTCGCGGACGCCGCCGACGCGCAGTTTGAACTCAGCGAAGCGAACAATTTCCAAGCCGCGCGCATTGCGCTCACCCTGCCCGCGCTGCCCGACCTGGCCGTGCCGCAGGTGACCGCGCCGGCCACCGCGTTCGGCGGGCTGCCCGCGACGCTGGTCTGGAGCGTGACCAATCGCGGCGCGGTAAATCTCACGAACGCCGTCTGGAGCGAGGCGGTGGGCATCTCAAATCTCAACGGCGTCGTGACCACGCTGGCCGCGTTCCGTTTCACCAACTCGCTGAATGTCGGCGCGGCGCTGGTCCGCACGCAGGCCGTCGTGCTGCCCTCGAGCACCGCCGCGGGGAGCGTCCGGTATTTCGTCCGCGTGGACAGTGACGACGAGCTTGCCGAGGCCGACGAGGCGAACAACACGACCCTCGCCACGAACCCGACCACGCTGCCGGCGGAGCTGACCCTGACCCTGTCGGTGGGCGAGGTGAATGAAGGCGGGCCGACGTTCTCGGGCACGATCTTCCGCAATGGCGACTTCACCGGCGCGCTGGCCGTCACCCTTACCAACAGTCATCCGGCCAAGCTGGCATTGACGAATCTTGTGCTCCTCCCGGCCGGCGCGGCGTCGGTGCCGTTCCCGGTCACGCCCTTGCTCAACGGCGTGGTGGATGCCGACGTGCTGGTGACGCTGGGCGCGCAGGCCGACGGTTATTCCGCCGGCGTGGCCGCCGTGGTGGTGCGCAACGTGGATCTGCCGCAACTGACCATCACCGTCGGCGCACCCAGCGTGCTCAAGGGCTCGACGGTGCCCGTGACGATCGCGCGCGCCCTGGCCGCGGACCGGGATCTCGAGGTCGTTCTGCAAAGCTCCGATCCCTCGCGCCTCCTGCTGCCGCCCGCGATCACCATTCGCTCCAATCAATTGAGCCAGGGCTTCGCCGCGTTGGCCGTGGATAACCGGCTCGTGGACGGCACCGTCACCAACCAGCTCCAGGCCGCCGCCGTGGGCTTCGCGCCGGCGACGGCGAATGTCGTGGTGCTGGAGAACCTGCCGACGGTGACCCTCCGCTTCGCCGCGACCAACGTCAGCGAGGGCGACGGTCCGCTGGCCACGGTGGCCACCCTGACGCGCGCGCCCGTCACCGCCACGCCGCTGGTCTTCGATCTGGTGAGCAGCAACGCGGCGAAAATCATGGTGCCGGCCACGGCGGTGATCCCGGCGAATCAGGCGTCCGTGTCCTTCCCGGTCTCGGCCGTGGACAACCAGATTGTCGATGGCGACACGGTGGTCGGCGTCCGCGTTTTTCTCCGCGCCACCGGGTCCATCCGCTCGCTCGCCGAGCTGCCCGGTGCGACCTTGCTGGTGCGGGACGATGACGGCCCGACCCTGCGGTTGACCCTGGCCCGCGACACGGTGCCGCAGGGGCGGAATCCGGCCACCACCGGCACGATCACGCGCAACACCGCCACCACCGCGGCGCTCACGGTCAGCCTCGCCACCAGCCATCCGGCGCTGACGGTCGTGCCCGCGTCGGTGGTGATTCCCATCGGCGCAGCCAGCGCCACGTTCAACCTCGCGACCCTCAATCCCGGCCTGCCGACGGGCGATCAGAGCGTCGTCCTGACCGCGAGCCAGCCGGGCTTCACGCCCGGCGTGAGCAGCCTCGTGGTCTCGGATGTGAACCTGCCCGACCTCGTCGTCACCCGGATCAATGTTGCCACCAATGCGGAGACCGACTCCTACACGACGCTGGGTTATCGCATCGAGAACCGCGGCGTGGCGGCCGCCGCGCCGGGCTTTGTCACGCGCTTCGCGTTGAGCACCACGCCGTCCGGCGCGGGCGCGACCCCGCTGGGCAGCTTCCCCTTCACCGGCACGCTCGGGGCGGGGCAGTTCATCGAGCAGACGTTGCAAATCCGCCTGCCGACGGCGGCGCGGAATTATTGGATTTCCGTGACCACCGATGCGGACGGTCAGATTCCTGAAATCCGCGAGGACAACAACACGGCGACCACCCCTGTGCCGGTCACCGTGAGCGCCGCCTACACGGCCACGGTGACGACCCCGGTGACCACGGCCGCGATCCCCACCAACGTCCTTTTCACGGGCCGCGCGGTGCGGCGCGGCGGCAGCCAGGGAGCGCCATTCGTGCCGGTCAATCTCCACATCTATCTCCGCGGCACGCACCGCATCATCCAGGACCTCACGGATGCGAACGGCAATTTCGCCACCCGCTTCACCCCGCTGCCCAACGAGGCGGGCACGTATCAAATCGGCGCGGCGCACCCGGGCGACGCCGACGCGCCGGTGCAGGCGACGTTCAACCTGCTGGGCATGCAGCTCGCGCCGCTCACTTCCTCCGTGCTCGTGCGCGAGGGCGGCACCACGACCGGCACCGTGTCGGTGGTGAATCTCGGCAGCCTCCCGCTCACGGGCCTGGCCGCGAGCATTGTCAGCCAGCCACCCAATCTGAACGTCAACCTGCAGCTCGGCGGCACCACCGTCAGCGGCGACGGCACGGTGTTGTTGACCTACCGCGTGGCGGCCCGCGACCTCAGCCAGCCGCAGGGCCAGGTGGAGTTTCAGCTCACCAGCGCGCAGGGCGTGCTGGCGCAGGGCACGCTGCTGGTCGGCCTCGTGCCGTTGCGTCCCGTGCTGGTTGTCACGCCGACGCCGCTCTACGCGGCCATGCCGCTGGGTGGCCAGCAGCGCGTGCAATTCCAGGTCATCAACGCCGGCGGCGTGACCTCGGGACCGGTGAACCTCTCCCTGCCCAGCGTGCCGTGGCTGTCCGTCGCCGGCGCGAACCCGCTCCCGCCGCTCGGCCCGGGCGAAACCAATGTCGTCACGCTGCTCCTCACGCCCGCCGTGGACCTGCCGCTCGGTCCCTATTCGGGCACGCTCTCCGTCAGCACGACGGATTCGGCCAGCACCGTGCCGTTCACGTTCCTCGCCCTGAGCGAGGCCCTGGGCGCGCTGCGGGTGGAAGCGCAGGATGAATTCACGTTCTACGCGAACGGCGCGCCGAAGGTGACCAACGCCCTCGTGAGCATCACCGACCCGCGAACGGGCACCGTGGTGACCAACGGCTACACCGGCCCGAACGGCGTCTTCCTCGTGCCGAACCTGCTCGAGGCGCATTACACCGTGGAAGTCACCGCGCCCCAGCATTCCAAATATCAAGGCACCGTCCTGGTGCGGGGCGGCCTCACGAATGAACTGCCCGCGTTCCTCTCACGGCAGATGGTGCAATACAGTTGGAAGGTGCTGCCCACGACCATCGAGGACCGGACCCGCATCACGCTGGAGGCCACCTTCGAAACCGTCGTGCCCGTGCCCGTCATCACCGTGCATCCGCCGCTCATCGATCTGGCGGACGTGCCCGGCAACCTCGGGCAGGTCACGCTCCAGATCACCAACCACGGCCTCATCACCGCCAATGATTTCAAGCTCGTCGTCGGCACCCATCCCGACTGGGAGATCATCCCGCTGATCACCGATTTCGGCCGGCTCCCGGCCCGCAGCTCGGTCACCGTGCCCGTCACCCTCCGGCGCATCACACCCGGTGGACGCGTCGCCGCCGGCCAGCGGGTCGCGCCGGCCGCCGTGGGCGACAGCCCGGCCGGGTGCAATTTCTCGATGGGTGCCGTCTGGAAACTCGTTTGCGGCGTTCTGGTCAATGATTACGCGGCGACAATTCCCATCCTCAACGCGGCCGACTGCGCCGGATTGGGTGGTGGCGGCGGCGGTGGCGGTGGCGGTGGCGGTGGCGGCGGCGGTGGCGGCGGCGGTGGGGGCGGCAGCGGCGGCGGGGGCGGTGAGTGGCCCAACATCCCGCCGCCGCCAGGTCCGGCGACGGCGTTTGTGTCGCAGCCGGAGTTCACCGAGGCGCATACCTGTGCGCCGCCGTGCGATCCGGCGACGTTCACCTCGCGGTGCTTCGACCTTCCCTTCGGTGCCACCGCGTTGCAGTCCGCGGCGGACGCGCTGGTGCGGGCGCTGTCGGCGTCGCCGAATATCAAGGCCAGCACCGCGGCCATCCGGACGGCAAAATTCTGCACCTGTTGCGAGGGCTTCAAGCTCGACCACGCCTCGGGCCTGGTGGTCGATCTGCAAATCTCCGTCCCGATCACGACCACCCGGATCACCGGCGTCACGAACCTCGGCGGCTACGACGTCGAATATGAACTGCTGGTGAACTGCTCCTTGAACACGCGCGTCGCGAGCCAGGGCACGATCACCGGCACTTCGGATTGCCCCTTCCGCAACCCGCGCATCTGCGCCTCCATCGCGGTCAACGCCGACCTGCGGCAGGCGTGCCTGCTCGGCGGCACGGCCATTTTCAAACAGAACGGCGTGATCGTCGGCCGGCAGGAGTTGCGGGCCGCCGCCAGCATCGAGAGCGGCATCAATGGTGGGCTGGACTACTGCACCGACTCCGGGATCACCGGCCAGATCACCTTCCGGTCCACGGCGGTGCGCGGCAAGGTGCGGCTGAATGTGGGCGGCGTGGATGTGGGCCTCCTCTATTTCGACGGGACCGTGGCGCCGGCGAGCCGCACGCCCGCCTCCGTCCAAGCGGGCTTCGCGGACATCGCCCGGCAGGCGGATGCGGAGATCGCCGCGGCGCTCGCGCCCATTCGTTCCCGCGCGCCGGCCGCGACGAAGGCGGCGGCCCCGCGCACTGTCGGCTCGTCCCGCACGCGCGTCCCGCAGGCGATCGCCCCCGAGACGGAGATTTGTGCGCGGGTGAAAATCCGCCTCGATCAGGATCTCGTGCAGACCCGCAGCGCCTTCAACGCCACGCTCGAACTGGCCAATCTCACCGCCACCACGACCCTCTCCAACCTCCAGGTCGTCGTGAACATCACCGATGCCAGCGGCCGGCCCGCCAATCATCTCTTCGGCATCCGCAATCCCGTCCTCGCCGGGCTCAACGCCGTCGATGGCACCGGCACGCTGCCGCCCAACCGCACCGGGTCCGCGTCGTGGGTCATCATTCCCACCCGCGACGCCGCGCCGGAAATTCCCACCGGCTACGGCGTGGGCGGCGTGCTCATGTACGAGCAGGACGGCCTGGGCGTGGTGATCCCGTTGTTCAGCGCCCCCATCACCGTGCAGCCCGACCCGCTCCTGACCGTGCGCTATTTTCTCCAGCGCGATGTCCTGGCCGACGATCCGTTCACGCCGCAGATCGAACCGAGCATCCCCTTCGTGCTGGGCGTCACCGTCAACAACCGCGGCAAAGGCACGGCCCGCAACGTCCAGATCATCTCCAGCCAGCCGCGCATTGTGGAAAACGAAAAGGGGCTGCTGATCGATTTCAAGATCATCGGCAGCCAGGCCAACGGCCAGAACCGGACGCCGTCGCTCACCATCGATCTGGGTGACCTCCCGCCCGGGCAACAGAGCGTCGGGCTGTGGTATCTCACCTCGACGTTGCAAGGACTGTTCATTGATTACAACGCGACCTTCCAGCACCTGGACAACCTTGGAAAAACCAACCTCTCGCTCATCGATGAAGTCACCATTCACGAATTGATCCGGCGCGTGCAGGCACCCGGCGCGTTCGAGGACGGACTCGCGGATTTCCTCGCGAACGACCTCCCCGACGACTACCACCTGCCCGACACACTCTACCTCAGCGATGGCCGAACCAACCGGGTGCAAGTCGTGCAGCAGGCCAGCACCGATGGTCCCGCCGCTCCGGGCCATCTCGCCGTCACCCTGACTGCGCCGCTGCCCAGCGGCTGGGCTTATCTGGACGTGCCCGATCCGGGCGCGGGCGAGTTCGTGCTCCAGCGCGTGGTGCGGTCCGACAACGTGGAGATTTACCTGAACACCAACGTGTGGACGACCGATCGCACGTTCATCGGCAACAGCCGCCGGCCCGTCTTGGAAAACAAACTGCACCTCCTTGATTACAACAGCCCCGGCACTTACACGCTCTACTACGCCGCACCGCCCGCGCCGGACACCAACGCCCCCGTCAGCACGGTCGCGCCGCTCGCGCCCGCGAGCTATCCGAGCTTCGACGTGGCCTGGCAGGGCGACGACAACGCCGGCGGCAGCGGTCTGTCGCACTTCGATGTGTTCGTGAGCGTGGACAACGGCGCGTTCCTCCCGTGGCTGCAAGGCACCCGGCTGCAAGGCGCGCGCTACGCCGGTCAGTTCGGCCACACCTACGCCTTTTACACCGTGGCCACCGACAACGCCGGCAACCGCGAAATCCCGCCGCTGCAGGCCCAGGCGCGCACCACGGTCAGCCGCACCAATTCATCGCCGACTCTCACAGTGCCCGCCCGCGTCACGCTCATCGCCGGCCAGACGCTCTCACTCGACGTGACCGCCAACGATCCGGACCCGCAGGACACACTCGCCTTCCGGCTCGGTCCCGGCGCACCGAGCGGCGCGATTGTGGACCCGGCCACCGGCCGGCTGACCTGGCCCACCACGCCGAGCCAGGGCGGCGCGACCAACCTCCTCCGCGTCATCGCGAGCGACAGCGGCGTGCCCTCGCTCAGCGTCACCGGCGTTGTCGAAGTCGTCTTGCAGCCCGCCAACACCGCCCCCGTGCTCGCCGCCATCGCGGACCGCACGGTCAACCAGGGCGCGCTGCTGGTCGTCACCAACAGCGCGACCGACAGCGACCGGCCGGCCCAGCTTCTCACCTTCACCCTCGGCGACGGCGCGCCCGCCAACGCCACGATTGATCCCGCCACCGGCGTCTTCCGCTGGCGGCCCACGGCGGCGCAGGCCCCGGCCACGAATGTGTTCACCGTGCTCGTGACCGACAACGGCACGCCGCCGCTGAGCGCCGCGCAATCCTTCACCGTGCGCGTCCTGGAAGTGCCCAACGAATTCGTCCTTCGCTTCGGCTCCACCAACGTGCTGGCCGGACAGAACGGCACGGTGCCCGTCGAGCTGCAGGGCACGCTCGACCTCACCAACCTCACCGCGGTCCTCCAGACTCCCGCGGACCGGCTCACCAACCTCACGCTCGTCGCCGTCTCCCCGGACACCGTGGGCACCGTGCTCCAGCCGGCCGGCCCGAATCAGTACTCTGTCAGCGTGACGCTCAATCCGGGCCTCAGCCCCGTCGGCACGCACACCCTGGCCGAGCTGGGTTTCCTCGCCGTGCCCCACCCGCTCTCCGCGTTCGTGCCGTTGACGGTCACCGCGCCCGCCGGCCTCGTCTCCGATGGCCAGCCCGTCGAGCGACCCGCAGCCATCAGCGGACGCGTGGCCATCATCGGCAACGAACCACTGCTCGACACCGGCCTCGCCACCAACGGCGCGCACCGCGTCACGGTGTTCGGCAAACCCTGGCACGGCTACCAGCTCCAGTTCTCGACGAATGGCACGACCTGGCATGACGTGCATCGCCTGCCCCTGACCAACACGTTGCAGACCCTCCAGATCCCCGCTGCCGCCAGCCGCACGGTCTTCTATCGCACCTTCGAGCTGCCCCCGTCGCCGCCCATCGTTGACATCACCGGCTTCACCCCGGGCAACCTCTCGCTGGTCGTCTATGGCGCGACCGGATCCAACTACGTCCTGCAAACCGTCCACAACCTCGGCGGCGCACCCGCCTGGCAACCGTTCCTGAGCTACTCGCTCACCAACTCCTTCCGCTTCGTCCCCGCCCTCCTCCCCACCAGCCAACCCACCTTCTTCCGCATCCAAAGCGCGCCCTAACCGCCGACAACTCGTCCTGCCGCGGATGATTCGAAGCCGCCGGTGTCACCCCCGCAGCCGCGAGCGCGCCCACCACCACCACTCAATACCAAGCCGCCATTCACGCATCACGCATCACGCATCACGCATCACGCATCACGCATCACGCATTACGCATCACGCATCACGCATTACGCATCACGCCCCCCGCCACCCGTCACCACCATGCCCCACACCACCCTCACCCTCGCCGACCTCACCGCCGTCATCGGCGACAACTCCGCCGACGGCGAACACCGCGCCGGCTACAACGGCGTCTGGAGCCTGCGCCACGCCGCTGGCACCCGCAGCCTGTTCGTGCCCGCCTACGCCGGCTTGAACTTCGAGCACATCTTCAACGGCGACGCCGTGACCGACTCGAAAATCTTCTTCGAACCCCGCGTCGCGCCCATGAACTTCCGCCAAATCTCCGACACCGCCGTCGAGCTGCACCAACCGCCGACGCCCACGTTCCATCTCGAAAGCTGGACGCGCTTCCAACTCGTCGCGCCCCACTACCTCGACCTGACCTTCCGCTGCGTCGCCCGGCAGCACGTCTTCCCGCGCGGCTACATCGGCCTCTTCTGGGCCAGCTACATGAACGCGCCTACCGACAAGAGCATGTATTTTCTCGGTGGCCCCGGCGGTCCCGGCAACACGGACCGCAGCCCGGCGCTCTGGACTCAGCTCTGCACCCAGCGCCACAACGACGCCAGCACCGTGCGCCAACGCGACGACGCCCTTGAACTCACCTACGCCGCTGGCGGACGTGACACGCTGTTCAAAAGCCTCTCGCCGCTCCGCTACACCGATCCCTTCTTCTACGGCCACCACGACGACCTCGTCTGGCAGGTGATGTTCGACCGCAGCGACGGCGTGCGCCTGACGCATTCCCCCTCCGGCGGCGGAGTGAACGCCGAGTTGCAAACGACCAATCCGGCATGGGATTTTCAGTTCCTCATCCCGCGTTACGAAATCCTCAAGGAATACGGCTTCAAAGCCCGCACCCTGCTCCGGCCCCGCTGTCCCCGCGCCGAACTCCTCGCCGAATACCGCCGCTGGCGCGCCGCGCTGTAGGAGACGACGTAAGGAGACTCTAACCCTTTCCCCGCAGGCAGTGTGACCGGCCCAAAGCGCTCAGGCGTGTCGATGCAGTCGCAAATGGCGAATATGACCACAGAGACACGAAGAACACAGGGCGGCGAAGCCGCAACCGAAGGAGCGCGGTCGTGTCCGCCGAGGACCAGCCGCAGCGGCCCCGAAACCTCGGAGGGGCTCGTTGAAATCCGAGGCGTCCCCGGCGGCCAATCCGCTGCGGCTGGTGCTCCGCGCACACAGCCGCGCTGCGGGAGAAATCCTCGCGACGTTCGCGCATTGACCCTTTCCCCCTCTGCGTTCCTTCCGATCTCTGCGGTGTTTTCAGGAAACGCTCCGATCGTGGTGGCGCGGAGTGGAACACCGCAGAGATCGGAAGGAACGCAGAGCGGGAAGCAGCCGATGGGAGTGCCCCACACTCGCACGACAAACGCCCAGCGTGTAGGGCGGGACGCAGCGGTTCGTAAGTGCGGTCGCGTTGGGCCGGGGAATTCAGGGCAAAGGAATGGAGGCAAAGGAATGAAGACAAAAAGTCTCCCCGTCCCCATTCCTTTGCCTCCATTCCTTTGCCAAAAATCCCCTGCCCATTCCCATGCATGCAACAACCGCACACCGCTCGCTGCCATCATCGCCCCTCCGCTGCGGATGCTGCTTCATCGACGATGCCTCAGCGAAAAAAGCCCCCGCACCATTGCATTGACCACCGCCCCGCACCGGCGTAGCACCATCTCCAGACCCATTCACCCAGAGCGGGCAGCCCGTCAAAAAAAACAAGTTTCAATACCACGCTCCACTTCACCCCGAACCAACCACCCCCACCACCCCACACCCAAGGAAACTCCTATGATGACCGCCCCCATCGAAGCCCTGATCAAAACCAAAGGTGGCACCCTCCTCACCATCGCGCCGGACGCCACCGTCCTCGAAGGCCTGCGTCTCATGGCCGACCACAACATCGGCGCGCTGCTCGTCATGCGCGGCGACCAGCTCCACGGCGTGATGACCGAGCGCGAATACGCCCGTAACGTCGCCCTCAAAGGCCGTTCCTCCGCCGAGATGCGCGTCGCCGAACTCGTCACCGCCGCGCCCGTCACCGTCACGCCCGCCCACACCATCGCCGACTGCATGCGCCTGATGACCGAACACCGCGTCCGCCACCTCCCCGTCCTCCAGGAGCAGCGCGTCACCGGCATCGTCTCCATCGGCGACCTCGTCAACTGGATCATCTCGACCCAGAGCGAGACCATCCACCAACTCGAAAACTACATCGCCGGCCCCTACCGCTGACCCGCCGGCCCCGGCGTGCAGCATACGCTGTCTCACAATTCCGCCCCGAACCGCCGGGGCCGGAAGCTCCAAGCCCAAAGCTCAAAGCTCAAGGGAAGCTCCACCATCCAAGCTTCAAATCAGGCCGCGCCAAGTAACTCGAACCTGGCGGCTCGACCGGAGCGCCCCCCGCTCTCACTCCGTCAGAAACACATCCCAGCGTCAGGAGATGCCCCACCGCACTGAACTTTGAACTTTGAACCTTAAACTTTGAACTCCCCCGTCACTCCAGTTTTACGATCACAAACCTCGGCCAATAAAGCCGCGCATCCCGCACCACCTCCCAGAAATCGTGTGAGTTGAACGCGTGACTCACCAGCAGTTCCCCCGCGCCATCCAGCAACGCGTGCGCTTTTCCCGCGTAACAAAACACCCGCCGCGTCAGCACCGCCTCGGGACAATTGTAAATCACCCGCGCCTCCGACCACGGTCCCCACGGTTGCTCCGCCGCGCGCGCCACAATTTTGTCCGACAGCCCGTTCTCCGTCGTCACCGCCACATACCGCCGCAGTGACGGCATATAACTCACCGAGTACTCCGCCCCCATCCCGCCCACCACTCCCCGCACCTGCCGGAAATCCGCGACCCACGCTTCGCCGTTCCAAAACCTCCACTCCGTAAACACGTCCACCTTCCCCGCCGGCGCGCGCGCCACCAGCATCCGCCGCGCGGCCCCGCTGCCCTTCGCCGGCTCCTCGATGCCGTAGATGTAATTCCATCCCTCCACCCGCAACACCGCCGAGCCGAACAACCGCCGCCGCTCCCCCGCCAACTCCGTGAACGGAATCTTCACCTGCGAAATCCGCCACGCCGCCGGCGCCGCCAGCGGATTCTCGATCCGCGCCAGCCAAACCGCGACGTTGCGAAACGCGAAGGCCCCGCCGCCCGCCGTCTTCTCCATCTGCCACAAAAACAGCCACGCCTGACCGTCCTCGGCCGCGCCGCCAAACGGCCACAACCACCCACCGGCAGCCGCCGGTTCCAGCCACGCCGCCGCCTTGCCATCCGCCTTCCGCTGATAAAAAAACTCCACGTCCGCCGCCGCTCCCCTGCCCTGCTGCACGCCCACCGAATTGTTGATCATCGCCACATTCGTCCGCCGCCCGTCCGCCACGCGCCCGACAAACGTGTCGCCGAAAAACCACAACGTCCGGTCCGCACTGATCGGGATCGAGTAAATCGCATCCGCCCCCACCCAGCCATTCGTCCGCTGAAACAACTGATTGAAATCTGCGGCCGCCGTCGCCGACCCCACGCGTACCGGCTCCACCGCCGCCGCTTCAAACCCCAGCGCCGCGCACACCACCGCGCCTCCCAGCATCACCGCACAAATTCCGAGTCGCATAAAAAAGTTGCCCGCAGAGTTCCCGCCCGCGCCCGCCGACGCGAGCACCGACCGCACCGGCTTGGAATTCCGGCTTCAGCCGGCAGGGCGTGCGCCACAGCGCAACGTGCAAAACGCAACGGCCCATGCGCATTGCATCACCTCACCCCAACTCCTTCCCCATGATTCTGCCGCTAATGATTCTGAGCACCCGGCTTCCTTCGGGCCGCCGCGGCTGGGAAAGAATGCTCAGAATCATTAGAGGCAGAATCATGGGGACAGAAGGACAGGACGACATCCGCCCTCCGTGTCCTTTCAATGATTCACTGCGGCCGGTCATGCGCGGCTCTGCGAGGTTGCCAAGCGCAAAACCCTTTCGTACGCTCCCCCGCAATGCCAACCGTCGCCGAACAACTGCGCGTGGCTCGCGAGACGCAGAATCTCCCCATCAGCCGCGTCGCCGAAGCCACCAACATCAAGACTGACTACCTCCGCGCCCTGGAGAGCGGTCATTACGAAACCTTCTCCGCGCCCATCTACGTCAAGGGTTTCGTACGCACCTACGCCACCCATCTGCGCCTGAAAGTTCCCGAACTCCTCGCCCAGCTCGAAGCCGACCTGGCGCAATCCAAAAAGTTCACCGCCGCGCCCCCCCTCACCTCCGGCTCCAAAAACCCCATCGATTTCGCCGCGCTCCAACTCTCGAAAGTCAACTGGCAGGTCGCGCTCCCCATCCTCGGCATCCTCGTGCTTCTCGTCGGCATCGTCTGGGGTATCAACGCCTGCCGCTCCCGCGCCACCGAAGACCCACTCTCCCGCCTCGGCAAAGGCATCTACCAACCCGCCGGGTCCGGCGGCGAATCCCTCCCGCTCCCCACCAATCCCGCGCCGCGGCGCTGACGCACGGCGCGCGGTGTAGCGCAGGTTTCCAAACCTGCTGTATCGCGGGTTTCCAAACCCGCAGGCCGCTCGGCTGCCGAGGCGCGCTCGCATTTCTGTCGCGCTGCCGATTTAGAAATCGGCGACACAGCAGGTTTGGAAACCTGCGCTACTGGACGGCGTCATCCGCCGCCGCGACGTCGAGGGCAGCTCGCGGTGCGACGACAACCGGGCGCCGGAAAAAAAGCTCAAAGCCCAAAGCTCAAAGCTCAAGGGAAACACCAACCGCCAAGCTCCACCGCGACACCACGGGCCTCGTCATTTCCAGATTTCCATCGCGCGGACAAATCCCTCGCCGCTCACGCGCGTCGTGTTGCGCAGGGGCATCCTCCCCACCTCGGTTCCGTCCCCCAATTGGTCCTTGGCTCTTGTCGCTTCCCTTCAACTTTGAACTTTGAACATTGAGCTTCCCCCCGCCTTCCCTTGAGCTTTGAGCTTTAAGCTTTGAGCTTGTCCCCCGCTGCCCTAGCTTCCGCGCCACCTGTGAAAAAAGGCACCCAACTCGAACGCCCCCTGCGCGTCGGCATGATCTCGCTCGGCTGCGCCAAAAATCTCGTCGATGCCGAGATCATGCTCGGCTCCCTCCTGCGCCACGGCGTCGAGATCACCAACGACGCCACCCACGCCGACGCCGTCATCGTCAACACCTGCTCCTTCATCGACGCCGCGCAGGAAGAGAGCGTCGATACGATCCTCGAGTCCGTCGAACTGCGCGACGCCCAACAGCGCGGCCAGGCCGTCATCGTCTCCGGCTGCCTCCCCCAGCGCTTCCGCGACGAACTGCCGAAACTCCTCCCCGAAGTGGACGCCTTCATGGGCATCGACCAGGTCGCCCAAGTCGGCGACATCGTCACTCAGGCACTCACCCACCGCGCCCAACGCCTCGAACAAAAAGCCGCGCCGAAATCGCGCAAAAAATCCGTCGTCTCGAAACTCAACGCGTTGGAAAAAGCGCGCCCCCTCGACGCATCCACCGCCGACGAATCGTTGCGCGGCACCGACCGCTTCGGCCAAACCCGCACCGTCGTCACTCCGACGGCGACGAAGCCCGCTGCCAGCACGGGTTCCGGGGCGGTTCGGAATCCCGGCGTCATCCCGACCGAGCCGCCTGAAGGCGGAACTCCAAACCTTCCCGACCCCAACGCCCCCATTGTCGATGTCCACGCGCGCCCCAATTTCATCCCCGACTTCGACACGCCGCGCTTCCGCCTCACGCCGAAACATTTCGCGTACGTGAAAATCGCCGAGGGCTGCAACCATCCGTGCAGCTTCTGCATCATCCCGCGCATGCGCGGCGCGCACCGCAGCCGCACCCAGGCCGACATCGTCGAAGAAGCCCGCCGCCTCCTCGCCGACGGCGTGAAGGAACTCAACCTCATCTCACAGGACTCGACCTATTACGGCCTCGACCTGCGCCCCAACCACAGCCGCGCCATTTCTTCCCCTGAGAAATTTTCCACCGCCGCCCGCGCCCTGCCCGCCGACGCCACGACGCTCTGCACGCTCCTGCGTGCGCTCAACGCACTCCCCGGCGACTTCTGGATTCGCCTCCTCTACACCCATCCCGCGCACTGGACCGACGAGCTCATCGCCACCATCGCCGCGTGCCCGAAGGTCGCGCGCTACGTCGATATGCCGCTCCAGCACATCCACGAGCCAATGCTTGAACGCATGCGCCGCGAAACCTCGCAGGCCTACATCGTTGATCTCATCCGCCGCCTCCGCGCGGGCATTCCCGGCATCGCGCTGCGCACGACTTTCATCGTCGGCTTCCCCGGCGAAACCGAGGCGAGCTTCGAGGTCCTCCGCGACTTCATCCGCGAAACCCGCTTCGAGCGCCTCGGCATTTTCACCTACTCGCGCGAAGACGGCACCCGCGCCGCCAAGATGGAACAACAGGTCACCGACCGCGTGAAACAACGCCGCCGCGAACACGCCATGGCCGAGCAACTCCTCGTCGCCCGCGCCGTCGCCCAAGCGCAAGTCGGCCGCACCATGACCGTGCTGATCGAAGGCGAGGCCTCCGGCAAGCAGCTCGAAAAAGCCAGCGTCAGCTCGTGGGAACACGGCCTCATCCGCTCCGATGAGGAAGACCAGAAACGCCTCCGCGGCCACTTCCTCGTCGCCCGCGGCGAAGCCGACGCCCCCGACATCGACGGCCGCGTCTTCATCCGCGCCAAACCACACCAACTCCCCGTCGGTGAATTCGCCCGCGTCCGCATCCTCGGCCACACCGACTACGACCTCATCGCCGAGCCTGCGGCGTAAAATCCAGGTAGGGACGCGCTGCGCGCGTCCGTGACCTTCCCCGAAAACATCCGCCTCGCCGGACGTGTACGCCCCGCGATCTCGCCCCGAAAATCTTTACTAACCGCCCGCTCCCGCCCCACAGTTTCTCCAGTCAAATCCACCTCGCGTTTATGCAACTCGGCCTCGTCTCCGCCATTTTCCCCGAACTGAATCTCGACCAAGTCCTCGCCCGCGCGCGCGCCGACGGCTTCGCATGCGTCGAGGCCATGTGCTGGCCCGTCGGGCGCGCCGAACGCAAATTCGCCGGCGTCACCCACGTCGATGTCACCGCTTTCACTCAGGCGCAGGCCGACGACGTGAACGCCCTCTGCGCCGCGCACGGCGTCAGCCTCTCCGCGCTCGGCTATTATCCGAACCCGCTCGACCCCGACCCCGCCGCCGCCAAACGCTGCACCGACCACCTCAAGCGCGTCATCGTCGCCGCCGAAAAGCTCGGCCTGAAAACCGTCAACACCTTCGTCGGCCGCGACTGGACGCGCAGCGTGGACGACAACTGGCCGCGCTTCCTCAAGACCTGGAAACCCCTGCTCGCCCACGCTGCCGACCACGGCATCCGCATCGGCATCGAGAACTGCCCGATGCTTTTCACGCGCGACGAATGGCCCGGCGGCAAAAACCTCATGACCACGCCGGCCATCTGGCGGCGCGCGTTTCACGACCTCGATGCACCGAACTTCGGCCTCAACTACGACCCCTCGCACTTCGTCCTCCAGCAGATGGACCCCGCCAGCCCGCTGCGCGAATTTCAGGACAAACTTTTCCACCTCCACGCCAAGGACGTGAAGCTCCGCCACGACCGCCTCAACGAGGTCGGCCGCTTCGCCCACCCGCTCGAATGGCACCAGCCACGCATCCCCGGCTACGGCGAAATGGACTGGGGAAAATTCCTCGGTGCCCTCATGGAAACCACCTACCGCGGCCCCGTCTGCATCGAAGTCGAAGACGACACCTTCGGCAAAACCTTGGAAAACCGCGCCACCGCCGTCCGCGTTGCCGCCCAGATTCTGCGGCCCTACTTCGCCTGACTGCGCGGGACGTAGGCACAATCTCACCCACCCCCGCCGGACCACCCCTGAGCCGTCCGACTGACCGGAACTCACTCCTCCCGCGCCGGCTTCTGCGACATCGACTGCGCCAGATTGCGCCGGATCGCCTCGCGGTTCGCCGCGTCGTAGTAATCCACCGGATTAAAATCATCCGTCAGCACGATCCCGTACTTTGCGTCCGGCGTGCGAATCCCCTCAAACGCCTGCCGCGCCGAGTGCCGCACAATCGGGTGCATCGCATCGAACTTCGGCTGCCGGCGCACCGTGAACTCCGCCTGATCCGTCGCGACGAGGAACACGTTCCCGTTCCCCGACAGATGCGTCCGCACGTTGCGAAACACCGCGCGCAGCGTCTTCTCCAGCGACGCGCCGAAGAAATCATTCGCCACCTCGTTCTCGCCAAAACTGTTGATCACCAGCACGCCTTCCGGTCGCAGCACCCGCCGCATCGCCGCGAACGCCTCGCGCGTCATCAGGTGCGACGGCGACGAATCCCCGAGAAACGCATCCAGCACCACCGCATCATATTTTTTCGCGCTGCTGTTCACGAGATACCGCCCGTCGCCCACGATCACGTTGAGCTTCGTTGAGTCGAAATCGAAGAACTGCTCCGCCACCGGCACCACCGCCGGATTGATCTCGACCACATCCACCTTCGCCCCCTCGCGCGCAAACTGCATCGGCACGATGCCCACGCCCATGCCGATGCACAGCACGTCGTCCACGCGCGGCGCATACGCGGCCGCCAGATCGTGCAGCATGAAGGTGAACATCGACGCGCTCTGCTTCTCCGTCGGGTCGTAGGTGTTCTGCACGAGGTAATCGTTCAGGTAGTACAAGCGCTCGCCGAAGTTGTCCTGAATCACCTGCAACTGACCAAAGTTCGAGTTGCTCCGAAACACCTGCGTGCCGAATGAAAACTGCGTCCGCTGATCCCGCGTCACGCCCGCCCATCCGCACAACAGCGCCGTTACCACGCCCACCACCACGCCCGGCTGTTGCCGCGTCCTGCGCCCCCAGCCAAAAAAATAAATCACCGCCAACGCCATCAGCAGCCCCGCCGTGATGAACATCGTCTGCGAATTCGGCAGAAACGGAATCAGCACGTAACCGATCAGCACCGTTCCCAGCACGCTGCCCAGCGTGCTGATCGCCGAGAGCCGTCCCGCATTCCCGCCCACGCCGATCACCGAAACCGTCAGCACGCGGATGAAAAACGGTCCCACCATCGCGAGCAAAAACAGCGGCACAAAAAACAAAAACGCCGACGCCAGCAACGATCCCAGTGCCAGCTTGAACTTCAGGCACCGATACGCCACCGCCTCCACCGCCATGATGCTGAAACACAGATAAACCGCCGCCAGCAGGATGCTCCCGTAGATGCGCCCCAGCTTCGGCGTCCGGTCCACCATCCAGCCGCCGACGTAGTACCCGAACGCCAGCGACACCAGCGTCACCGCGATCTGCGCCGTCCACACGAAGTGCGACGTGCCGAAATACGGCGACAACATTTTTGCCCCGAGAATCTCGATCACCAACACCACCGCGCCCGTCGTGGCCGCGGTGAAATACAGATACCGGCGGAGGCTGAGGGAAAGCGCGTCAACGCTCGAAGGGGCTTGTTTCTTTTGCACGCGGTTCTTGTACTGGCAGTTCCGCGGGATGGAAAATGAAAACGGGTGAACCCCGTGGCCGCCGAGGTGACGAGGCGGAGGCGGCTCACGCGACGGGCGTGGAATTCCGCCTCCTCACGTCGGCGGCTACGGCCCGCGCACCACTCCCGCACCCGCAGCGCAATCATGGGAAAATACTGGCAGGTCATCAGCATCGGCATTCAGAACACCCTGATTTACCGGGTGAATTTTTTGTTCCGCGCCGCCTTCGGCCTCGTCCCGCTCACCGCCACCATCCTCCTCTGGAAAACCATTTACGCCGGCAAAACCGACGGCACCACCGTCGGTGCCTACACACTCGGCGAGATGATTTCCTACTATCTCCTCATCACCATCGTCGATGCCCTCACCTCCGTGACCGAGGACGACTGGCAGATCGCCACCGACATCAAGGACGGCAACATCAGCCAGTTTCTCCTCAAGCCAATCGACTACCTCACCTACCGCCTCTGCCTCTTCTTCGCGGGACGCCTCATCTACACGACCGTCGCCATCATCCCCGTCGCCGTGTTCATCGCCCTGCAACGCGAGCACTTCGTCGCGCCGCCCGACGCCGCGACGTTCGGCCTGTTCCTCGTCTCACTCGCCCTCACCGCGCTGCTGCAATTTTTTCTCTCCTATACCATGGCACTGCTCGCGTTCTGGGTGCTCGAAGTCGCCACCTTCATCTTCATCGTCTTCGCCTTTGAGTACCTCGCGGGCGGGCATTTGTTCCCCCTCGACATCCTCCCACCCGCCGTCGCCACCGTTGTGAACTACCTGCCCTTCCCCTACCTCTGCTTCTTCCCCATCAGCGTGTACATGGGCAAAACCACCGGCCCCGCCCTCGCGCAAGGCCTGCTCATCCAAGCCGCCTGGGTCGCCATCACCTACGGCCTCGCCCGCCTCGTCTGGAACCGCGGCATCCGCAAATACTCCGCCGTCGGCGGGTGAAACTGATGCACGGCAAAAAATCCAAAATGGCAAGGGAATGGAGGCAAAGGAATGAAGACAAAGAAATCGCCCCCGAAAATTCCTTCTCCCCATTCCTTTGCCTCCATTCCCTTGCCATCTCAGTCCCCGGACTCCGGCACGAAAAATGACCCTGTCGCATCCTCACTTTCCTCCTCCCATTTTCTCCCTCCTGAGTAGCTCGCCCAAATCCCCGCCGCCCACCACGCCATCATGATCCCCTGCCCTCCCTCGCCGCCCGCGGGCGCGCCCGCCCCCGCCCCGGACGAACCCCTCGTCCTCCCGCCCCACACCCTGCGCAGCTACGCCGCCATCTACGCCGCGCTGTGGCGCAACTCGATCGTCCGCGAGATGGGTTTCAAATCCAACTTCCTCCTCTGGATCATCGTCGAGCTGCTCTGGTTCGCGCTGCAACTCACC
Organism: Verrucomicrobiota bacterium; assembly: GCA_014193395.1. Lineage (GTDB taxonomy): Bacteria > Verrucomicrobiota > Verrucomicrobiia > Limisphaerales > BJHT01 > BJHT01. The sequence goes on from BJHT01000021.1 coordinate 40,656, forward strand.
TTCATGGCCGTCATCTACTCGCACACCGACAGCATCGGCACCTGGACCCGCTGGGAAGTCGTCCTGCTCGTCGGCGCGAGCCATTTCATCCAGCAAATCTTCACCGCCCTCTTCCTCGTCAACTGCTCGCAACTCTCCGAACACATCCGCACCGGCAAGCTCGACTTCATGCTCCTCCTCCCCGTGAACCTCCGCTTCCTCGTCTCCCTCCGTCAGGTGGACCTCGGCGGCTTCATCAACGCCGCCTCCGCCGTCGCCGTGATGATCTACGCCGCGCGCCAGCTCCACCTCGTACCCAGCGCCCTCCAGATCCTCGGCTTCCTCCTCCTCTGCGCCCTCGGCATTCTCATCCACTACTCGCTCCTGTTTCTGCTCGCGACCGTCAGCTTCTGGACCGTCCGCGCGCAAGGCGTCGTCTGGGCCTACTACAATCTGTTCAACATCGCGCGCCTGCCCGACTCGGCGTTCCAAGGCTTCTTCAAAGCCTTCTTCACCCTCGTCATCCCGATGCTCCTCGTCGCCAACGTCCCGGTGAAACTCCTCGTGCAAAAACTCGAAAGCCCCCTGGAAATGATCCTCCTTGCCAGCCTCGGCCTCATCTGTTTCGCCGTCTCCGAATGGGTCTGGCGCCTCTCGCTGCGGCGGTACACGAGCGCGAGTTCGTGAGGAAGCAGAGGACAGGAGACAGGAGTCAGCAGGAAGCAACCGCCGCACTAGCAATCGAACCACACCCGAGCCGCCACGCCTGCGCGTCCACGCGCCACGCGGCGCGCTGCAAACACACGCGCTCCACCCAGCCAGTTCATCCCATTCACCACCGGGAGCCACTCCGATTCATAACGCGCTGTCGGCCCGTGGCCAGCGCCTCAGTTTCTTGCCCATCTCATTAGCACCCGGCTTCAGCCGGGTGTAGCTCAGAAAGAGAATCGGGCAGCCGTTTTAACGGCTTTGGAGGATGCGCCGACAGGCCGGCAGGATGGAAAACCGCTGAAGCGGTTGTGCCGCTTCCGTTTCGCAAACACCCGGCTGAAGCCGGGTGCTAATGAGATGGGAATCGTCGCAAGCAACCGCGATGCGCCCTCCCGTCAAACGCACGTTGTCAGGCTCTCGGAGCACTCCTAAACTCAACCATCGCCAACCACTCTGAATTCCCGCCATGCCTGCCAACACCACCTCCCAGCCCAAGCCCCGGTTTGGCGAACTCCCCGACCAAGTGTTGCCAAGTGAGGGGAACGCCACCGCCCGGCAGGCCGCGGCTGATCTCCGCGCAAACCGCGCACTCATAACCCGTCGCCGCAAAGGCCGCCGGATTTCCGAGCGGGACATCAGGGCCGCAATCGCAACGGGCCGCCGATGAACATTGCTGCCGCGCGTTAGAAATCCTTGTTCCATCCAACCGCCCCATCGCACTAAAACTCTCCGCACCCGACCAGCTTATGAAACATCCCATCCTCGCCAATAAGCTCGGAGTTCTCGGTATATTCATTACCGCGCTGGCGCTGCTGTGGCCGGCTCATTTGCAAGCGGTGGTCGGACCACGGCCCATGTCGATCTGCGGGAATTTGACCGGTGCGGACGGGTTTGAGTGGGGTGAAGTAACGGACGGATTCCAAATGGCCGTCGCGCTCGACGAGCGTTCGCGGAGTGTCTTCGCTTGGATTCGGAATGGGACCAACAAGCCGCAACCCTACAATGCCACACTGATGATTTACGGGAGTGCCACCCACATTGAGGCTCTCGACAAAGACGATACTTGGCGACGCGTTGCGGAGAAGATTCCGGCGCGCGCGGGACCTCATATTTCCATCGGCTGTATCTCCCCGAGTGACGACCATACTTTGCAACCGGAGAGCATCATGCCGAACCCGGCGCAGCTCTGGCAGGCTGGGTATCAAAAAGAACTGCTGACACTGGACAAGCTGGGAGTTTCTCCCCGCGTAATATCAGCCGCTCAGACGCCGTTAGCGCCTGCAAGCGAGCGCCTCAAAGCAGAACTCCAAGCCCCCCAAGACCAGACTCTCCGGGCAATGTTCGTGATGACGAACCAGTGGCTAACTGAAGGGATCTCGCAGAGGGCATCGCCCCTTCCGGATTGGGCTTCCAAGACCACGACCTCCCGCTCTCTCATCTGGCACGACTGGCCGGCCTGGGTGTTCGAGCAACCACAGGTCAAAATTCGGATCACTCAGAGCTTGTACAATCGGAGTAACTTAACCCGGCCGCCCCAGCCCTGTTACGAATTCACCATCAAGTCGCCGCCCATCGAGGTGGACAGCGACCTGATTCGCCGTTCCGTGATGGAATCGCTGGCCACCGGTGGCGGCACATCCGGCAAGCCCCGGTCCGAGTGAGGCACCCGCTCCGGCTGCGGGTCCACCTCCCCACGACGCGCTGAAAACAGACGGTCCCTTCCCGCAGCAGCCCGCCATCCCTCCGTCCCCACGCCCCTCCCACACCCTCACACGCTCACACCCTCGCACTCTCACACGCCGCCCAGCTCCCGCCACAAATGCGCTCCCAGCCGCATCCCGGCGGCAAACGCATCCAGGCTGAACTTCTCGTTCGGCGAATGCAGGTTGTCGTCGGGCAGCGCGAGGCCGACCAGCAGTGTGTCCACGCCGAGGATTTTTTTGAAATCGTTCACAATCGGAATCGATCCACCCTCGCGCAGCAGCACGGGCGTGTGGCCGAACGCCTGGCCGAGCGCGCGCAACGCCGCCTGCGCCGCCTCGCTGCGCGGCGACACCAGATACGGCTCGCCGCCGTGCCCCTGCGACACCTCGATCCGCACCGACGGCGGGCAGACCTTGCGCAGATGCTTCGCCACCAGCTTCAGGATTTTCTCCGGCTTCTGATTCGGCACGAGGCGGAACGTCAGCTTCGCCCGCGCCCACGACGGCACGATGGTCTTGCTGCCCTCGCCCTGATACCCGCTTGTCAGGCCGTTGATCTCGACCGTCGGCCGCGCCGCGCGCTGTTCGTTCGGCGTGAAACCTTTCTCTCCAAACAACGCCGGCACGCCCAGCGACTTCCGATACGCGCTCTCCTTGAACGGCAGTCGCGCCATCTCCTTGCGCTCGTAAGCCGTCAGCTTCACCACATCATCGTAAAATCCGGGAATCGCCACGCGCCCGCTCTTGTCGCGGAGATTCGCAAGCATCTGGCACAGCGCCATCGCCGGATTATCCACGCTGCCGCCATACAGGCCCGAGTGCAGATCGCGCGACGGCCCGTGCAACGTCACCTCCACCGCTGCGATGCCGCGCAGCGCATACGTGAGTGCCGGATGCTGCAAATCCAGAATCCCCGTGTCCGAAATCACCACGCCATCGCAGCGCAGTTCCTCGCGATGACTCTTCAGAAACGGCGGCAGATTCTCGCACCCGACTTCCTCCTCGCCCTCGATCACGAAGGTCAGGTCGCACGGCAGCGGCGTGCCCGTTTTCAGATACGCCTCGACCGCCTTGAGATGCGCGAAGTTCTGCCCCTTGTTGTCGCTCGCGCCGCGGCCGAACAGCGACCGCCCCTCGATGCGCGGCTCGAACGGCGGCGTTTTCCACAGCTCAAACGGCTCGGCCGGCTGCACATCGTAATGCCCGTAAACCAGGTAATGCGGACGCTTCTTCGCCGGATCGCGCGGCGTGCGTGCGAGCACGATGGGATTGCCATTCGTCGGGCAAAGCTGCGCCTCCAACCCGATCTGCTGGCAGTGGGCGACGACCCATTTCGCGCACGCCTCGACATCCCCGCGATGCTGCGGCTGCGCCGACACGCTCGGGAAACTCACATACTCACACAGCTCGCGGATGAACCGCCCCTCGTTCGCCGCCAGATATTCCAAAACTTGTTTCATGCCGCCGACACTAGCGACCGCCCGCGCCCCGAAGCAAAACAAAGCGCCACATGGTGGCAGGAACGCGTTGCGCGCGTCCGCGTCCGCCGCCCCGGTGCGTCCCACTACCCGTTCACCAACATCCCCGTCGCCTCACTCCCCGTCAGCGTCACCTTCCCCGGACTCTTCAGCGTGGCCCGGCTGTCGAGCACCTTGAACAGCGCATCCGCGACCTCCGGCACGCTCCGGATTTCCGCCAGCGCCCGGCCGCCCACCTGCGGACGCACCGCCTGCGCGGGGCCGATGGTGTAAACACCGACGAGCAGCGTGAGGAGCGCCGCCAGTGCGAAGCCGCAGGCCCGGCCGAGGAGAGTGGATGCAAACATGAGATGAAAGGTGTTGGGCTGTTGGTGACGTTGCGCGCGGTCGTATCCGCCACCGCACGGAAAGGAAACGGTGAGGTGCGAGCAGCCTCATCGCCTCCAAATCCACAAACACAACCACCTTTCGTTTCCGTCCCGTGCCAGCATGCCAAGCGACCGTGGGCGAATCGCCGCCATGGGTGGCAGTTCCGGTCGTCGTGGCACGCGCCTGCGCCACCCGAACACCATCGGAAACTCAACCTATTTCATACGGCCCAGTCGGCCAAGAGACTGCGGAAATCTGCACCTCCTTGTTTTAACAAATGAAAGTGGCGGGAGTGGCGGGGCTCGAACCCGTAACCTCTGCCGTGACAGGGCAGCGCTCTAACCAATTGAGCTACACCCCCGCAAGGGCGCCGAGTTTTCTCGGGAAAATCGCTTGGCGGTCAACCAAGGAGTCGTTCAGACAAAAAAAGCGATCCGGGCAGCAGACGCCAAGGAGGTGGGGGTGGGGAACCCCGCTGAAGAAACGTGCTGCCGCCCGAATCAAAATCTGCGGTGACGTTAGCCCGATCACGGACGATGTCAATAATGGATTGAAAATTTCCCTCAAGTTTTTGGGGGAGCTTCAGGAGGAGTCGGGAGAAGGTGGGAATTGGCGATCCGGGCGGGGTGCCGAGTTGGCGATTCACCGATGGAATTTTCTTTGGCGCGCCGCCTTTCCCCCTTAACTTCACGCCCATGTTCGAACCGATTACCGCCCAAATCGCCACCTGCGCCGAGAAACTGACCCACCTGCGGAGGTTTCTTTGACGTCCCCAACGCGCAGAAGCGGTTGTTGGAGCTGGATGCTCTGATGGCCCAGGACAATTTCTGGGGCAACCGCGAACAGGCCCAGAAGCTCATCGACGAAGCCCATTCCCTCCGCCGCCGCGTCGAACCGCTGGGCGAGGCCGACAAGCATCTCGACGATTTCCGCGTCATGCTCGAACTCGGCGCGGACGAGCCGCCCGCCGCGCAGGCCACGCTCGAAACCGAGTTGCTCCGCGATCTCGGGAAGTTCACCAAGAATCTCGACGCGCTC